>JBKJJL010000321.1:0-8341 GCA_046597875.1 Fimbriimonadaceae bacterium | reverse complement strand
ATTCGGGAGGACGCGGAGGTGACGGTTGCATTCCCTGGGGTTGTTGGCGTAAAGAAGTTGGTGCAGAGCTTGGCGAAACTGGAGATGGTGTAGGAGTGAGATTTTCGAGCATTAAAGGAAACCTGTGGCAACGGGGATGTCTTGTGCCCCGTTCTGAGCTTTCGGAAGGCGCGGCACGAGGCATTCGCGCACCACATTTATTGACTAAGTCGAAAATCAAAAATCAAAAATCAAAAATCGCCATCCTCTCCCTCCTTCTCCTTTGCGGTTGCGCAAAGCTGCCAGATAACGGAACCGGCGCAAACGGGACCCGCCTCGCCTTCACCCTCCGCGTCGCCCGGGAGATTCGTCCCGGCTACGTCTACATGGTTGCACTGCGCCCGAGTACGGAGCTCAACCCGATTGAGCAGGGGCCGATTCCGGTGATCTCGCCGCCTTGGGCGAACGGGTTTGTCGCAGGAACGGTGACGCATTTCGTGATGTGGGCGAACACCCAATCCCCGCGCTACTTGCTCTATCAGTTCCGGCCCGCTACGAACCTCATCGAATACTTCGCGATTGGAGCGCCGGTGAACTACGTTGATGTCAATCCGGGTGAGAAAGTGCTCCGTTTCGAGGTCGATCTGACTCAGCTAGCGCCCGACGCGGCGACTGCGGCCTCGTACCAATCTATTCAAGTGAACTTTCTCACGATGGACAGAATTCCTCAAGGAACCACGGGCACGAAAAGCTGGGATGCGCTTGGAAATGGGGCTCTTCCAAGCGAAGTCAACTCTCCGATTACGATTCCCTTGCGAACGAGTGGAACCTACGACAACGCGAGGTTCAACGACCTGGAAGTGCCGGGCGATGTCGCCGATCCCGATTTGGACATCACCGAGTTCGTGGTCGAGGTTCGGACTCAGTAGGTGAAGGTTGTTTGCTTCGACCTCGGCGGGGTGTTGGTTCGGATAACGCTGAACGTGGCCGAAGCTGGTTTGCGGGCTGGAGTCCCGGGATTGCCGGACGTGATGTTTACGGACCTGGCATGTTTTTTGGATTACCAGGCAGGCCGTCTCGGCACCGAGGACTACGGGGTTGCACTTTCGGAGTGCTTGGGGGTTTCGGTCGAAGAAGCGCTGGCCGTCCACAACCACATCCCGATTGAGCCCTTTCCGGGCACGCTCGAACTCATTCAAGACCTGAACTCATCCGTGATCACCGCGTGTTTGTCGAACACGAACGAGTTGCATTGGCGGGAAATGTTGGGTTCGGGGCGGTTTCCCAACGTTCAGGCGCTGCAGGTTCCAGTGGCTTCGCATGAGCTCGGTATGGAAAAGCCGGATCCCGAAATCTTCGAAGCCTTCGAGCAGCTTGTGGGGGTTGGGGGGGCTGAGATCGTGTTTTTCGACGATAGCTATGTGAACGTTGCTGCGGCTCAAAGCCGGGGTTGGCAGGCTCACCTGATCGACGCAACCGGAGACCCGTCCAGGCAGATGCGGAAAATGCTGCGTGCCGGGGACACTCTTGTTCCCGTTCCTCCAAGCCTTAGCAATGGGGACATGAGTGTCCCCGCCACGTAGATACAGACTTTCAAAACAACTACTCCAGGGAGAGGTCTGCAAGGAGCGGGGCGTGGTCGCTTAGTTTCTGATCGAGTGCCTCGATCAGATAGGAGGCTTCGCGAACTTTCCAGTGCGGTGAAGCCAGAATGTGGTCGAATCGGCGTTTGACTTCGCACTTGTTCTTGCGGTGCAAGACCCAACTATGGGCCGCCTTTGATCCATGCACGGAGCGAAAAACATCCGTAAGCTCCCCGGAAAACAACCATCGTTCGGCTGAATCCCAGCGCTCTCCGGCGCACTCACCCCGGGTACGCACTGTCCTCCACGTACCCCCGCTTTGAACTTGAGCCCAAGTGATCAAGACTTCTTCTGTCTCTAGCTGGGGTGAGTTGAAGTCCCCGGTTAGGAGCACGGGTCCCTCGGATGACAACGCTTCCGCTTTTGCTGCCTCCAATGCTCTAACTTTGCCAAAGCCGTACATGGAGCCAGGAGGAATGTGAGTCGTCACAACGGTGAATGGGTTTGATATCAGATCAACGAAGACCGTGAGCTGACGTTCCGACGCGACGGTGGAAATCATTTCCCTTAGAGGCCATCTTGAAGCCACCAAGACTCCATACCGTGGCTTCTCGGGAATCGTAGTAGGGACACTGTATGGGAGTCCGATTTCGGCAAGGCCCGCAACCAACTTGGAAACACTGTTTTTGGTCACTTCTTGCAGAGTCACAATATCAGGTTCGTTTCTTGCGACGAATGCTAGCTGTTCATCACACCCTTTCACTCGGCCGTTCAGGTTCCAGGTCATGATCCGAACGGTCGTTTCCACGGACAGAGGCTACCCCCATTCCTCCGGATTCGATGGAGACTGTCTCCCGCACTATACATTTCAGATGGCTGGGAACGGGGACAAGAGTGTCCCCGCCACGGCGGTGATCAAGGCGGCAAGGTTGAACCGCGTGCTATCTTCTGAGTCGTGCTTGCTCGCAAAGACGACTCAGTCCTTCTCGTGGTGGACCTTCAACCCAAGTTCCTCTCCCCGATCTTCGAATCCGAACGGGTGATCAAGCGGGCCGAATTTCTTCTCAAGGTTGCCCAAATGGTTGGAGTGCCCGTCTTCGCGAGTGAGCAGAACCCCGAGCGGATGGGCACGACTGACGAGGCTCTTGTTCCCTATTTAGAACAAACCCAAGAGAAAATGCGATTCTCGTGTTTTGGGTGCGAGGGATTAGAAATGTGGTTGGTGAATCAGCGGCGTCGGCAGATCGTGCTGCTCGGCGTGGAGACTCACATCTGTGTGAATCAAACCGCTCACAATTTAGTCGACCTCGGATACACGCCGATCCTTGCCGAGGATGCGATATCGGCCCGGACGCAGGTCATGCATCGCAACGGTATCGAACGCATGCGAGCGTACGGCGCAACCATCGCACACACCGAGTCCATTGCTTACGAGTGGCTTGAAGGTGCCGATCACCCGAAATTTAGAGAGATGCTCGCGATCGTTAAGCAAGCCTAGACGTGCTCTTTGCCGCCGCGCTGGAGCAGCACGGCGACGAGGATGACCAGGCCCCTAACGAGGCCCTGCCAATCGGTGTCGATCTTGTACGCGGTCATCATGTTCGCGATCAGCGTCAGCAAGACGACACCCACCACCGTGCCCCAAATCCGGCCCTTTCCACCCCTCAAACTCGTGCCCCCGATGACCACCGCGGCGATCGCGTCGAGCTCGTAGTACAGGCCCACCGAGCCCGTACCCACGCTATTCATCCTCGCCGTGAGGAGGAACGCCGACAAGCCCACCAAGGCGCCCAGGAAGGTGTAGCAGGCGACCTTCACCTTCCGAGTGTCGATCGCCGAATAGTGCGCCGCTTTCTCGTTCGCGCCGACGGCGATCACATAGCGCCCGAACTTGGTCTTGTTCAGCAGAAATCCCGCAAGCAGGGCGACCAAGATGAAGACGATTAAGCTCCAATAGAGGAGGAGGGGATCTCCGACCGCGGTCTTGATCCCGGGCAAGGGAACGCCCCCGAAGCCCAAATCTTGGAAAGCAGGCACCGTCGAACGGATTTCGCCGCCATCTCCAAGCACGAGGGCGATTGACCGAAATCCCGCCAGCCCCGCGAGGGTTACAACGAACGGCGCAACCCGACCGTAAGCGATGATGACGCCATTGAGAAGTCCCGCGACGCTCCCCGCGGAAACCGCTAAAAGCAGGGCCGCGATCATCGCTCCTGAACCCGCACCAACCTTATTGAGGGCCAAGATCGCCACGGCTCCACAGAGGGCGACCAGGCTGCCCACTGCGAGATCGATGCCCCCAGAGATGATAACGAAGGTCATCCCGATGGCGATAATGCCAACGTACGCATTCTGGCTGAGCAGATTACGCAGATTCTCCGGCTGAAGGAACGACGCGCCCCGGGTCACCGCGTTGATGATGAGCAAGACAACGAGCGCGACAAGCACTCCCCAATCTTGAAAAAATCCCTTTTTCACGCCGCTTCTACTCCTGCCGCCAAATGCATAATCGCCTCTTCTGAAAGTTCGCTTTGAGCCAACTCGCCCGATACTCGCCCGTCACGAACCACAAGCGCGCGATGGCATAACCCGATGATCTCGGTCATCTCAGATGAGATGACGATGCACGCCAAGCCCTCCTGCGCCAGCTTCGCTATAAGCGCGTACATTTCCCGTTTCGCGCCTACATCAACCCCCCGCGTCGGCTCGTCGAGAATGATGACTTTTGGTTTGCAATCGAGCCATTTCGCTATCGAAACTTTCTGCTGATTTCCACCGCTGAGGAAGAGGATTGGAGCGTCGAAATCTCCGATTCGCGTGTCGAGATGAGTCTTCCAGCGCTCAGCCACTTCGCGTTCGCGGGCGGCATTCAAGGTCGGCTTGGCGTAGGCATCGAGGTTCGCCAGGGTCGTGTTGTCGGTCACCGACATCGAGAGAATGAGCCCGAGCGCCTTTCGGTCTTCGCTGACGTAGGCGAGGCCGTGCTTCATCGCTACTTTTGGAAAGCGAATGCGGACCTGCGTTCCTTCCATCCAAATGGTCCCGCTCTTCAGTGGCCGGGCACCGACAATCGCTTCCGCAAGTTCAGTTCGGCCCGAACCAACCAAGCCCGCCAGGCCCAAGATTTCTCCCGGCCTCACCGAGAGGCTGACCCCGTAAATCCATCCTTCCACTACAATCCCCTTCACTTCCAGAATCGGCTCGCCAGACGGAGCGGGAGTTTTTGGTGGGAAAACGTCGGTGAGCGGACGCCCAACCATTGCGCTGGCGAGATCGCTCGGATTGGAGTCTCTCGCGTCCACGGTTTTCACGAACTTGCCATCGCGCAACACGGTTATTCGGTCGCAGATCCGGCACACCTCGGCCAATCGGTGGGAGATATAGAGGATCGTCACCCCATCACCTTTCAATCGCCCGATCAGCGCAAAGAGGGCCTCCGCTTCAGGCTCGCTGAGGACGGCAGTGGGCTCGTCCATGATCAAGATTTCCGCCTTGTAGGAAAGCGCCTTGGCGATTTCGACCAACTGTTTTCCGGCAATCGAAAGCTCACCAACTCGTGCCGCAGGGGAGAAGGAAGCGTGGACTGCGGTCAAACAGGTTTGCGCTTCCGCCCTCATCGACTCCTGATTCAGGAGGCCAAATTTTGTGTGCTCACGGCCCAGGAAGATGTTCTCAGCTACGGTCAACTCATCCACGAGGTTCAGCTCTTGGTGGATCATCGCGATTCCGCGGCCGAAGGCATCCCGAACTCCGTGCATCTGGATCGTGGTTCCTTGAAGTTCAATGGAGCCTTCCGTGGGGGGTTGCAATCCGCTCAGAATCTTCATGAGCGTGCTCTTCCCAGCTCCATTTTCCCCAACGATGCCGTGAACTTCGCCAGAGTCAAACATCAGTGACACGCCATCCAGCGCCCGCACTGCGGGAAATTGCATCACGATATCGCGAACGGCGAGTTGAGGCACGGGCGGTACGTTACCCTAGAGCATCCTGCGCATTCGCTCAGCTTCGACCCAGGGCGAGCCGTCATCCTCGTGTTTGAACATCACATACACTTCCTTTCCCGCCTCGGCATGGCTTTTGAACCAGTTGGCCCAGCCCTGCAAATCCTCGTCCGTGTAGACCTCGCGGCGGAGACGGGAGTAGATAACTGAGCCCGTATCCCGCCGAACGCCCTTGAGTTCGTCCATGTCCGAAGCGACAAAAGCGACGTTGTGGGATCGAAGAATGTCGGCCACGTCATCGTTGTCCCAACTGTCGTGGCGGAACTCGATTCCATAGGATGGACCGGGCGGAAGGTGGGGCAAAAACAACTCCAATCGGTCATCGGTTCGCTTGAGATTCGGCGGCAACTGAATGTAAACGCAACCGACCAACCCGGCATCGAGCGCTGGCTTGAGACGTTTGACGAAGAATTGCAGCGATTCGATGCCCGTGTCCTTCAAGCGTGACATGTGCGAGACCTGACGATGAACTTTGAAGGTGTAAGAAAAGCCGGGAGGTGCCTGGGCGATCCAGCCTTCAACCGCCGCCTCACTTGGCATTCGGTACCACGTGCCGTCCATTTCGACGGTATCGAACTGGGTCGAATAGTAGCCGAAGAACTCTTTTGCTTTAAGCTCCGGAGGATAGAAGCGATCTTCGCCTTGCCAAGGCTTGTACGCGAAGCCCGACAATCCGATGTGCACCGATGCCATGTCATGATTTTAGCGCGTTAGCCAAACCTTAACACTGTTAAGATAGTGCACGATTTTGATGGCCTCGCGAGACCTTAACACAGTTGAGATAGTGTTAGTATCATGTTCAGTCCAATTCCGGCATTTGCGTTCACGCTCGTCGCTCAACACTCTCAGAAGTGGCCGCAGATAGCGCCGGTCGTGGAGCTGAGAACGAGGCTAAGTCGCAGATTGGATCGCGATCTCTCTGACGCGGCTTCCGATAACCGAAGCGCTTGGGAACAACGGGTTCGGATCGGTTTTGATTTCAAGGACGGGGCTCGTATCAGCGGAAGAGTGCGCTATCAATACGCGCATACACTCGCCTGGAATCCGACGCGTACTGGATCTGACGAAAGCAGCGATCTCTACCTCGGACATCTGGACATCAAATCAAACGACGGAACTTGGTCGCTGGGTCGCCAAATCCTCAAGTTCGGCGGCAACAAGCTGTTTGCGGAGAGCAACTTCGGTCAGCGGTCAAGGTCTTTCGATTTGATTAGGTTCAGCTCCATGAAGCTTGATGTATTTGCGGGCAAAGTGGGCTATTTCGGAAACCGCTCGGAGCAAGCGCGACTCGTGGGCGGAGCCATGCGCTGGTCGGCGGGTGAATCTTTGATCTATTTGAAGAACGATTTCTGGGTCACTCACTCCAACGTTTGGACCCTGGATCATCGTTATACCGGGAAGTTCGACAAGGGCGATATTGCGCTCGAAGCGGCGGTTCAAAAAGGTCGCAACAGTGCCATGACCGTCGATGCATTCATGCTCCACGGACGCGCTAACTATGATTTGAATCCGAAAACTCGCTTGTTCGTAGAGGGAAATATTGCGTCGGGCGGCATTTCAGCAACAAAAAGTCGGCGATTTGACGCTCGCTACGGGACGACACACTCTCAACTGGGTGTTGTCGACGTTCAAACAATGACGAATCTGCGTCACCTGGAGTTTGGCGTCGTTTACAAACCGAACAAGGTCAGCGAGTACTCGCTCGGATTCCATAAGTTTTGGCTCTATGACAAAACCGATGGCTGGTTCGGAGGGACGTCCATCAACTCCCGTCCTGGCGGGACGTTCATTGATCCAACTGGAGCCGCGGGGAACGATGTTGGAAGCGAAATCAACGTGACCGGCAAGTGGGATTTGACCAAATTGGACACGATCCAGATGGAAGCGGGCGTTTTCATGCCGGGTAGCTTCGTGAAATCTTTTAACGGGCAGTCGACGAGGAATCAGTATTGGGGCGTCCTCTCATACATTCGGCGGTTTTAGTTTCCTCAACCTTCGCTGCGCTCGCGATATTGGACCGCCTCGGCGAGGTGTTGCTTTTCCACGTTCGGCGCGCCGGCGAGGTCTGCGATCGTGCGTCCCACCTTCTGAATGCGGTCAAAAACGCGCGCTGAGAGGTTCATTCGTTGCATGATCGTGCGCATAAACTGCGTACATTCCTCGTCCAGCACGATGAGTTCGCGAATCTCCCTCGGGCTCATTTTCGCGTTCACTCGTGACTTACCGAGGCGCTCGTTCTGAAGTTTTCGCGCGTTAATGACCCGCTCTCGAATGACGCAAGAAAGCTCCCCCTCTCCCATGCCTAAGAGCTCGTCCGGCTTTAAGCGGGGGACCTCGATTTGGATGTCGATACGATCGAGCAAGGGGCCGCTGATCTTGGACGCGTATCGGCCACAAGAGGCTGGAGAACTAACGCATTTCTGTTCCGGAAGGCCCTTGAACCCGCAGGGGCACGGGTTCATCGCGCCGATCAAAATGCATTCTGCGGGAAACGTTATCGAGGCCTGAACGCGGGCGACCGTGACCACAGAATCCTCAAGCGGCTGCCGCAAAGCCTCAAGCCCCGCCCGGTCAAACTCGGCCATTTCATCCATGAAAAGAACGCCTTTATGAGCCATGCTGACCTCGCCCGGTTTCGGATTTTTGCCTCCCCCAATCAGAGCGGCGTGACTGGCCGAATGGTGCGGCGATCGGAACGGGCGCTCCCACATTAGCCCTTGGCGCTGCTCACCTCGTCCTGAAGCGCTGTAGATGCGCGTCACTTCGATCGATTCATCC
>JBKJJL010000159.1:0-6975 GCA_046597875.1 Fimbriimonadaceae bacterium | reverse complement strand
GCCTACGGCGCTGAGATATGCAGCGATTGCCTTTTCTTGCCCCTCAATTGAGTCCCCGTTCTCTATGGCGCTACGCACGTTGACCGCTGGCCGCTTGTTCTTGATCGTGTTCTTCATTGTTTTCTTCCTTCTCATCGCCATCCATCCTAACCATCAGCGCGAACCACCGGCGACATCGTTCCGTGATGTCATCGCACTCTCCATCGGACAGGTCGCCGTAAAGGCCGCGCCATAACGCCGCTCCCTCATCGACCAAATCCTGACGCCGCTGCACATGTTAGATAAATCGTTCACTGTGCGAGAAAACGCGGTTTCTAACCTGAGGTCACCTGATAGGGCTGGCATTGGGCTCCGATCTAGGCGCACTTGACCAAGCCTCCCCGATCCGGCGAGAGCACTTTTGTGCTTGACCGCTTCAGTAACTCGGCGAACCAAACGGGCTCAGTTGTGTGAATCGGCAAAAGATATTCGGGACGAACCTCAGCTAACAGCCAAGCCAAGTCAGGTCCCCCAATATGGCCGCTGGCGTTGAGGCAGCCCCCGAAAATGGGCGTGCCGTCCGCATCGCCCTCCCAACGAAAACCGTGCAGTTTCATTCTCCATCGCGCTAGCCATTGCGTAAGCCTCCAGAGCGATGATCGCTGGTCTGAGCTATACGCCTCGGAGGATGCGTAAATGTAGACACCGCGATCGGGCTCCAAGTCGATGAACTCCCCACAGTCCCAGTAGGAGAAGGCGATTACGTAGTCGCCGGGGGATTGGCGTATCTCTGTGCTGGTGACGAATCTTCCCTGATACCTGAGACGCAACGCCTGTTCCCAGCCGTCCATTCTGGCGTGAAGTTTGTCGTAGATGAGGATACTGGGATCAGCCAGGATGTCAAGTGATGGCTCAGCGGCAGCGATCGACTCCAAGAGATGACAGTCCTTTGCGGTGATCACAAACTGACGCCGGTTTTCTCTTGCTGCGCTCGCGAAGGCGATTAATCGTTCGATGTGCCGTCCGCCAAAATCACCAACTACGAGGCGGCCCGTTGACGACGCGACGAGGCCGTTTATGCGCTCGGCCACCTCGGCTTCGGTTACCGTGCGTTGGGATGAACGGCTGAGCCTGGTCCCTTCGCAAATGAGCAGTCGGGGGCGGTCTGCGGCAAGGCGCTCGACGAAATCCAATGTGCTCGCTCCACCGTGGCCGTGGAGACGAAGGTCGCCTGAGTAGACGACGGGACCTTCGGACGAGTCGATCACAAATCCAAGACATCCGGGAATAGAGTGGTCTACGGAATGTGCTGCAAAACTAAGATTGCCAACGTGACCCAAGTTGCCCTGCACAATGGCTGGCTCTAAGCCTCGGGCCTTTGTGGAAGGGTTCGGAGGCGAGTTCCATAGCATCGACAGGTCCTTGGTAAGTCGTCCAGTTGTGAAAAAAGGCCTAGCAACCGCGTCCACCGACGTGCCAGCCGAACAAAGCGCGCGTCGGTCGGTGGTCGACTGCACCTTCGGGATGACGTAAGCCATTTCCGACCACGAGTCCGCTTTTCCAGTGTCTTGCATCGATTTCATGATCGCCGCGCTTATCGCCGAACCGATGAGCGGCAAGTCTTCGCGCAATGTTCCAACCATCCCCACATGGTCCATGTGCGCGTGAGAGATTATCAGCGCATCGGGCCGTAACATCAGGTTGCTCTTTGGCGCAAAATCGGATGGAAACAGGTCGTCGCGATACAGGCCGCTGACCTTGGGAATTAGACCGAGTTCCCAGAGGTCGCGCAAACCCCGGGATGAGCGCGGCCGCATAAACTCCTCGAAGTACATGCCATACACTGAATAGTTGAGTCCGAAGTCGAGTAGGAGTGTCGTGTCGGAATCCTCCAAGACGAGCTTGGTCCCCCCAATAGACCTGCCCCCGTCAAGAACGCGCAACTTCAAAGGCCGAACCTCATGCTCGCCTTGTCGCACCAATATGCGCGGAGCCAGTGAGCAACTTCCGAAAGGGTTTCTTTCTGGACCAAGATCGCGAATGTGACCCTGGCTGGATCGTACATCTCACCCTCGTCATATCGGACCTCCTTGATCCAAGGGGTAATCAAGAGGGCCGTAACGGCCTCTTCCAGCTCGCTTCGCCGCTCGTCCCACCCGCAACGGATATCTACCGCCACCCGATAACACGCGTCATCGTATTCCGACCAGCTAAGCAGGAACATCGAAGTTTCAATGTCGCCGTCGGGAAGGCGATAGCCGCTGCGAAAGGCGACTCCGACGAGGTCGAGCATTCGCGATGCCGCATCGAAGACGATTTTCGTGGCAAGTTCGCAACTCATCTTCCCACCTCGTCTAGGGCGGTGCGATAGGCGTTGTTCAACTCGGTCATCGCGGCGTGACTTCCGCCACGGTCGGGATGCCGGACTAGTGCGAGCCGACGGTAGGCGCACTGGATCGATGGCGCGGTTGCCGTCCTGGGTAACCCTAAAATCGCCCACCACGTGCTTGGATCAGCGTTGATGGGCTCCGCTGAAATCCTCGGCCTCCGATGTCGGGTGCAGGGATGTGCACCATGTCGCTCGGCCCGACGCATTGAGGCAATCTCCCTGCTAACTGCCGTTAAATTGGCCCATAGGCTCGAAAAGTGGTCGGCTGCTACTTCCCATTCATCGTCACCTTTGAACCATCGAAGTGATACGGCTGGATCATCGTGCACTAAGCGGATAAAGATGCCATCGCCAGTCGGCAACGAATCGGTGGTGAGGAATGCCTCCTTCACGCCCCAAAGATAGAGTTCTCGTTTCAGTTCGTCGAGCGCTTCAATAGCAGCTAAGCGGAATGGGCTGGATCGCCGATCCGAGGCAGAAGTTCTCGGCACTTGCGACGGCCAGCGCAAGGGATATGCATGATGGATATTGCAGGTCTCTTTCCAGGTGTGGAACGGTGGAGACCAGCGGTAATGAGCAGCGTTTTTCGGCATGGGGGGATCCTAGCAGGCCAGGATCGTCAATTACAGCTCCTAAGCGCTTATTTTCTTAAAAGAGCTGTAAAATGCTACTAAACGCAGCGGATTGCTGGGCCAAAGGCCCCGATGAAGGCGGGGCCAAGGCACTGTGAAACGGCAAATGTGTAGCGGCGGGCGACTGGTCCTGTCATTCCTTGGGCTTAGGCAGCCACGACCTAGTGCCATCCCGTCGTGCTTTGACCTCGCGCAGAGCCTGGGGGGCGAAAACGATATTTGTGCCCACTTCCCAGGGTGTCCAAAGACGGTCCTCAAGCTCGTCAAGGAACTCGCGAATTCCTTTGCCCTGCAACGGATCCGCCAACTCAGATCTGTCAGGCGGACAATCAACGAGGATTTCGGTCTGCTTGCAGGCCGGAACCCAACCGAATTTTGCCACCGTGAAAGCCTGACGGCCATCCCGGGCGTCCGCCACTTCGTTCCGCTGTAGAACGACTCCCAACAGGGTGCTCACCGCTTCTTCTGGCGCCAGTGGTTTTTCGGCATCCCCTGTAGTGCCCCATGATGGAATCGCGTCAAAGACTTCGTCCAGCTGGGACCGCATCGCGGCCGCCACGCCATGCCGCGATGCAAATAATGGATCTTCCCCTAGCCTGCGCTGAACAATACGCGCCTCGGCACCTTCGTGACATAGACAGGTTGCTAAGACCGAGTCCAGCGATGCGCCCAGGTTGAGCATTTCGCAGGTTATCCGGTCTCGCAGCAGTACAAGGCCGTCCAAAACCTCGAAAGGCATGCAGTGCGCGCGGTGCTCGAGGTCGTAGCGGGCCGCACTTCCGTAAGCGAGTAGATCGGAATAGTCGACGGCCGCATAGTGCTTCTCCGTTGCGTAAGTCCTTGGGTCTGTCAGGCCTGGGTCCGTGAACGCCCGCTTCTGAGGCACGCGGCCCGTGTTCCGTATCTCGGCGCCGCACTGAAGCTGCCTTAGCCAGGCGATTTGGGTGTCGTTAACTGCGATTGTGATGGGTCTGCTTTTCTGCATATCTTCCTTGTGCCCTCGCCCTACCGGCATTTATAACGGCATCGGGAAAATTCTTTGAAAAAAGTGAGCTGGGCAACGTAGGTGCCCGCCTTGAGGACCTAGAACTATCCAATGTAGGTTCAAATATGATGGTGTTATTCTTAAGTATTCAATACATTCAACGCTTATTAATACCATCATCATGAGGTACACTTGAGGAGACTTGACAATGCGAATGCGACGATATAATTTGGTGCCCTTGCTGCCGGGCGAAGCGAAGCCGGCGATCTACGGACGGAAGTCAAATGACGACGAGCCCAAAAGCAAGAGCTGTCAGCAGCAGATCGAGCATGGACTCTCGGCATGCGCGGCTCTAGGCTGGGCAGAGCTACCGTCCGAGCGGGTCTACTCGGAGGCGGATGGGATTAAAGGTCAGTGGTGGTGGCGGGACCAGGAGGGCCTTCATGCCGGGCCATTTCGTCCCGAACTGACTCGTCTTGTCCACGACATCGAGGCGGGTGAGGTCAACGCGGTGGTCGTTTGGCGGACCGATCGTCTGTACCGCGACTCGGGAGTGGCGGACAAACTCCTCAAGTTCTTTGTCTTGCATAACGTAAGACTCTTCGTAAAAACGCACGATTTGGCTATCCACACCGCGTCAGGTTTTCAGGGTGCCATGGCCGAGGCTTCGGCTAACAGGGGCTGGCGGGACCGAATCTCTGAGGACATTCAACGGGATCACGATGACAAGGCAAAGCGTGGGATGTTCACGCGCGATCCGTCCGTCCTCGGCTACAAGTCGCGCGGCAGAGGCACGCAGGCCGTCGAACCAATCCCCGAGCAGCTGCAACTCGTCAACCGAATCTTTCGGCTCTTTGTCGTCGGCGAAGGGGACGGACCCTTAGGGATATGCGGAGTTTGCCGCACGCTCATGGATGAGGGGATTCGCATCTCTTTCGGCATGAAGGGACACAAGGCGAAAAACCCCGACCGAATCCACACGAGCCAGATAAAGACCATTTTGCAGAATTGTATGTACGTGGGTCAGTGGAGGCACAACGGGGACGAGTATCCCTGTGATCGGTTGCTAGTTAGCGACCCGCTCACTGGAGTTCCAGCAACGGCCGTGCCCACGGAACTGTTTCAGGCAGCTCAGGAGAGGATTCGGGCAATGCCGAAGCGTGGACATAAGGCTGCTTACAGCGAGCATTTGTTATCGGGGGTAGCGATCTGCGGCAAGTGCGGAAGGCCCCTGCAGTTCAGTAGCAAGCTCCGAAAGGACGGAACGAAAAGGTGGACTCTCCTATGTGTACATAAGCGCGACACACTAATGTGCGATCGCGAAGGAATCGTCAATCTCAGCGAAGATCAACTCGATGAATGGGCAACCACCCATCTTGCTCCTTGGATTGCCGCCGAGATGAGAGCTCTCCGAGAGGCGCACGATTCATCCGCGGATCAATCCAAACTGCACGAACTCGAGCGGTTGCTCAGGGAGGCTCAGAAGAAGGAAATTGAGAAGCTTACGGCCATAATCGGGGTCCTTGACGAAGTCCAGATCGGACTCATCGCGGCGAGGTTCAGGGCTGAGAGGGAGTCGATCGAAAGACAGGTCAGAGATCTGAAGGCCGTCGTCGGACGAGGCCCTGTCTGCTCCAAGATAGACCTCGATCTGTCGAATCTGAGCCAGAAGGCAGTAAAGGCGGCAATTAGGAGTGCTATGCGCTGGATTGCTGTAACCAAACACGGGGTCGTTGCGATGACGCAATGGAACACTTATGTAGGGGGCGCCTTAGTTGGCATAACGCCAACCGTGTGGAACGCGCCGGAGCCACGCAGGGCAATCTTGCCTCCGTCTCCGGCATCCTGTGCCGATTGCCTGACTTGGTTGCCGGATACCGCAACATTCGTATCGGGGCGGCGCCTGGTCCATGGCAAGCGTTCAGATCTCATGCTTGATGAGGAATTTCTGCCTGGACATCCTGACCTGCACCCCAAGGAGAATATGTAATGCGCAAAGCCACGAAATTCAAGAGCATTGAGTTGAAGTCTTGTCCCTTATCTGAGGAACGATTGATCATAAAAGTTGTTTCCATTAAGGAACTAGGGGACCTTTTGAAGGTATATCAGCGTGTAAAGGGGAAGCCAATATTGATCGCTGTACGCGATCTTGAACGGTTAGTCGTCACCGCAGTTGGTACCGAGGCCGATGCAGTAGGCTTGGTGAGTAAGTTGGGCGGCGACGGTTGGCTTGTTTTAACACCAGATGGAGCTATCCAGTCTATACCGTCAGGCATTAAGGTGTATGGCGAGATTCGCAAGAAGGTTATTCGCGGTCGGTTTGATGGTACGCGACTACATTCGGCCCGTTCTGCAAACTATAGAACAAACCGTTAGTATCCATCTGGGGCCAACCTAGTAGCCGCCCATTAACTGGCTAACCTGGTTGGATTGGACCGCTTTACCATGGGTACGTTGCACAATCCATGGTTCGTCCGGCGATTCCAAGTTTGAATGGAATTCGGCTTGTCAAGGCCGCAAGGCACTTTATTTGCTTTTTTTTCAGGTTCCTCGGAAAGTTGATTACGAGGCACAACGACGCCAGAACTCCGCGTTCAATCTCTAGTGCTGGTGTCCAGAAGTTGGCTTGGTCTCGCTCTCGGCGGACATCGGAGGTTCACCGCCATGCCCTCCGTGCCCACGGTGCATGAACATGTGCAATAGCGGGCACAACAAGAGGATTCCAAATGGCAAGGCACCAAAGAAGTGGGCCGTGTGTTCGGTGATGAGGAAGAACAGGAGTGCCGCCCCAAGAAGGAAGGCGCAGACCCCTGACCAAGATGACCAAAAGGGCCTTCGAGGCGATGAGTCGCTAGTGTTTGTTTTCATATTGATGCCTGCTTAGTTGCGGGCGATCCTTGGTTGACGAACTGCCTTTCGGCGCGTTTGAGCAGCACTGCATTGATGGCGACAAAAATGGAAGAAACGGACATAAGAAGGGCACTGACTTC
>JBKJJL010000132.1:0-6560 GCA_046597875.1 Fimbriimonadaceae bacterium | reverse complement strand
CGCGGGGTACGACTATTACAACAAACCCCACAAGCCGGAGGAGATTGTCGCCGAGGCGAGCAAGAAGGAGCCCGAATTCAAACCGGGAGAGAAGTTCGATTACAGCAACACGGGCTACTTTCTTATCAGCATGATCGTGGAACAGAAATCGGGAATGCCGGTCGGCCGGTTCCTTACCAAGCGCATCTTTGGACCCCTCGGGATGAAGTCAACCTACGCGGATGTGCGGCCTCGTGGAGTCACGCCGATGACGGGCTATCACAGCCGATCCGGTACTCGGACGAAGCAGCCGCCGATTGCGTGGACTTCGACGCTCGGAGCCGGCGGCATCGTGTCAAACCTGGATGACATGATGAAATGGGACGCCGCTTTGTACACCGACAAACTGGTTAAACAGAGCCTCTTGAGCAAAATCTGGACGCCGACGAAATTCAACGATGGGACGGTGAACACGTACGGTTACGGCTGGTTTGACACGAAGTACCGGGGAATCGCGGAGATCAACCACTCGGGACAGACGAACGGGTTTACGTGCTACTACCGGCGATTCCCAGAAAAGAAATGCTCCGTGTTGGCGTTTGCAAATACGTATGACGGAAACATCTTTCAAATGGTGGATTCGGCCGCGGCGCACTTTGTTCCGGGGGCAAGTTATCGTGGTTTACCCCTGGCAAAGGAGCAAGCAACGGAACGAGCCGCAATGCACATGAAGGCTTTGCGGCAGGCCGTCTATGTGGAGGGCGATCTCGCGATGTTGGCTCCGAATGTCAAGAACTTTGCCACCGCTGAACAGTTCAAAGCGAGCCGCGAAGAACTGAAGGGGTACCTGGAGAAAGGGAAACCATTCGTATTCGTAAGGACGTCCCAGCGCAAGTCAAGAACCGGCGCGTTGATAGACGATTACCTGTATCGGCAGGAGCTTAACAACGGCGACACCAAGTTCTGGACGCTTGGCTTCACGGGTGAACTCATGTCAGGCATTCGGGTGGAAGATGAGTAGTTTTTTGGTTTGGATCAACTGTCGTCGCTAGGACAGCCTGGTGTTTCGAGGGAAGGGACAAAGAGTTTGTTGAGAAGGAGTTTCGTCCGCGTTACGCTTGAGAGGTATCGTGAAGAACATGGTTACTGCGCTGCTTGGCTTAGTTATTGGCGGCCAAGGCCCCGCCTTTACCTCGGCCAATGAAGGGGCTGCCAAATCGCTGATGACCGATGCGTTTAACGATTCGGGCATTCCGAAAGCGCTCCATAAGGAGATCGCAGGTCTACACTCCTGGGACACGCGGATCCAAAAGAGACTTGCTCTCGCCAAGAATGCCTATGCTGGGCTCTCGGAGGCAAAGAAGCGAGATTTGCGAATCAAGCTATACCGGCAAACTGGCATCGGCTGTCTCCAGTTTATCGAGATCCATGCCCTGTTGAAGACAACGGCCGGTCAACAAGTAAAGATTGCTCGGCTGATCGGTGATATAACCACCCCATTTTCGGGCTTGGTCCCTAGCGCCCAAAAGGCCCATATGTTGAGGCAGGTGCGAATCGGAGAGGACCTTAGGAGTTGCCTGACGGCCGCCCAAATCGCCCGACTGGCCAAGTACGTCGGCGGCGAGGCCTACCTTACGGCCCATGGCGGTGGCGCAGGCGTCCTCTACGACGGATATGGGTGGTACTCGGGCGGACTCAGCGATCCGATCATCCGTGAGGCCATAGGCCTCCAACCAAAGGTATCGGCGGACATTGCCGCCAAGTACGCCGCCTTGGCACCAAAAGATGGAACTGCGGCCAACCGGTACCTCCACGACTTCGAACGGACTCTGACTCCGTCCCAGCGGGTTCGGCTGGAACAACTCAATCTTCAAGCCCAAGGGGAGATCTCGATCTTACGCGGTGACGTTGCCTCTAGACTCGGCATGTCCGCTGCAACCATGGAATCGATCACCAAAGAGAACATCGAACTTTCGTTCCGCCGATTGAAAGCGGCGCCGCAACCACCGGCTAAATCGAATCCCGCAAAGGGTCTGGAGTACGCCAAGCTGCGAACTCGATATGCGAACGAGACATTGGATCGCATTGCGGCCCTGATTCGCTCGCATCTTAGGCCCGCCCAGCGCGAAGAGTGGAATCGCCTCCAGGGGCCGAAGCTCCCGGGAATTTCTCGCCGGGAGCGGATGGCTCGGTTGTAGGTGCGCTCCGACGGATTCCTCCGCACGGCACGCCTATTTATCGAACGGTTATCGTCCGCGTTTTTTTGCGGGGGCGAAGCGCCATGAGCCGCCGGTTGGGCGGGGGATGTTGGCGGCACGGGGGGCTCCGCCGCCTTGCTTGCGCTGAGGGCTTCGTCCTCCGCTTCCCGGATTGCTCCGGTCCATTTTCTCGCGTGAACGCGGGGAAAGGAGGAACTCGGTGCGAAGGAGTCGCTCGATGTCGCGCACGTCGCGGCTTTGCTCGGGGGTTGCGATCATGATCGCGAGGCCCTTGCTTCCAGCCCGTCCGGTTCGACCGATTCGGTGGACGTAATCTTCCGGTTTCTCGGGAACGTCGTAGTTAATGACGACCTCGATTTCCTTCACGTCGATTCCGCGAGCGGCGATATCCGTGGCAACGAGAACGCGATGGCGTCCGCGTTTGAAGCCTTCGAGGGCTTCGCGGCGCTGAGCCAACGAACGATCCGCGTGAATCTCTGCCGCGGTGTGGCCAAGAATCCTGATCGAATGCGCGATTTTTCGCGCTCCGTGTCGGGTTCTTGCGAACACAAGAACGGTTCCTTTATGGTCATTCAGCAACTGACCGAGCATCTCGGGCTTGTCGTCCTTGTGGACCATCACCAGTTCTTGGTCGATTCCATCGGCTGCCGTGCCTGCGGTTTTCACTTCGACCCGGACTGGATCGTTGAGATAGACCGCGGCCATGTCCGCGATTTCGCGTGGCATGGTGGCGGAAAAGAGGAGGGTTTGTCGCGAGTTGGGAGTTTCTCCCAAGATGCGACGAATCGCGGGAGCAAATCCCATGTCGAGCATTCGGTCCGCTTCGTCGAGAACGACAACGGCGGCGTGCTTCAGGGCCTTGTAGCCTCGGGCGATGTGATCTTCAAGTCGACCCGGGGTGGCGACAATGACATCTGGCCGTCCGCGAAGGGCGTGTAGCTGACGCTGCATTCCCTCTCCGCCGATGATCAGGGCGGTACGCACGTTGAGCATTTGGAAGACTTTTTCGATCTGTTCCGCAAGTTCTCGGGTTGGTGCGAGGACGAGGGTTAGCTCTCCTGGCTCCAAGCGCGCGACGATCGGCAGGGCAAACGCGAGGGTCTTGCCGGTGCCGGTCTGAGCAATTCCGATAACGTCCCGACCCTCAAGCACGACCGGTATGGCCTGTTGCTGGATAGGAGTGGGAGTGACGATGCTCGCGCGGTCTAGCTTGTTGAGCAAAGTTTGCGGGAGCTGCAGGGCATGGAAGCCCTGGTTCGCCCCTGTGGGGGCGGTTAGTGTTTCAGGCATAAGAAAACCAGAGCAGAGCGAATCTTGCTCGGTTATGTCTATTATGACGCTTTTTGGCCTAAAGCGTTACTTTTGGCAGATTTTGAACCTACGACTTCCTGAATCTGCTCAATCCGAATCCCAACAGGAAGCCCGCGGCGATTCCGATATACGACCCGTACTTGGCGATCTGGCTATCAGGAGTGAACTTCACACCCATCGTGGTTTCGCCCATTGTTCCGCCCAACTGGTAGCCGAGCTTGTATCCTCCGAACGCGAGAAGACCACCCAAGATGAGCCCAATGACGCATCCGATAGCGTCGGAACTCATCGCGGAGGAGCGTTCGGCTTGGTCCCGGTTAGTGAACTGGCCCGTACCTCGACACACCTGACACGCGACCCTACCTACACCGGTTTGGTTCACGAATCCAGTTCCATTACAAGCACGACAATTCGCCATGGCTCCACTTTACGCCATTTTCGGTCAATGTTGGGTGGCTTGAAGCTTGGTTGCTCACGAACTTCAATCCACTCTGCCTGTGGCTTGGGCGTCTCGCCCAAGCGTTGCCGGTCCGTCTCGGGCCGGTTCCGGAGGGGACACGGGCGGGACGACCGTGCCACACAAATCTCTGCCCCAGTGGCTTGGCGTCTCGCCCAAGCGTTTCCGGTCCGTCTCGGGCCGGTATCCGGAGAGACACGGGCGGGACGACCGTGCCACTTATCGGCGGAGAGACACGGGCGGGACGACCGTGCCACTTGTTGGCGACCTTCCACGGTTCACGGGTACCGTTTCGAGCATGATTGTGACGCTAGCTGGGCTCCTGGCTCTCTTCCCTTATCCGGCCGAGATTGATTACGGTAACGGGGCGAAAGGCGACGCCTGGCTTTTCGCGGATGAAGTGATGGTGAAATGAAGGTCCTTCTCCTGCTCTTGATGGGATTACTGGTCGTTCAGAGTTCGGGTTCCTCCCTGAAGCTTTGGTATCGGCAGCCCGCGCGGAACTGGAACGAAGCGTTGCCGATTGGAAATGGCCGGATCGGGGCGATGGTGTTCGGCGGCGTGGAGCGCGAGCGGATTCAGCTTAACGACGACACACTTTGGGACGGCCAGCCGATGGATCGCGTGAACCCCAAGGCACTCGCGGCCTTGCCCGAGGTTCGACGTCTCATTTTTGAAGGCAAGAACGCGGAAGCGACGAAGCTGGCAGAGGCGACGATGATGGGCGTGCCGCATGGGGTGCTGTCGTATCAGACGCTCTGCGATCTGCACATTCGCCATTTGATGCTCGGAAAAACCGGTGATTACCGCCGCGAACTAGGACTCGATACCGCGGTGGCTGAGACTATTTTCTATAAACAGGGCACGAAATACACGCATTCGGTGTTCGCCTCGGCGGCGGATGACGTGATCGTGATCCGAATCGAATCAAGTTCCCCAAGAGACATTCAACTCGCGATTGATCTTGATCGGCCCGAGAACTTCACGACTGTAGCAGACGGGAGCAATGGGCTCATCATGACCGGACGAGCTGGAAAGACCGGCGTTCAATATGCGGCGATGGTCCGGGTCCTCGTGGAGGAAGGCAGGACCTCGGCTCTTGGCGGCGGGCTGCGAGTATACGACGCGAATGCAGCCACGATTATCCTCACGTCCCAAACGGATTACAACACAAAAAGTCCCGCCGAGTCGTTGGTTCGTGATCGCGTTCAAGCGTGTCGATCGATTTTGAAGAAAGCGGCGGCGTGGGACTACGACGAGCTCTTGACGCGACATTTGAAGGAGCATCGCAAGCTGTTTCGGCGAGTAGATCTGGATATCGGAACCGCCCCGACGATCGCCACGGATGAACGACTACACGCGCTTAAGGCAGGCAAATCTGATCCCGATCTTGCTGCCCTTTACTTCCAGTTTGCCCGCTATCTGCTGATCTCTTGTTCTCGCCCCGGCGATATGCCGGCGAACCTGCAAGGGCTCTGGTGTCAGGACCTCAACGCCCCTTGGAACGCGGATTACCATACGAATATCAACCTCCAAATGAACTATTGGCCCGCCGAGGTCGCGAACCTGAGCGAATGCCATCTTCCACTTTTCAACCTGATGGATCGGCTCGCCAAGTCCGGCGCGGACACGGCGAAACGTATGTACGGGGCCAAGGGCTGGGTCGTCCATCACTTGACCGATGTGTGGGGGTTCACCGTGCCCGCCGACGGAGTTTGGGGGATCTGGCCGGTCGGAGGAGCCTGGCTCGCAAGGCATCCTTGGGAGCACTATCTCTACACCGGGGACAAGGAGTTTCTCGGGAAAACCGGATACCCGCTGATGAAAGGAGCGGCGGAGTTCATGCTGGACTTCCTCGTCGAATCGCCGACTGGAAAGCTGGTCACGAATCCCTCGCACTCGCCTGAAAACGCGTTTCGCAAGGCGGATGGTACGACGTCGAGCTTCACCTACGGGGCGACGATGGACTTGCAGGTCGTTCGGGACCTCTTCACGAACACGATTGAGGCGAGCAAAGTTTTGGATCAGGACGCTTCGTTTCGAAGGGATATGATGCAAGCGTTGTCGAAGCTAGCGCCGTTGCAGATCAGCCCAAAAACGGGCCGACTTCAGGAGTGGATCGAAGACTACGACGAGCCCGAACCGGGGCATCGGCACATGTCTCACCTTTACGGGTTGCATCCGGCAAATGAGATCTCGGTGGGCAAAACTCCCGAACTCGTTGCCGCAACGAGAAAGTCTCTCGAGTACCGATTGAGCCACGGTGGTGGGCATACGGGGTGGAGCCGCGCTTGGATTATCAACTTCTGGGCTCGTCTACGCGAGCCAGAACTCGCCCACGCCAATGTGGTGTCCCTGCTTACAAAGTCGACTTTGCCGAACCTATTCGACGATCATCCGCCTTTCCAGATCGACGGCAACTTCGCCGGCTGCGCGGGCATTGCCGAGATGCTGTTGCAGAGCCAGAACGGAGAGATTCACGTGCTGCCCGCCTTGCCCAAAGAGTGGAAGACAGGCTCGTTCCGTGGCCTCCGGGCGCGAGGAGGCTGGGAGGTTGACGCATCTTGGAAGGACATGAAGTTGGAGCGCGTGGT
>JBKJJL010000340.1:0-6669 GCA_046597875.1 Fimbriimonadaceae bacterium | reverse complement strand
CCGCCATTTCCGTCGTTCACGGTGCCGGAGGGCACTAGGGTCTTGCCGGTACCCGCATTGGAAGTGGAATACGCTTCGCTGAAGTTGGGAGTATCTCCGCTTGCTAGGGTTCCCGAGGTAATCGTGGGTAGCGCGGCGGCAGTGGCGGTTCCGTCGTAGTTCTTGGTGTTGGTGGCCGCCGTAACGGTGATCGCCCTCGCCGTGATGTTGGCGGTCGTAGAACTAACCGACCCAAGCGTATAGTAACTGGCATGCGTCCCGCCAAGCGTAAACCCGGTTCCGCTAACCGTCTTGCCGGTGCCCACGTTCTTGTTGTTGAAAAACGCGGTGCCACCGTTGAGGGTGACGTTGTCGGAGCCCACGATTATGCCCGGGGAGCGGGTAGCGATGCCGGCGGTGGTGTTGCCATCGTAGACCTTGCTGGAAGCGGTGAAGCTGCCGGTGAGGGTCTTGGTTCCGATTAACAGACTGCCGGAGCCGGACTTGTTGTCGTACTTCGCCGTGAAGCTTGTGGTGCCCGGGACATTGGCAGTGGCAGTGGTGATCGTTAGGGTCACCATTTGGCTCGGATTAGCATCCGTTAGGGTAATGCTTGGTGCCGTGAATGAGGCACCCGCGGGAAGACCCGAAATGGTACAGGCGAGTAAGCCAGTGCTTCCGGACCCGTTGGACGATACAGTGACGGAGTACGTCGCGGTGCTGGAAGTCCCGTAGGTCAGCGTCCCGCTTTGAGATCCTAAGGTCACGGAGCTGACGTTTCGGGCTCCGAAAGCAGTCCCAGCCAAGCAAAAGAGGACCGCGAAGACAACTAAAAGCCGCACGACGCGCGAGTAGGCAAGGCTTCTGGAGATGGAACTCTTGAGTCCCAAGGCGGACGAGGCCGGCTTGCCCAAAGGCGACCGGCAGGCATGACTATATGAGGTTTGCGTAGACATAACTTCTCTCCCAAGGCTTATATCGTCTACAGATGGTAGAACCAGCTGACAATATATTGTAAAGCAAACCTAAAGCCAAACGTAAGAGTTATAAGAAAAAAAAGTGAAAGTTACCGTAAAACCCCGTATTTATGCCTGGTGTCTTGGCTGTCTGCGCGGAAGGTGAGGGACTGCCTGGCTTGCAGTCAGCCCCTTAGGCCCCTCCTGTGGGTTTCGTAAAGCCGCCTTGCCCACGGCGACACGTTGCAGTTGTGTAACGATGGTTCAGGTCGGACCATGACACGACGTAGCTTGGGAGTACCCCGGTGCCAATCGCGTTGCTGGCGTCGGCCAGAACTCCGCGCACCGTCATGCCGCCGAGGGGGAGATCAAAGTGCGAGGCACGGCTCGGGGTAGCGAAAGGTTCACTTCAGAAGTGTGAAGCTACAAGTATTTCTAACTGCCCAGAGAGCGAATCGCACCCGAGAAGAGGACAAGGCCGGTTTGCTTTTCGCGGATGAAAAAGAGGAAAGGGCGGTCGGCGGTGAACTCTTTGGCCTTCGCCGAAATACCCCCGGTGGCCGCGACGCTGGTGGCTCCTGCGGCTTCGGTACCGGTCTCATCAACCTCTATGAACGTCTTGTGCCGAACTTCGGAAATCGCGAGCTTATCGGTTGACATAGACGAAAAATCAGCGCCCGGCCCGAAAGCTAGCTTAATCCCGAGTTCTTGAAGTGACTTATCCAGAACCTCTTCATAGTCGGCTCGGAAGCGGGGCAGCTTCACCGACACTTGGGCTTCGTTGAGATCCTTCAGGCCCTTCGGCAACCCATTTGCCAGACTTTTGCCCAGATCCTGGAATTTTCCCTTGGGAAGAACCACCACCATCTCGACTCGGCCGTTGCCATAGGGAAGGGCAACCGCGGTCCAGGACTTGTCCTCTGCGTATCCGAAGCTCGACGTGAGCGCCATCATGGGAACGGCTTTCCTCGCTCCCGCATCGTCGGTGAACGTTTCGTCCCTCGTGCGCTCTTTCTGGAACGGGGTGCGCCAGGCACCTTTGAAGTAGACCGCATTCAAGAGGATCATTTGGGTCTGGGGGTTCACTCGACTGATGATGTTCTCGATCTTGCCCTCCGTCGCCTCTTTCACCCAACTGTTCATTTCGACGAGGGAATCTTTTGCCTGGAGATCGAGACGGGTGACTTTCGCTCCGTAGGCCCGTTCGTTCGTACTCAAGAACTCGGGATTGAACGGTGCTCCTTCCTTTGCCCAGATTGAGTTCGCTACGCGAAGCTGGATGCTCGGATCTACGTTACCGATCAGGGTTCGCACGGCTTCGCTGGCTTCATTTATCTGCACGGCGGGAGTCTTCGAGTATCCCAAGGCGTCCAGCATTTGAGTTTGGGTCTCGCCCACGGCTCCGTTCAAGGTCATGGAAATCGCCGACGCGACGGACAGTGGGGACACCACGACGTTCCCCTTTTCAGTCGACTCGCGAATCAATTTGAACCCAAAAGCGCCACTCGCCTCTGCAATCTTTGCGGCGGCACCTCGCCCCAGTTCCTTCGTCGCATTCGATACCAGGTTTTCGCGATCGCGATTGTCGCGAGCGGGTGCGCTATATAAACCAGAGCCGGTTCCCGAAAGGGCGCTATCGTTTCCGCCGCACCCAATCGCAAGGGAAATCAAAGCTAACAAGGCCGCATATCGTCGCATAACTTTATTGTACGCCGTGCGAAGCGGACTTGAGATGCTGTAATCTATGAAAACGTGCTCCCAGCATTGATTTGCGCTTCGACACTTATGGCTGCTTTTACCAAAGATCATGTCCTCTTCGCGGTCGGCGGGCACTGTCCTCCACCGTCTTCCAAGGTCTCTACGCCCGAAGAATTGGTCTCCAAGATTCGATTTTCCCACCAAAAGACGGTTGTTATCGTGATTCATGGCGGTCTCGTGGCGACAGCGGACGCGGTCGATACCGCTAAAAGTCTGCATCCCTTGTTTAAGGAAACGAGCTATCCGATCTACGTCGCCTGGGAAACGGGTGCCGCATTTGGACTTTTCCCTCCGCGCGCGCCCGATCCGAAACCCAAACATTTCTTGCACGATCCGACTCCGGAAGCGACGAATGCTCCCTATCCGCTGGGCAACGCAGAAAGACGGCTTGAAATGAACACGAGGGCAATCGCGCGCTCGATGTGGGGCCGAACGAAGAATTTCGCCCGTTATACGAACGATCCTGATCATCCTCAGGCGGCCATGAATCGGTTCATGAGGGCTTTCGTGCCGCTTTGGAAGGAGCGCGGGCTTCGCGTTGTGGTCATCGCGCATTCGGCGGGAGCGCTTTTTACCGGGCACTGGCTGGAAGCGTTGGAAACATGGAATCCCACCGCGAAAGTAGATGTCATGCTCCTGGCTCCGGCATGTACGTTTGCGTTTGTAGAGCGCAGGCTCGCTATGTTCAAAAAGCATGTGCAGGCGTTCCGGATGCTCTCGCTTTCGGAAGCGACCGAACGTTACGATGCGCTTTTACGATTGAAACTCGTGCCGAAGAGCTTGCGGGGCTGGTACGACGCGTCGATGCTGTACTTCATTTCCAACAACCTGGAGGGCTCGAAGGACGTGCCCCTGCTGGGTATGGAAAGGTTCTTCAGAATGGCGAACGGCGAGGCCGTGGTCCATCCAAGGGAGCTTTCCGCCAAAGAGTTTGCGCAGATTCGCCGCGTCAGCGCTCAACTTGATTTGGGGGGAAATACGGTCTGGTCCAATGGGCCCAAGGAAGCTGAGATATCTCCCTTTCCCGGCGTAGCGGGCTGGGAATGCCGCAGTCCCGGGCACGTTGGTTTCTGGCTCGACGAGGCCAGCCGCCGCTCGATGCGGGCGTTTGCATTGGGAGTGTCCCAAAATGCAGTCGTCGAGAACGGCTTGGCAAGAGCGGGCCGTCTGTAGGTTACGATGCTCGGCCTTCTCTGCGCGTTGGTGATTCACCAAGATGTGTATCCGAAGGCGGTTGTTCTTCAGCAGCTAAAGATCCTGTTGCCTCACGTCTCTGAACAGAAGCTGGAGCCGGCGCGGGCGGGAATGAAGGGTGTCTTCGATAACCAGCATTTCCTTTATGGATACGGCCGGTACACGGTTGTTATTGACTGGAGGTCGGGGGCCTTGGCTGGTTTGTACCTAGCCGAGCGCGGGGGATTGCCTTCTGGCTATAACGCTTACTTCTTCCCGTTGCCAGAGCCTCAACTCGACCTCGAAATAACGACCTCTAGGCTCGCCGTGATTGCGCGGTGCCTTTCCATGTCCGGGAGGACCTTCGTCCCAACTCCCTGGCATCGCGGAAATACGTTCTTCTTTGATGAACGCGTGAGCGGTTACGGGACTGACTGGGGGCCGATGACGTTTGTGGAGTTTAATTTGGATGGGCGAATCGAGTTCCTCCTGCTCCAACCACACTTCAATGCCAAAATTCCGAAACGGGCACCAAAGCTAGAACCGAGCGCGCTTCGTCAAGCGATCGAGAAGGCTTATCTGGAGCGTAAACCCTATGGATTGGCTAAGGTTCGCGACTTTGGCTACCGATGGCTAGGGGCAGCTACGAAGAACCAAGGTATGCACTTCGTACGCTCCTGGGAGCATCCGAACCTTAGCGCAATGCATCCCAAAGGCGAAGCGCTCCTCGGCTACGCGATGCAAATAGGGCGGCAGTCCTTCCTGGTCGACGCCGCAAACGGCGGCCTTTTGCGACACGAAGAGGTGGCCATGGCTGATGAAACTCTGAGTTTGGACGGGATAATCTGGAGACCTTGGAACACGACCGAAGGCGGATTCTTGCTTCCGGCCTTGGGGGCATTACCTGGGAAGACTACGAGGATGCTCCTTCGCTTTGGGCAGTACGCACTTGGGATGGATTTCGATCAGAAACAGGGTCTTCTGTTCAAGTTTGAGTCACAAGGACGGGAGCCATTTCGCCCTAACCAGGCTCTCTTGCGAGCGTTACGCGAGTCCGTCCGGCGGGACTCGGTGCGGTAGTCTACTTTGCTCTAACTTAGGTATATGTACCAGTTTTGTGTTCAATTCGCCGCAAAATATCCCTCTTTTTTCAGCTCTGTTGCTAGAATATGAGCCATCTCACTGGTTGAGAGCAATGATCCGGGAGGAAAATATGAAGAGACTTATTCTATTGGCAATGGCGATGTTCTTGGCTACGGCTAGCCAAGCCGCTATCACGTGGTTCACTGATCGAACTGTGTGGACGACGGCGATCGGTGCCGTCACCTACAACGAGACTTTTAGCGGCTTTACAGTCGATACCGATTTCAAGCCTGTTGCAGTGGCTATCAACGGTGGCTCGCTTTCGGTGGAAGGTATCGACACCACTAACTTCCGCAACATCATTGACGTGCCGGCCTTCGCATTCACGGATAATAACGGGACGAACCACGTTTCGGGCTACGTAAATGCGGCGGAGACGAACTCGCCGGGACGCCAAATTCGAAACACTCTCGCATTTGCACACGATGCGTATGGGTTCGAAACCTGGGGTGCAGCCAGCGGCGAGCGCGTAACGGTCGAAGCCTACAACGGAGCAACGCTTCTGTCTTCATTCAACATCACGAACAATGGAAGCGGAATCTTTACTGGCTTTGTCGCTAGTGGGGGCGATTTTGCAACATCTGTTCGTTATCGGAGTACAAACGTAACTGCTGGCAGTGGCGGAGAGGGATTCGGCATGGATAACCTGGCCGGCCGTGCCGTGCCGGAACCGGCGTCGATGGCGGTTCTGGGTCTTGGCGTTGCGGCTCTGTTGCGACGACGGCGCAGATAAGGTTAATCAGAGACTGGTTCAAAGGAGGTGCCATCTGGCACCTCTTTTGGTTTCGCATAAACGTACTCATCGCTGATAGATCCCTTGAACTCGTCCGCGTTCGCGGTCATCTCTCAGCCCGGATATCGTCAATGTTCCAGGTCGTGTAAAGCTCGTGAGTGCGCTTGCGAACGGTGGCCGCCTCGGAACTAGGAAAGTTACTCAGGACCCACGCGGGGGAATTTGACCTCGGCGACCGCCCAGCCGAGGATATTGCTGATTTTGAACCTGCCGCCCAGCGATCGCGATAGGTTTTCGACAATCTGCAGCCCTAAATGACCCGCCTCGACGGGGTCGAAATTCTCGGGCAAAGGATCGCCCGAGTTCGAAACCCAGATCGAGAGCTCGCCCGCTTCTTCCTCGATCGTCACGTGGATTTCACCGTCGGTGGTGATATGGAAGCCGTGCTCGACTGCATTCTGAATCAACTCATTGAGCACCAACGCAACCTGGGTCGCCTGCGCCATGTTGAGACGGACGTCCACGCCGCGCACGTCGAACGCAATGTGACGATTGGGCAGGATAAGCGAGTTCTTTTGGTGCTGCACAAGCATTTCGCCAATGGATCGCACGCCGACGTGGTCCAGATCCTCGCGGCTCAGAAGATCGTGCACCGAGGAGATCGCCAAGATGCGGGAAAGCGAGTCATTGATGGCTTCCTCTAAAGACTTATAGTTGCCGTGGCGAAGTTGGAGCCGGAGCAGGGAAGCGACCTGCTGAAGGTTATTCTTCACCCGGTGGTGCATTTCCTGCATGAGGGTCGAACGGACTTGCAGCTTGGCGTGCTCGACGCTGATCGCCGCTTGCTTGGCTAAAGTTTCGAGCGCCTTGACCTCTTCGTCGCTAAACTCGCGAACGTCGCTCGTGTAGCAGCTGAGGACTCCAACC
>JBKJJL010000020.1:0-2831 GCA_046597875.1 Fimbriimonadaceae bacterium | reverse complement strand
TCGTATCCTTCTGGCGTCGGGTGGGCGTTGACAATGATCCGCAAGAGATTCCTTGCGTGGTCAAAGACGACAATCGTGTCGGCGAGCATCATGGCCATGTCGTCGCAACTCAAGTCGGCGCTAGTAGCGTCAGGCAACCGCTCGAAGAAGCGGACAAGGTCATATCCCAACATCCCCACCGCGCCACCGATAAACTTTGGCAATCCGGGCACCCGCGCAGATAACCCGATCTCTTGCTCTAACAGATCAAGTGGATCTTTCCCTTTTTCAAGCGTCCCCTGTTCAACCCCGCCCAAGGTGATCCGCTGCACCACCTGACCTTTGGTTCTCAACACGAGTCGCGGCCGGATTCCAAGGATGCTGTAGCGAGCCAATTGCTCGCCACCTGTAACACTTTCGAGCAAAAAGCTGTACGTTTCGTCGTGAGCGAGTTTCCAATAGGCGCTCAGAGGGGTCTCGAAATCAGCAAGTAAATCGAACCAAACCGGCGCGGTGGCGCATCCTTGTCCCAATGCCAAAAAAGTTTCTAAGGCAGGGGACACCATCGGCGGGGATGGTACCCGGCTCGCTCATGCCATCTCGATACGCAACTCCAGGGAACCCAAACGGATGACATCTTCTGGAGTTACGCGCGTCCGCGTGTTCGCGGGAACCTTGGAATCGTTCAAAAGCGTCCCGTTCGTGCTGCCGATGTCGGTCAGGAACACCCCGTCATCCGCCACTTCAAAGATCCCATGCCGGCCGCTGATGTACGGATCGGTCAGCTGAATCGCGTTCTCCACCTTACGCCCGAACGCGTTCTCGCCCTTGTTCAGCGGGAAGGATTCGTCCCCAACTAGCAACCGAGCGGGTGCGACTTCCAGCCTCGGTGGCGCCGCAATCGCCGTCGTCCGGTTCGAGGGAATCGCCTGGGTCACGCCTGCCCCCAAGTCGCCCGGAAGTTGAAGCCGAACCTCGGCCCCGCCAAATGCAAGCAGGTCACCCGTACCAAAAACCTGCGCACCGACGACAGGAGCGCCATTCAGCGTCGTCCCGTTTGTACTTCCCAAATCTTCAATCGTGAATGCTCCATCGGCTGACGTGACCTGCGCGTGACGCCGAGAAATCCGCGGATCGGGAATCGCGATGTCACCTTCCCGCCCAACCGCGTTCACCCCAAGCCGAATCGGATGCTCGCGCCCGTTCGAATCCACCAGCATCGGCAACTGAATCGCCGGCGCGCCAAAGGCATCATCCGGCAGCGCCCGCTCAAAAATCAGCCCGCAATCCACGCAAAACATCATCCCCGCCGGGTTAAAAGTCTTGCAAACCGGGCACTGAACCGGCTTGATCGTTACCGTAGCATCAAGCGTAGGCGCTGTACCCATCATCGTGCGATTCGGGTCAGAAGCAAGGGCCTGGGTGCGATTAAGATCGGTCACGCTGGTCAGCATACCAAAGGAATGAATACAGGCTGCACGTGCCTTCCCGACCGTGCTCAAAGGAGAAAAAGTAACGAGGGGGCGGGGCTCTCGAACGAGGGACTCGACGATCAGGTTCGTACCTATATCCAGACTATCTGAAATAGATTCAAACTAAACGGCCCTCCTCAAACGTCGTATCAATCGGCTAAGCAAAGTTGCTATACTTAGGCGAAGCATATTATGCGCTCAAGCAAGGACAAGGTGAAGCAGATTTTGAAGAAGTATCCCTTACTTTTCGCGGCCCTATCGGTTGTCATGGTTGGATGTGCTGGTGGTGGAGCGCCCGCAGCTGGCGGCGGAGGCGGAGGAGGCGGCGGTGGCGGTGGTGGTGGCGGCCGCGACGAATCCTTTGTGAACCTCAACGGCTCCAATGGAACAACTCCCCCCGGCCTTCTTGACGTGTACTTGTTGCCCGGTCAGGGCCGAGTTCCCGGTTCAAAAACCGTTCGTGTCCACACCATTCGCTTCTTCAATGGCGCAGGTCAGGAGAGCGATCCAAACGATACGCCTCCGGATATCTTCCTGAAGCTAGACGCGTTTAACGTCCAGAGCCGGCCCGTCAACGCTGAAATCAGCGAAGTAACGGAATCCGCAGATTTGTCGCGAACCTTCGACAGCTTGGATCTTACGTTTACGGACATCATTCGAAACGATGATGCCGACAACCCCATATCCTATGGCGGTGAGATTCACAAGTTGCTCGGGAGTTTCTTGGTGACCGCGTATCGGGGTCGCGTTACGACTGTCCAGCTGAAAATGCACGACGCCATGTTTGATGACGTTGTGGTCAATGGGCAAGTCGCGGACGTGAACTTCAATACGGCAACGTTCATCAACGAGAATACGAACCCAGAGACAAACAAGGTAACGGGACAACTGTCGGATTACCTGCAGTTTGATATTTCGGCAGTCGCCGGAAGGCCGACCATGTTCTCGCCTCCCGTTGCGGGTCAACCCGCGAGCATTGTGTACATGAGTGGAGACGGCTACGCGCTGAGCGTGAAGAATCCGAAGGGAGTCGCCGGCAGCGCGGGCGTTTTCGAGGTTCTCACCAAGTTCGGCACGTTTGAAGGGTTCTTCCGATCAGTTGATGCTACGACGCGTCTACGAACCTATGAACTGAAACAAGCTGACCCAAGCCAGGTTCCGCCGCTTCGGCTGATTACCACCTTAAAGGGCATTTACCGCCCGATCGACCAGGTTGTCAACAACATGAAGAGCTTCGAGTTCATCCTGTTGCCTAAAACTGGAGATGGTCCAAAGCAGGAAATAGCGGTTCTTCAGCGAACCGGTTCGGTGATCTCGAATATGTGGTTCGGCCAAGCCGACTACGCAACGAAAACCTTCCGGGTCTACCCAGTCAAGAAC
>JBKJJL010000274.1:0-14253 GCA_046597875.1 Fimbriimonadaceae bacterium | reverse complement strand
ATCGGCAAGGAACCGCTTACGATTAACTTTGAGTTTCCTGTGCGCGTTGTTCCCCATACGCACACCGTCGACCACCACGGCCAGGAAATCGTTCGCGAGGACTATGCTTGCCTTACTCGCGGCCCTTACGTTTATGCGACCGAGGACAAAGGACAGGGCACTCGCCTTCCGAGACTCAACCCCGAGTCCGTCTTTACGGTCATTTCCGATGACGAAATCGAGCTGCGCCAGCCGGGTCGGGAACCGATAAAATTCGTCCCCTATTGGCTTTGCGGCGGAAGGCACCACGGCGCTTGGCGCACGACTTGGTTGCAGGTGGACTGGCAATGAGCATCACGGTTGGTTATGCGGGGCCGGATGTTCGGGCCGACGTGTGCATCACCGCAACTCCGGCTAGTTCGTTTAGTTACAAGTTTACGTCGACGATCTCGCCCCTTTATGATCAAGCGATTCGGGCGCAAATCGAGTTGGTCGCGGCAGGATTCGGTCATCCAGCCTTGCATTTGTGCTGCGAGGACTCGGGTGCTCTGCCATTTACTTGGTCGGCTCGCTTAAATGCTGCGTTTAGCGTTGTCCTAAACCAGGAACTCCACTCCTCAATCCCGAACCCCGGATCCCGAACACCAGGATTACGGCGCACGCGCCTGTACGTGCCTGGCAACACGCCCAAACTGATCCCCAACTCGCCTCTGTTCAAGCCCGATGTGATCATCCTAGACCTCGAAGAATCTGTTCATCCCCAACGAAAAACCGAAGCCCTCGCGCTCGTATCGGCGGCGAATGAGCAACTGGATTGGACGGCGGTTGAGCTTATGGTTCGGGTGAACACGGGGGACCAAGGAGTTACCGACATGACGATGCTGGCTCAATCAGGCGTCAGCGCTTTTATCTTGCCGAAAGTCGAATCCGCAGAGCAGATTGCATCCATTGACTGCCACTTGAACTCGCTTGACTCTAAAGTTATGCTCTTCCCCCTGATTGAATCCGCGTTAGGCGTAGAAAATGCGTTCCAAATCGCGACCGCCTCGCCGAGGATCACCGCCCTCTCGCTCGGCTTGGAAGACTACATCGCCGATCTTGGAGCGACCCGCACCGAATCTCAAACTGAGAGTGCGTTTGCCCGCTCGCGGATACTGAATGCCGCGAGGGCCGCCGGAGTTACTCCTCTCGCATCCGTGTTTCCGAACTTCAATGATTTGGACGCGGTCAGGGCTTACGCGACGGTTGCACGAGAATCGGGCTACGAAGGGATCGGCTGCATCCATCCCAAGCAGATTCAACCCACCCACGAAGCCTTTGCCCCGACTGCCGGAGCCCTCGAAGAAGCTCGGGCGATCGTTCAGGCCTTTGAAGATGCGTCGTTGGACGGCTCCGCAGTGGTTGGCGTCAATGGGAAAATGGTGGACCAGCCCACCTATCAACGCGCCCTCAAAGTTGTCAAGGGGGCAGGATGAATCTGATTCCCAACGCCGCAGGTCGCCTCGTGCCGGATTCCGAACCTGCCTTTCGGGGGGTCGGAGCGGCCCCTCTTAAGAAGCACCAAACCGGTCGCCCGATCCGCAGTTGTGCAGACTATCCGAGCGACGGCAACAAGCAAACCTCGAGTCTACAAACCGCCTTCCACAGTGCGGGACTGAAGAGCGGAATGACAGTTTCGACCCACCATCACTTGCGAAACGGCGATCGGGTCGCGATCCAACTCTTCATGGCGGCCAAGGCTCTCGGGGTGAAGGACCTCGTCTGGTTTCCAAGCGCCGTCTTTCCCTGCCACGAGGCTCTCATTCCCTTTCTTGAAGACGGCACGATTCACCACATTGAGGGCAGCCTTAACGGGCCCGTTGGTGCCTATGCCAGCCGGGGAAAGATGCGGGGTTTGGCCAGGCTGCGTTCGCACGGGTGCCGCTATCGCGCCCTCCAAGACGGCGACGTTCAGGTGGATCTGGCCGTCATCGCCGCTCCAACTTGCGACCCGTTCGGCAACATGACCGGTGCGGTTGGCCCCTCGGCCTGCGGTGGTCTGGGGTTCGCCGTCGCCGACGCGGAGTACGCCAACCACGTGATCGCGGTCACCGATAACCTCGTCGAGTTCCCTTGCGCGCCTTGGCAAATCCCCGGCAACTACGTTGACCAAGTCGTCGTGGTGGATTCCATCGGGGATGCAAACCTGATCGTATCCGGAACCACGATTCCGACGAACTCGCCCGAGCGGCAACTCATCGCCCAGCACGCCGCGGATTTCGTCTCGGAAACCGGGATCATGAAAGACGGTTGGTCCTTCCAAGCGGGGGCTGGAGGCATCTCGCTTTCCTTCACGATTTGCGTCCAACGGATCATGCAAGAGCGAGGTATCTGCGCGCGGTTCGCGCGGGGTGGGAGCAGCCAATACCTCGTCGAGATGCTCGAATCTGGATTGGTCGGGACCATCCTCGATGGACAAACCTTCGATCTCGAAGGCGTTCGAAGCATGCGAGAAAACCCAAACCATGTGATGAGTACGCCGTTCACGAGCTACAACTATCACACGAAGGGCAACTTTGCCTCGATGCTTGATTGCGCGGTTCTCGGAGCGACAGAAGTTGATCTGAACTTCAATGCCAATGTCGTGACTCATTCCGATGGCCAAATGCTGCACGGCATCGGGGGCTGGCAGGATGCGCTGTTTAGCAAATGCACGATCCTTGCGATCCCGAGCATTCGCAATCGCGTGCCCATCATTCGCGACGAACTGACGACCCTATGCGGGCCGGGCGAGCTCATCGATGTAGTCGTTACCGAACGGGGAATCGCGATTAATCCACTCCGTCAAGATCTGATCGAACGCGCCAAGAACCTTCCGATTCGGAGCCTTGCCGAACTCAGGAACGAATCCGAAAAGATGGCGGGCGGTGCCCCCGAATCGCCCGCTCTCGGCCCCGAAATCGTCGGCCTAGTTACCTGGGTCGATGGCACGATTCTCGATACGATTCAACGAGTCCCCCTATGATCACGATCCTCCTCGCCTTCGTTCAAAGTTTCGATCAAGCGCGCCTCGACGCGGCTCGCGAACACCTGAATCAGCACATCCGCCAGGGGCATCTGGCGGGTGCGGTCACGCTCGTGATGCATAACGGGAAGACCGTCGCCTTCGACGCTCTCGGCTATGCGGACTTAGAAACCAAAGCACCGATGATGAAAGACACGATCTTCCAGGTCATGTCCATGACCAAGCCCGTAACGGCTACGGCAGCAATGATCTGTGTCGAGAAGGGCCTGCTTAGCCTCGATGACCCCGTCGAGAAGTACCTTCCCCAGTTTGAGGGAATCAAAGTCAAGGGCCCTGATGGAACCCTCGTCAATGCGAAATCCAAACCTACGTTGCGTCATCTGATGATGCACACGAGCGGAATCGCTTCGGACGATCCGGGCGGAATTTCGGACGAGGCGAAGGCGAAACTGCCGCTGAAGGAGTACTCGAAACTTCTCGGAACCGAGCCCCTGAACACCCAGCCCGGCGAAGTTATTCGTTATTCGGGAGTCGGATTCTCGACCCTCGCGTCGATCATCGAAATTGTCACAAAGACACACTTCGATGATTTCGTGAACAACGAAATATTTAAGCCGCTTGGCATGTCAGACACCTACTTCTTCCTGCCCGATAAACAGCGCTCCAGACTCGCTCAGGTGTACGGAATGGACAAAGGGAAGCTCGTTCCCTTTGATAACGACCGGTTCCGGCCGGGTGCGCAGTTTGCCAACGGTGCGGGCGGGCTTTATTCCACGGCTCAAGACATGGGCAAGTTTATCGAAGCATTTCGCGACGCGAAGAAGTCACCAATGCTCTCAAGAGCTTCGATCAACCTCATGACCACTCTCCAAACGGGTGATCTGCTCAGCGATGGCAACACCGCTCGCGGATACGGTCTTTCCTGGTCCGTCGTCCGGGGTCCTGCGGGCCAAACCACACTTCGCTCAACCAAATCCTTTGGGCATACCGGCGCGTTTGGTACCGAGTTCTGGCACGATCGCGAGACCGGCATCACACTCGTCTTCATGGCCCAAACATTCTTCATTCCCGAAGACGCGCGGAAGCAATTCTCGACCATGATCAACGCAAGTTACCGATAAGCCGTAACGCGGCCTTCCACCAGTCGTTCCAAAAGCAGAAACTCTAAAGGAGGAGAAGACAATGGGACTGATCAGCACATTTTTGGCACTTGGCTTAGGCGCCGGATTTACTCAGGGGGCAGTGCCCGATAGCGGGACTGGCTGGAGGGTTAACCCCCCGGTTGTGAGCGGAAACTTGGCCATCTATCCGGTGGTAGCGACAAACCCGAGCGCTCGGTACACGATTTCGGCGGCATACATCACGCTCGATGAAGGGATCAAGGCGGGAACGGTGGAGATTTCCGAAAAGGGAGGAGTGGGCACCCCGATCATTCGAAACCGCACGGGCCAGACCGCGTCGGGAAATCAAGTTGCCCAGCAAGGCAGCGGAGGAGGAGCCGAAGTCAATGAACTCATGCTCGTCAACAAATCTGGAAAGAAATTGATTCTTCTCGCCGGCGAAATGGTGGTCGGTGGCAAGCAGGATCGGATCGTCCAGAACGACGCGATCATTCCACCGGGCAAGAATCCGGTTGCGCTCAACGTCTTTTGCGTCGAGCAGGGCCGTTGGGCCGGAAGCAGTACGCAGTTTACAGCTGGCCGGTCGAATAATGGAGGCGGTGGCGCGTTTGCCGATCCGACCGTCCGCGGGGCGGCTCAAGGCGGAAGCCAACAACACGTTTGGAACGAAGTCGCCTCTAAGAACGCCAAGTCGGGGGCAACGCCGGGCATCACAACCTACCAAGAAACCTTGAAAAGCAAAGCCAATACGTCGACGCTGCAGGTCCATGACAAGGCAATCTCGATGTCTTTTCCTAAGAAAGGGGTCATTGGAGCCATTGTCGCGGTGAATGGCAAGCTCATTTGGGCGGACGTTTTCGTCGACGCCGCCTTGTTCTCCAAGTATTCAGACAAGCTTCTCCAGTCGTACATGATCGAAGCTGCTACAGAACGAGGAGCGGGAAAACGAGCCAACCCGACGGTTATGGAAGCCGAGCGATTTATGCAAGATCGCTCCGGAGTCTCATCCTTTACAGGTCAAGACAACATCTTCAAACTGCAGCGGTACGAAGGCAAAGCAAGCATCACGCAAGAACTCATGGACATCGCCAGCGGCGCGAATCTTTTGGTGCATTTGAACAAAATGCTGAAAAAGCAAGGATGAATCCCCTCTAACCGTTAGCTTAGTTGTGCAAATGTCAAGGCATGTGCTATCGTGGGGAAATGAGACGACATCTCCTGCTCATTGCGGGTTGATAATGATTGTGCCGTTTTAGCGAACGGATAGGTGAACGTGACGGCACATAGGCCTCCAATCTGATCGGAGACCCATTTATGCGAGTGCATGGAGTGTACACGGGCACCAATGACAAAGCTCTCAACGGATGGTACTACTAAATGAGAAGCGTCTTCGCCTTAGTAATAGCGTGCACCAGCGCCGGAGTCTTTGCCCAGCCATTGCCCCAACAATCAGAACTTTGGGACGAAATCGGCATTCCTTTCGATCCATCCGAGCCAGGTTGGAGCCAGTCTAGCGAAAACTGCCACGGATACGATCTCTCGATCTACGAAAAGGGCCAGTGGGCGGTCAGTTTTTACCCTGACGGTCAATTGGCCTCCGCTACCCATTGGGGCCGCTGGGATGCGGCCGCGAGGAAAGCTCGGCCCAGCAACTTGAGTCCTCCTCAGATCGTAAGCGAAGCCCAGGCGTACGCGAAAGCTCAGGAGTTTCTTTTGAGCAGTGGTTTGTGGCGAGAAGGCAGCCAGAATGACCACTGCATTCTTGGGATTACGGGTTCTGCTCCGATGGGACACAATGCCCTGCTCAATGGCAAATGTGTGGCGACCTTCATCGCGCCGACTCAGGGCGTGTTGCCGGTTGAGGGCGGGCGAATCACGGTCGTGTTGGACCGTTTTAACAGCGATGTTGTGGATCTGTTAGTAGAGCATCCGCTGACGATTTCCCAAACTTCTCCAACCATCACGCTTTCTCAAGCCCGCGTCGCCGCAACGGACTACGTTGAAAGTGAACCCGCCATCCTGACGAGTCAAGAATGTGATTCGATGCTGCAAGCGCTACCAACCGCCAATCTCTTTCTTACTTATGTTCGCCGTCCGATTGCTGGCTCCCCATGGAATGGGGTTCTAGTTTATCAGGGGATGGCAGCCGGGTTTGGAGTAGAAGTCCACGCGGGCGATTCCTCGGTTCAGGTTGCTGAAATCCGTGGCGGCCATCGTCAGGAGACCCCAAGTTCACCCACTCGCGGCATTTCACAGATAGGCTCAATCGGTGTCGGATTGCTCGTGGTTTTCGCCGCGACTGTAGGGTTGAGGAAACGAAGACGCCATTCGCGGTCGACCTAGGCGGTACCGAGAGTGTGCTTGGAACTAGGTTCATGCTCCTCGCATAACGCGAAGGAGCGCTTCCCCGTACTTGTTGGCTTTGTGCTCGCCGATTCCCGTTACGAAGAGCAACTCCGCTGCGGTGGACGGTTTCTTGATCGCGAGGTCGATCAGCGTGACGTCTCCAAAAATCACGAACGCGGGCACGCCTTGCTCTTCCGACGTTTCCCTTCGCCACGCCTTCAGTCGGCGGAGTAGGGAGGGGTCTGCGCCGGTCGTCAGGCGTTCTCGACGCTCTCGGCGCTGGCGAATCGGTTTCATCCGCGGCTTTGATAGCATGAGGGTTTCGCCATCGCGAAGGAGCGGCCGAGTCAACGGCGTCAGCTTCAAAATATTGTAGTTTTCAACGTCAACCCGCAAATAGCCCAGGTGGATCAGTTGGCTAAGAATGCTTTGCCATTCGTCCTTCGAAAGGCTCGCTCCGCCCCCAAAGGTTGGCAAGGCTTGGTGCCCGAGCGACGTGGTTCGTTGCGACTCTTTGCCGAGCAGAATGTCCGTGATGTACACCATTCCGAACCGCTGGCCGGTTTCGTAAATGGCCATGATCGCGAGCTTGGCGGGGGCGGTGGCGTCATAGCGCTCAGGTTCATCAAGGCAGATGTCGCAGTTCCCGCACGCGGTTGGCAGATCATCGCCGAAGTATTGAAGCAAGAGTTGGCGGCGGCAGGTGAGCGCCTCGGCGATTTCGATCATTGAAGACAGCTTCGCAAGTTCAATCCGTACTTGAGCTTTGTTTTCACCCGTGCTGATTAGCCGCCGGGCGGTGATCGCGTCACCGGGCCCGTACAGCAAGAGGGCCTCGCTCGGAAGGCCGTCGCGTCCGGCTCTGCCCGTTTCTTGATAGTATCCTTCGACGTTTTTCGGCATATCGTAGTGGACCACGAAGCGCACGTTGGGCTTGTCGATCCCCATCCCAAAGGCCACCGTCGCCACGACGACTTTCACCTCATCCCGCATGAACGCGGCTTGGACGCGCTTTCGCTCAGCGGTTGGCAATCCGGCGTGGTAGGCGGCGGCACGAATCCCGTACTTGGTCAGTTCTTCGGTCACGCTTTCCGTCCGCTTTCGGCTGAGGCAATACACAATTCCAGATTCAGAACTGCGCGCTTTCAGGAATTCGAAGAGCTGCTGACGCGGGTCGCTCTTGTGGCGAATCGTGTACCGAATGTTGGGCCGATCGAAGCCCGCGATAAACTGTCGGGCCTCCTTGAGGTGGAGCCTGAGTAGGATGTCAGCGCGGGTTTGGGCGTCGGCGGTGGCGGTCAGGGCAAGAAATGGGATGTTCGGGAGTCGCTGGCGAAGCTCGCCCAGTCGCACGTACTCGGGCCGAAAATCGTGTCCCCACTGGGACACGCAGTGGGCTTCATCGATCGCCACGAGGCTGACTTCAATTTGCGACAACTGCTGAAGGAACTCCGCCATCATGGCGCGCTCAGGGGCGACGTAAAGAAGTTTGAGCGCCCCCTCACGCATCTGCGAAACAACCTCATTCGCTTCCTTGGCAGTTAGCGACGAGTTCAAAAATGCGGCCGCGATCCCATTGAGCCGCAACGCTTGCACCTGGTCCTCCATGAGCGAAATCAAAGGCGAGACAACGATCGCGGTGCCGGACTTGATGAGGGCAGGAATCTGATAACAAATCGATTTGCCGCCGCCCGTGGGCATCAGCACAAACGCATCGTGACCGCCCAGCACGGCTTCGATGATCTTGTCCTGCGGCACGCGAAACGAGCCAAATCCGAACACGCTCCGTAGAACGTCGGCAGGAGTGGACAAGGTGGGCAAGATGGCTCTATTCTATCGGAACGGCCATTGAAACGCGCGGCTCACAGAAACAAGGGACTCGATGATCTAAACTCTGGAGAGTGAGCGCAGTTCAACTAAAGCCAGCCTACGATGCGGTGGTCGTTGGAAGCGGGCACAACGGGCTTGTCGCCGCGGCTTATCTCGCTCGCGCGGGAAAGTCAGTCCTCGTACTTGAGCGGAACTCGACATTAGGTGGCGCGACTGCCTCGAAGAAGGTGTTTCCGGACTACGAAGCCTATCTCTCGACCTACTCGTATTTGGTCTCGCTTTTTCCTCAAAAGATCACCGATGATCTGGGCCTTAACTTCCACACCCAGCAGCGCCGAGTTGCCTCGTTCACTCCGTATCAAAACTCAACTGGCACGGATCGGGGCCTCCTAATATCCAACGTGAGTCAAGAACTTTCGCGCAGATCCATGCACGAACTCACCGGAAACGACGTTGCGTGGGCCGATTACGAGCGCCTCATGGAACTCGAAGCTTGCGTCGCCAGCCATGTTTGGCCGACGCTTCTCCAGCCCCTTCGATCTCGGCAAGACTTCGCCTCCCAAATGGTGACTTCGATCGAGAAAGAGGCATGGACGGCCTTCGTCGAAGAGGCACTCGGCAACGTAATCGAACGATACGCCGAGCACGATGTGCTTCGGGGACTTCTCATGACGGATGGAAAGATCGGCGTTTTCACCGAACCTCACGATCCGAGCCTGCTTCAGAACCGGTGTTTCCTTTATCACATCATCGGGGGAGGCGATGGAGAATGGCGCGTTCCCGTCGGCGGAATGCGAGCGCTTGTGAACTCCTTGGTCGACACTTGCCGAAGCGCGAACGTCGACTTTCTGACCTCGGCGGAGGTAACCCATGTCGACGTCCATCCCACCCGACATCGGGTCACTTTTGAGCATGAGGGACAGCAGCGCGAGGTCGAAGCCGAGCACCTGCTCATCAATGCGGGACCCAAGACGTTCGCCCGCATTCTCGGTTGCGAGTGGCAGCCGGAAGCCAAAGACGAAGGTTCGGTGATCAAGATCAACATGTTGCTCAAACGCCTTCCAAAAGTCCGGGCGGTTGGCGTCACTCCAGAAGAAGCGTTTGCGGGGTCGTTCCATATTGACGAAGGCTATGCCCAGATGCAAAGCTCGTACGAAGCCGCCCGTTCTGGGACCATTCCAAACCCCGCGCCCGGCGAAATGTATTGCCACACGCTCACCGACCCGTCGATCCTAAGCGAAGACCTACGGGCCCAGGGCTACCAAACGCTAACCCTCTTCGGCCTCGACATGCCATATCGCCTGTTTGAGATGGACCATGATTCTCGCCGGGAACAGGTTCTCAAACTGTACATCGAGGGGCTCGACCGAGTGTGTGCCGAGCCCTTTCTGGATTGCGTCGCGCTGGATCGAAACGGATTGCCTTGCATTGAGATTAAAACGCCGCAGGATATCGAGCAGGAAATCGCGCTGGACCAGGGCAACATCTTCCACAACGCCCCTTCGTGGTTCTTCGCCGAAAGTGGCGAGGATGTGGGCACTTGGGGCGTGGAAACGGAGTACCCTCGCGTCTACAGGGCCGGATCATCCGCCTTGCGAGGCGGCGCCGTCAGCGGGATTCCGGGTCATAACGCAGCTATGTGCATCCTTGGGTTAGCCACATGAATGAATCCCTTGACGACTGGATTCAATCGTTTTTGGATCACCTGCGTGCTACGCGGTCGCCCCACACCGTGCGATCGTACGGAGCCGATTTGTCCCAGCTCGCGGCCTCGCTAGATGGCCATAACGAACTAACGGAACCCCGTCTGCGTGCTTACTTAAGAACCTACGGAGTCAGCCCTCCGACGCGCGCTCGAAAGCTAAGCACGCTCCGTTCCTTCGTCAAGTTCCTTTGGGCAGCCGGGAAACTTGCCGCTGATCCCACTGAATCGCTCGAAGCCCCTTTTCGCCGAAAACGCCTCCCAAAAGCCCTGAGCGCGCTCCAAGCAGGCGACCTTTTGGATCAAGAAAACGCGGGCCGAACCCCGGTCAGGGATCGCGCCATGTTGGAGCTGATGTACGCCGCCGGCCTCCGCGCTGCCGAAGTAGTGGGAGCGAACCTAATGGATCTGGATCACAAAGAACGTTCCTTGAGAGTGCGCGGCAAGGGGTCGAAAGATCGAATGACCCTTTTTGGTCAAGCCGCGGAGGAAGCTTTGGCGGCGTACCTCGGGAAAGAAAGGGAGCCAAGCAAAGTTCAACCGGAACCCCTTTTTACCAATCCGAAGGGCCAACGATTGACCACACGCACCGTTCAAAACATCGTCAAGCGGTGGGCTCTGCGGGCGGGTTTGCCTCCTGAGACTTCGCCGCATACGCTGAGGCATTCCTTTGCGACCCACCTCCTCGATGGCGGCGCGGATCTGAAGTCCGTCCAACAGCTTCTGGGCCACGAGAGCCTGGCAACAACCCAGGTTTACACGCATCTCAGCATCGAACGGCTTAAGGAAACAGTCCGGAAGGCACACCCGAGAAGCAACCCTTAGAATAGGAATTTACGAGTTTTCCCACGAGTTCAAATTGTGCGCGAACGAATTTCCGCTCTCAACCCGTATTCCTGACATGCATTTAACATTTCAATTAATGGGCTACATAGACGGTGGATCGGGAAGCATGTTGCTTCAAGCAGCATTGGCCGGAGTCTTCGCAGCAGCGTACGGATTTCGAAGTGTGATCGCAAAGATCATCAATACCTTTCGAAAAACGTCCAAGAATCCTTCAGCCTGATCATGGCGATTGAGCCTGTGCGTGGTTCTTTCCGCGATCCCGCAGGCTTCGTTTATCGGCGAGATGGGATTGTGCTTCGACAGATTCACGCGTCCTACGCACCCATTTGGGATCGAGTGGTAGAGACTGGTCTATACGGCGAAATGGTCAATCGATCTCTCGCCATTCCCGTTCTCGAAGCGCCTCTGGAATGGGCCGCCTCCAGCGAGGCGGTTAAGGTCATTCAACCTGAGCCTGTCGCCACGATTAGCTACCCTTACGAGTGGTGCTTTTCGCAACTTCAGGACGCGGCGTTAGCCACATTGGCCGCCATGCGCCTCGCGATGGAGAAGGGGTTTTGGCTGCGAGATGCCTCGGCCTTCAACATCCAGTTTTTCAACGGCAAGCCTGTTCTGATCGATAGTTTGTCCTTTGGATCTTACGAGGAAGGCAAGCCTTGGCCCGCATACGGACAGTTCTGCAGGCATTTCCTGGCTCCTCTAGCCCTGATGGCCCTCGTCGATCCCCGATTGAGCGATCTCTTACGGTCCCACATTGACGGCATTCCCCTAGATTTGGCGACCCGGCTCCTGCCTAAATCAAGCCGTTGGTCGGTTGGACTGGGCGTTCACCTGCACCTTCATGCCCGCGCTCAGTCGGGGCAATCCGCGGGGCGATCGGCGACTGTTTCGCGACAGGCTTTGTTGGGAATGGTGGATTCGCTGGAGTCCACCGTGCGTAAGTTGAACCTGAAGCAATCCAAGACCGTTTGGGGCAACTATTACGCAGAAACGAACTACGACGAAGCCGCATTTGCATCCAAGCGGGCCATGGTTTCTCGCTTTTTAAGCCTAGTGCCGAAGCCTTTGAAGTGCGTATGGGATCTCGGTGCGAATACGGGCGTGCTTAGCGAGGAAGCTGCGGATCTTGCAGAGTTCGTCGTCGCGTGGGACTTCGACACCAACGCCGTCGAAGGTGCCTACAAAAAATGGAGATCGGAGGGGCGAACGAACCTCTTGCCCTTAAGGCAGGATCTGACGAACCCATCCCCAAGTCTGGGTTGGGGCCATGCGGAGCGAATGTCGCTGGCGGAGCGTGGACCCGTTGACGCTGTGATGGCGTTGGCGCTGATTCACCATTTGGCGATCGGAAACAATGTTCCACTACCAGAGATTGCCCTATGGCTGGCCACCCTTTCTTCTTACTGCATTCTCGAGTTCGTTCCTAAGGAAGACTCCCAGGTAAAGCGTATGCTCTCTTCACGTGAAGACGTATTCCACGATTACCACTTGGCGGGGTTTCTTGATGCATTTACAAAGCATTTTGAAGTTGTTCGAGAGGAACCGATTGTGGGTACAGAGCGAACTCTCTGCCTTCTCAGGAGTAGGTAGTGGCGGATCCTTCTCCTCGCCCCTTTTACCCGCCGATCGTCGCCATTTTTCCCGTTCTCGCGGTATTTTCTGCAAACGTCGGCCTCTTCCCCATAACGCATTTGTTCCGACCCTTGATGTTTGTCGGGTTACTCGGGTGCATCGTATGGATTCTCTCTTCTCTGATCAGCCGGTCAATCGATAAAGGAGCTCTAATTGCGTCGGCCGCGTTTGTCGGCTTTTGGAGCTTCGGTCCACTCTTTGAGCGATGGGAGCCAGCAGCTGTTTGGGGTTGGATATCGGTATCTCTTTGTATGGTACTAGCAGTTCTCTCCCTCCGCAAATGGGAGCCACCAACTCAGTCTCTTAATCGCTTTGGAATCCTGCTGGTACTTGTGGCGACGGCTTCCGTTATTGTACGCGCAAGCAAACCTGCGATTGAAGCTGCAGCCCCGAGAGCAGTAGCCGCACACACTCCGGACATTTTCTTCATTATCGTAGATGGATACGGCAGGACGGACCAGCTTCAACGCGTGATGCACTTTGACAATAGTCCATTTATCGCCGAACTCGAAAAGCGCGGATTCTTAGTTGCGAACAAATCTAACTCGAACTACTGCCAGACCGCGCTTTCACTTGGCGCACTGCTCAATGTAGATCGCATTCAGAACTTGATTCCGGAGGGGACTACGGACCGCGCCAAACTCTCCCTCTTGGTCGACAGGCCGCGGCTGGTAAGGGACCTTAGGGCACGCGGATATGAGACTATTGCGGTCAGTACCGGCTTTCCTGGATTCAGTTTTGATGGGTTTGATCTCGTTATTAAGGACGTCGAAGATATTACCTATTTTGAAGCGACGTTGTTGGCGATGACTCCTATTCAGATGCCCGTTGGTGTTGCGACATCCCAATACACACAGAGGCAGCACGCGCTCAAGAGGGGCTTTGCCGAGCTTAGGGCACTCGCGCGGCCTACCGCAAAGCCGCGATTTGTGTTCGCGCATGTCCTAGCTCCTCACCCTCCCTTTGTCTTCACTGCAAGTGGCCAACCCGTCCAGCCGAAGGGAGTATTCGGATACTGGGATGGAAGCGACTACATGACCCACATAGGCACTCCCGAATCTTATCGCGAAGGTTATGTTGAACAGCTGAAGTGGGTGAACGGAGAGCTACTTAGCACGCTTGACCAGTTATCTGAAGGAAGTATCGTTATCGTTCAAGGCGACCACGGTTCCAAGCTTGGTCTTGATCAAGACGTGATCTCCAAAACGGACCTTCAAGAGGCGTTCGGTAACCTCTCTGCTTATCGAGTACCGCCGCCGGTTCGGGCACAGTTAAGCGAAGAAACGACACCGCTAAACGCCGTAAGAGCGATTGCAGCGTTTGTTACGGGTCAGAAGTTACCAACCCTACCTAACCGATCTTACTACAGCCCATACAATAGGCCAACCGAGTTTGTAGATGTGACCGAGAAGGTTAGAAGTGAGGAGTGAGGCTTGGGTATTGGGTATTGGGTGTTAGGCTGTTAGATAAGGCGAATACCATCCGCCTTACCTTACTCACAACTTGCGAATCCGAATGTTACGGAACGCCACAAAATTCCCGTGATCTTGGAGGGCGATATGCCCTGACTTCCTTGAGCCGTAGTCCGGCATTGCGGCGAACTTACTCGCGGCCACGAGTTTCTTCCAGCCAATTGTGCCTAGTTCGTAGTCAACCACTTTCCAACCGTTCAGCCAATGTTCTACGTGCCCACCTTTGCACACAATTCGCGCCTCGTTCCACTCCCCGACTGGCCTGGCCATGTCTCGGTTTCGCGCAATAAGGGCGTAGTTCGAAGCGGCGGACGTTAGCAC
>JBKJJL010000312.1:0-5410 GCA_046597875.1 Fimbriimonadaceae bacterium | reverse complement strand
TCGCTCCGGGTGTACACGTCTTCCGCGTCATATTTGAACTCGAAATTCACGTATTGGTTTGTGTCCAGAACGAGGTCATGCAGTTCAGTCGATATTCGTTTGCTTCCCACGAGTCGCATCGATTGGATGTTTTCTTCAAACTTGTCAACGCGGTTTCGGTCACCGTTTTGAATGCCGTCTGAGTTTCGACCGACCATGTCCATCTGTAGCTCGCAAATCATCTTCTCCAAGGGGATCATGGGATTGTCGGCCAGGTACTTGGATCCAATCAAGCCAGATTCTTCTCCGCTAAAGGCCATAAAAAGAATTGAGCGCTTCGGCTTGACTCCATTGGCCTGCATCGCCTTTGCGACGCCGAGCAGGGCAGTGCATCCAGAACCATCATCGTCCGCGCCCCAATAGATGGTCTCGCCTTGCTTGCCCAAATGATCAAGGTGCGCCCCGATACCGACGTACTCGGCTTTTAAGGTCGGATCCGATCCCTCGATGAGGCCAACGACGTTTGGCATGTCCTTGCGCTCCCCGTCTACCTTCACCGAAAATGTCGCCATACCGCTCGATTTCGCGGTTGAGACCTCACCTTCGGCGGCGTCGGCTAGGGTGACTCCAGCGGCCCTTTGCAAGGCGGCGGCGGAATCAGGATGAATCCGACCTCCTGCTGAGCCCAAAGCGCCGAATACTTGGGTAACCCGCGGTGCCGTGATCAAATCCGAAACTTGGAGTAGAACCGCGGAGGCTTTTTGAAGGTCACGCCGGAAATCTCTGCTCACGTCGTCAAGCTTCGCGATGACGATTGAGTTGGCCAGTCCAGCGGGAACTTTCGAAGCTTGCCCTTTCGCACTCAGGAACACGATCCTGCCGGTGACGGTTGCGTCTTGAAGTGCGCCGGTAATCGTCAGCTGGGTCGCGGCTACGGTAGCGGTCGCATTGCCAAGCGTGATCGAGCCTTCTTTAACCGTTGCGCGCCCATAGGGCACGTTTTGGAAATATGTCGATTTTTCGCCGATTGGTTTGAGACCCAACTCCTTGAAACGCTCCGCCATGTAAGCAGCCGCCTTCAAGTAGCCGTCTTGCCCGCTTCCGCGGCCCTCACATTCAGGACCCGCAAGGTAGCCGAGCCACGTCTTGGCGTCCTCAATCGTGATCGCTTGAAAGCCCTTGGAAAACTCGTCCGGCACCATTTTTGAGCCGGGGTATTGGGCCCAAAGGGACGCGCTAACGAAAAGGAAGGCAAGAGAAGCAAGACGACGCATGAAGCTTTATACCGGCAATCTTGCTTTGCAGGTGCCCGTGGATGGGGTTTTGTGTACAACGTAAGGCGAAAATGTGCGTTCTTCACGCATCGTCTGAAACCTCAAGAATCTAAAAAAACAAAGCCTCCGGAAAAATCCGGAGGCTTGTATATCCTTGTAGGAGGGACTTCTACTTTTTGCGACGACGAAGCAAAGCGGCCGCGCCAAGTCCGAGAACCGCCATAGTGGCTGGCTCAGGTACAGCAGTGTTGTACTGGATGCCTTCAAGTAGCACGTGATCGCCCCAACCCACTGGGCTCGCCCCTGAGAGTGAATCAACCGCCGTGTCGCCACCGTTGCCGCCGGTCGTCAGGACGTCAAAGACGATCATATCGCCAAACGCAAATCCAAGGTCTGCCATGGACACGGTGAGCGACACGCCTGACGGCGTGATCGTATTCGTAACCGTCGAATTCAAATTCCAGCTGCCGTTGTACGACCAGTTCTGCTGGTTGTTGGGTGTGGCATCAACCCACGAACCGATGAATCCACTTGCACCGCCGAGCAGCGCGTAGTTGCGGCCCCAAGGATTGGTTTGAGAATCGTTATCGACTGGACTAGCTCCAACCTTTCGAAGAACAACGTTGTACTTGCCCCAGTTGGTGGCAATCGGGCTGCCATTGAGCGTGATGTCAAAAGTGATCGTGGACGCGGTGTTGGTGACGTTCACTGTGGTGATGTCCATGTGAGGAAATGGATTGCCTGGCACAAAGACATCGCCAACCGGGTCTACGTAAAGAACGGCCTGAGCTCCGGCCACTGTGGCCAGCACGGCGCTAACTGCAAAAAACTTGGATTTTGTCATTGGTATCCTCTCTTTCTCCTGTGCCCCGATAGTCAGGGTTACACGCACGCGTAGCAGAATCTCTAGCCCACGTTAATCTTATGATACTCCAGTTTCCGGGAATCTGGAATACGTATTCTCACAAAACCGCAAATTTACGGGGCAAGTGGGCGGACCGGCAAGAGGAAGGTATCCTATCATCTCCTCTATGGATGTCGTCATCTTTGGCTGTGGCCGTACCGGCTCAACACTTGCTCTCCAGCTCTCCACGCTGGGACACCAAGTCACCATTATCGAGCAGAATCCGGTTGCCTTACGAAGGCTCGGTGCCGAGCACTCGTGCCGAGTGGTTATCGGAAGCGGGCTTGACGATGACATCCTGCTTCAAGCCGGGATTGAAAAGGCGAGCGTATTCTTTGCCTTGACTCGAGGCGACAATACAAACCTTATGGCGGGCCAAGTCGTCAAGCTCCGATTTAACGTGCCCAAGGTCTGCATCAAAGTGGCCGATCCGCTCCGGGCCGATGCCTATCGCAAACTCGGCTACCACTGCATCACCCCCTCCGCCCTCACCGCGGGCATGATGAAGGATTGGATTATCGAAAAACCTTACGAGACCGTCGACACGTACAACATGCTTCCTGAGGAGTTGAAGGTCTAACCCATGTACATGATCCTGGTTGGTGGTGGAAATGTTGGGTTGTACTTAGCGAAAAGGCTGATTGCGAACTCCCACGAAGTGCTTCTTTTAGAGCGCGATCCCAGGCAAGCCCAGCGCCTTTCGAGCCTCGTGGGAGCCGAGAACGTGATGGTGGGCGATGGCTGCGAAATGCTGATCCAAAAGGACGCTGGGTTCGAGCGGGCCGATGTCGTCGTTGCGGTCACGGGCGAGGACGAAGACAACTTGGTTATCTGCCAGCTGGCGAAGGTTGTATGGAACGTTAAGCGCGTTCTGGCGAGAGTGAATGACCCTTCGCACGAGCCCATTTTCCAGCAGATTGGCATCGATGAAACCGTGAGCGCGACGGCGATTATCCACTCGCTTATCGAACAGCAGATTTCTCCCGACGTCATGCTTCCGGTTGGCGCGTTGGCTCGCGGGAATCTGGAAGTGGTGGAAGTAGTCCTCGGCCCGCGTTCGCCTGTTGTTGGCAAGCGCGTTCGAGATCTCGTCTTGCCACCTCACACAAACATCGTGTACGTTCTGCGTGAGGATCAGGGCTTGCCCGTCCACGGCGACTTTAAGCTGGACACGGGCGATCTGCTCGTGGCCTTGGTCCAACGCGAGCACGCATTTGAATTGAAAGAGCTGCTCCACCCCACGAAGCTCTAGAGAACAGTCTGGCTCTTGGTTTTTTCCTTGAACATCAGGAGCATCTGAATGGCGGCGATCGCGATGCCGATGACGATTGCCCAGGGGTCAAACAACTCGACCGTGACGACCATCCAGAGGAGCCACTGTTCCATAACGACCACGGCGAAAAGCAGCGAAAAGACGGCGATCGCTATCCATTGGGCCACCCTGTACCACCGAGGAGGCGGTTGCATGATCTCGGCAAGCCAATCTTGATAACCCTCTGGCAAATCCGCGTCGGCGCCCGCATCGGGATCTTCGTCGTCTTCATCGGGCCAGGCTACTGCGTGATTAGGTACGGCCTCTCGATCGTCCCGGCTGAATGTCAGCGCGAAAATCGAAATTGTCGTCGGTAAAAGCCAAAGGAAGGTCCAACTCATCCCGAATGATCGCCATAACGCGAGGGGGACTATCAACCACAGGACCCCGGCAAGAATACCGGCGACCCCGTAAGCCGTCGTGATCAAATACCGCCTTGGCCCACCCACCAACAAAGGCGCGACCATCACTTGGGAAACAAGACGCATCATGACTCTTTAAATCATATATCCTTTTTCTTCAAAATGTGGCTAGTATTTGTTCTGTCTTCGAAGAATTTAGAGACGAGGAAGCCTTTCAGCGACCGGAAGTAGTTTCGGAAAGGGCGCGTGGGGTTCGATTTGATACCAATACGCCGTGCTCGAGTAATCATTCGAGAGTTTGTTCGCGTGTCCGTGTTCGATCGTAACGCGGATTGATTCGTGAAAGCGGATCGGGTCCTCGATGTGGAATCGGTACATCGAGTTCTTGCCGCTCCAAGGCCACTCGGGCGTGCCTGAGTAGAGCGTGATACCGTGATACGGGGCGCAGAACTCTGTGCGCGGGCCGAAGGCGGTGTTGAAGTAGTCCTCAGTTCCCGTTCCGTGGAGAGACGGCGGCCACGCCTCGCCGTCAATGAAGATCATGTCGTCGCCTTCGCCGTACCAATCATTCCCTTGGGGCTCAAAAACGTCGATATTGAGGTTGCAGCCCACGTAGATGCCCGAACCCGCTGCTTCGAGAATGACATAGTTGTCATCGCCGGTGAGATTGGGCTTTCGCGCCCAAATCTCGGCGATGTTGCCTTCATTGAGTTTTTCGGTCAGCCACCCCTCGGTTCGCGCCTCTCTGCGCCATTGGGCATGGAATCGGGTTGGATCCAACCCTTCGTCGGATCCATATTCCTCGTAGTCCACATAAAAGTACACATTCACGGTCGCCTCGCATTCGCTTTCCAGCGTCATCCGCGCGGTCTTGAAGGGCATCGGAAACCAGCAGTTCATCGCCCGCCCATCCTCAGGGCTCATCTGAAGCGGCAAGGACGTGAAATTTCGAAAAATTCCATGCCCAATGCCAAAGAAATCTCCAAGGGGCACTTCGATGCTGGGAGTGTCTTCGCCATCCCAATAGGCACGAAGAATCAGCTTGCGGGGAAAAGTGTCGTCGTTGCCGACGGTCATCCAGATGTGCTTGATGCAGCCGGGCTTCTCGCTGGTTAGAAGCTCCATCGTGGCCCCAGGCTCCAGCTCGTGCCAGTCGTTGTTGTTTCCAGCTCGATCGTAACTCGACGATCTGCGGGAGCGGTAGTCTCGCAAAGAGGGGAGAGAGCTGAGGGAAGTATGGCCAAGCATTTGTTGCGTGTTACCACCAATCAGGGCTCCGCTGTCGGCAGAAGAGGGTGTTTCCCTGGTAGGTTCAAGCCATGATCCCGATGAACCTCCGCGAACTGGCCGACCGTCTTGGGGGCACGCTCATGCTGCCCGAAGGCAGCGTTCCATCCGAGATTTTGGGATTCGCGACTGACTCGCGCGAAGTCCGTGAGGGCTTCCTCTTCATCGCGATTCGGGGTGCAAATGTGGATGGGCATGCTTTCGCCGAGGATGCCCGACAAGCCGGGGCGGCGGCGGTGCTCGTTGAGCGAGGTGTTTCTGGGCCTCACATTTTGGTGGCGAATGTCGTCTC
>JBKJJL010000251.1:0-7051 GCA_046597875.1 Fimbriimonadaceae bacterium | reverse complement strand
GATCGCGTTTACGGTTTTCTTCGTATTGATCGCTCGATTGAAGTGGTGGGCAAATCTCATCGCGCTCTCGATGATTCCGCTCCTTGCGATTCTGATAAATGGACTCAGAATTGCTCTGATTGGCGTCGTCGGAGAAACCTGGGGGCACGATGCTGGCATGAAGTTTCATGACTACAGCGGTTATGTGACCCTGATTATTTGCTTCGGGATATTGTTCAAGATATTTAGGTGGATGGGATGGAAGGATTAAAGAAACGTACTCTTACGGTCGCTTTGGTTTTGGTTGCAACAGGCTTGGCGCTTCACGCGATGCCCAGACCTGCTTACGCGAGAAAGGATGAGGCCTTCATGGAGAAGGCAGCTCCGGTCACGGTAAACAAATTCAAGTTCCTGCCGGACAGCGATAACCCTCTTATCTCCTACAAGGTGGACGATGTGACGCGAACCGTCCTCAAACCGTTTGGATGTGTCGGCAGAATCTATTCCGATGGAAAGGAAGCGTACGACGTCTTGCTGATTTCCAGCAACGACAAGAATTCGTTTCACGACAATCGAATTTGCTTCCAATCCCAAGGCTACACAATCACGGGCCAGAGCACCGAGAGCTTGGAAACCGCGAGAGGCACAATTCCAGTAACGATTGTTGAAGTCACACACAACGAACGCGGAAAAATGTTCGCGGCAATGTTTTACAAGGGTCCGCATCAAAAGTGGTACCCCTTGAACTACAATTTGACTTGGGGCATGTTCGTCGAGCAGCTCAAGATGGGCGATAATCTCGATTCGACCTTTTATCGCGTCATCCCGTCTCACCAAAACGCGAGCAAGGACAACCTGCTCGCGTTCATCAAGGATTACGTAGTCGCCGCCGAGAAGTCGAGCAACGGTTTCTTTTAGAGCCTGAGCCTTCCTTTTTCTGGTTGGGCTTCGAGGTGTCTGCGCTTTGCCAAGCGAGAAGTCAGGCGGTAGACTTTGGGTATTGGTAACGGGAAAGCAAACGCGAGTTCTTCTGGTGAAAGTCGGGCACGGTTGCGACAAGTTGTACGCCCAAGACCGAAACTTGCTACCCGCCGATCTCACGAATCGCCCCTGCGGCGGCATTACGCACCGCCCCGATGGGGTCATTCTGCAAACGCCGGAGAGGTTCAACCGCGCGAATATCTTTCAACACTCCCAGCGCCCTGGCAGCAGCTTCTCGGACAACCCACTCACTGGACAGGAGGGCGTGGATAAGCGGCTGTACGGCACGGGCATCGTTTGTTTTCCCAAGGGCCTCGGCGCTCCTCACACCTACACCCGCGTCGCTGTCCGAGAGTGTGCGGATGAGCGGCTCCACCGCGCGAGCGTCCTTGATCCTCCCAAGCGCGCTAGCAGCGAATCTGCGGACACCGTTATAGCTGTCCTGGAGTGCGTGGATTAGAGGCTCCACGGCTTGCGAACTATAAACACTTCCCAGCGCCTCGGCAGCTCCCCAGCGGACATCTTGATCGCTGTCCGAGAGTGCGCGAATGAGCGGCTCAACGGCCCGTGTGTCCTTGATTTCTCCCAGCGCCCTGGCGGCCTGCCCCCGAACACCATACTTGCTGTCCGAAAGTGCGCGAATGAGCGGCTCAACGGCGCGTACGTCCTTGATCTTGCCCAGGGAGAAGGCGGCCCCAGAGCGTACTGACCAATCACCATCTTCCGAGAGCGCTCGAATAAGCGCCTCAACAGCGCGTTGGTCTTTGATCGTCTCCAGCGCGCCAGCTGCACTTACGCGGACTGACCAATCGTCATCCTCCGAAAGCAAGCGAATGAGGGGCTCAACCACGCCCGGATCTTTGATGTTCCCCAGCGCCCAGGCGGCCGTTGCGCGGACGACTGCATTGCCGTCTGATAGCGCAACGATCAGCGTCTCCACGGCGGGCACGCCTATCCGCACGAGAGCAAAGGCGGCGAACAAGCGGACATCCCATTGGGTCTCGGATAGTGCGCGGATAAGCGGCGCCACCGCAGGTGCACCTACCTGCCCCAGCGCCGAGGCGATCCACTCGCGGGCCCTTTCGTCGCTATCTGGTAACCCGCGTAGAATCGGTGCCACAGCTACTGCGCCGATTGCGGCGAGCGCGTCCTTGATTCTGGTTATAGCATCATTATCGAATGCGAACACCTTGAATGCCGCGAGGAGGAACGGCACGGCCCGAGCCCCTCCCTTCGCCAGTTCTCTGGCTACTTCGTCGCCCAATTGGGTGTGCCCCAGCTTCGTGGCAAGGTCCGCCAGGCGCGAGTCGTTCGCTGGCCATCCTATATCCTGCATGGCAGAAATGGTACGCGGGCGATGCCGTAATGTTCTTCGAAAGCCCAAGGTTGAGCGCATGGCAAGACCGGCATCTTCTTCGGCCCCGACGGTTGCGCTTTTGGACGCAAGCAGCAATAGCAAGATGGGAACGGCGACCACTATGCCTTGATTGTACAGCCCTCCCGCAACTTGTACACAAGTCGCTATACTCAACGCCATGCAGCGGCGGGGCAGGGCAACGTTTATCATCGCGTTCCTCAGCCCTGCCATTTTGCTGTATGGCCTCCTGGTTTGCGTTCCCTTGTTCCAGGCCTTTACCCTGTCGCTGTACTCGTTCCGAGGGGTCTCCAGCAAGCGTACGTTCGTCGGAATTCAGAACTACGAGAAGCTGATCGCCGACGAAACGTATCGCCAAACTATCAAAAACAACCTGTGGCTGATGCTCGTCGCCGGGGTCGTGGTGATCGTTCTCGGCCTGCTCCTGGCGCATGCAGCCCAGGGCAGCTCGCGCTCGGCGAAGGCGCTCCGTGCGGTTTATCTCTTCCCGCAGGTGATCTCGATGGTCGTGGTTGCCATCATTTGGCAGTTCCTGTTCAATCCGTCGTACGGAGTCGCAGATTCTGTTTTCCGCTTCTTTCACCTCCCACTTCCTAAGGACGGATTTTTGGGTGACCCCTCGACCGCCCTTCCCGCCGTCGCGGTTGCATTCATCTGGTACGTGCTTGGGTTCTACATCATGCTCTTCGGGGCGGGCATCAAGAACATCCCCGAGGACATTTTTGAAGCCGCCCATCTTGACGGCGCGGATGGATGGACGCGATTTCGCCTCGTTACCTGGCCCTTGCTTTGGTCGGTTAAGCGGATCGCGTTCTCCTACATCGCGATTAATGTGCTGAACATCTTCGCGCTTGTCTACGTGATGACCGGAGGCGGCCCCGCCCGAAGCACGGAAACGATGCTCACCTATCTGTACGAACAAGGCTTCAAGAACTTCCAGTTCGGCTACGCAAGCTCGGTAGCGGTCGCCAACTTCGCGGTCGCGATGGCGATCAGCCTCTTCATGCTTTGGCTCTTTCGAAAGAGCCCAGAAGGAACCCGAGCGTGAAGGTTCTTCGCTCAATCCTGCTGGCGATCTTCTTCGCGGTCGTCGTCTTGCCCTTGCTGTGGGTGGTCATCGGTGCCTTCAAGACGAACCAGGAAATCTTTGCCTCGCCCTGGTCGTTGCCCAAGTCTCCCGACATCAGTAACCTGGGAAGAGGTTGGAACGCGATCGGCGGGCGAAGCTTCCTCAACTCCCTCATCGCAACGTTTGCGACGCTGGTTTTCCTGCTTCCAATCGGGGCCATGGCCGCCTACATCTTCGCTAAGTACCCGTTCAAGGGCTCCAAAACGCTCTTCGCCACGTTCCTGGGTGGCATGATGTTTCCGAACTTTCTTGTCGTTGTGCCTTTGTTTTTCCTGCTCAAAAATCTTGCCCTTCAGGACACGATGACCGGACTCGTCGTGGTGTACATCGCGTACTCGCTCTCCTTCACGATCTTCGTTTTGACGGGCTTTTTCCAATCCATCCCCAACGAACTCGCCGAAGCCGCATACCTTGACGGATGCGGACACAACGCGACTTTTTGGCGAATCATGTTGCCTCTGGCTCGGCCTGGCGTAATCGTCGTCGGCATTTTCAACGCGATAGGCCTTTGGAACGAGTACCCGTTGGCGATGGTGTTGCTCTCCAGTAAGGAGAACCGCACGCTCCCGCTGGGGATTGCCGATCTCGCGATGAATCAGAACTATCAGGCCGACTGGAGTGCCCTCTTCGCCGGGATGGTTTGGGTGATGTTGCCGGTCATCATCGTCTATTGGTTCTTCCGAGAGCGCATCCAGCAAGCCATGCTCGCAGGCGCGGTGAAGGGATAACGAGCGGTACAATCCGTAGCTGTGAACGTCCCCGCAGACCTCAAATACACGTCCACGCACGAGTGGGTTCGCATTGAAGGAGATGTCGCCACGATTGGCATCACCGACCACGCCCAATCCGAACTCGGCGACATCGTTTTCGTCGAGCTTCCGACGCCCGGCCGAGCGTTGCAAGCGGGAGACTCCTTCAGCTCGATTGAGAGCGTGAAGACCGTTTCGGATGTCTACGCGCCGGTCGCCGGTGAGGTAACTGAAGTAAATGGCGCCCTCGGAGCCCAAAGCGAGCTGATGAACTCGGATCCCTATGGAGCGGGATGGCTGATCAAGTTGCGCGTTTCGGGTGAGCCCGATGGCCTGATGAGTTCCGAGGAATACGCAAAAATCGCGTAGGGAAGGGTATTAGGTATTAGGTATTAGGTATTGGGGAATCGGGATTGAACTCTTCGCCACAACAAATTATAGCTAGTGAAACCACTCACTCGCATGTGCCGATTGAGGAAATGGAAGTGTTTTCGAAATACGAGCACGTGACCGATGCGGTTTGGAAGATAGTTTCAGGTTGGACAAACTTTGAAAAGGACACTATAGGAAAGCAACTGGTGAGAGCGATGGACAGCATTAATCTAAATCTAGTCGAAGGAGATGGTCGGTTCAGTAAGGCGGATTCATTACACTTTTTCGTTATCGCACGTGGTTCCGCGCGCGAAGCTAGACTATCGCTCAAGAGAGCTCAGAAGCGGGGTCTCGTCACTCGCGATGTATCTGACAGACTGCTGCAAGAGCTAACCGAAGCGACGAAACTCTTGAATGCCCTCATTAGTTATCGAAGGAGCTCATTTCAGCAGAAGATTGTGAGGGAGACAGGAGCAAGTTATGGTGAATCCGACCCATTTAGTCAGTATCCGGAAGCATTGCCATAATACCCAATACCCAATACCCAATACCCAATACCTAACACTCCCATGCCCTACACCCCCCACACCGAAACTGACGTCCGCGAGATGCTGGCCACGATTGGCGCATCGAGTATTGATGAGCTCTTCCGCGAGATTCCTGAGAATCTGCGCGTCAAAGGTCACCTCAACATTCCCAGCTTCTTCGACGAAGATCAGCTGTTCCGCCACCTTGCCGAACTGGCAAGCCGTAACGTCAATCTCGTAGATACGGTCTGCTTCCTGGGCGCTGGTATCTACGACCGATTTATCCCCGCCAGCGTGGGAGCGGTGATCTCTCGCGGCGAGTTTCTGACCGCCTATACGCCTTACCAGCCTGAGCTCAGCCAGGGATACCTGCAGACAATTTACGAGTTCCAGAGTATGGTCGCCGAGTTGTTCGGCATGGACATCGCTAACGCTTCTATGTACGACGCGGCGACTGCCATGGCGGAGGCTGCCGTCCTGGCACACGGAGTCAAGGGCCGTTCCAAGATCGCGGTCAGCGGGGCCGTTCACCCTCACTACCGCCAAGTCTTAGACACTTACACGTGGGCCGTCGATCTCGAAGTTGAGACGATCGAAACCGCATACGGAGCGACCACGGACTACACGCTTCTTACCGAAGAGCACGCGTGCGTGATCGTCCAATATCCGAACTTTTACGGAACGATCGAAGACCTCGCCGCGGCCCGAGCGGCAGCAGAAAAATCCGGCGCAATGTTCATCGTAGTCGCCGATCCTACGGCTTGTGCCCTCCTAAAACCGCCGGGCGAATTTGGAGCCGACATCGTCGTCGGCGAGGGGCAGCCCCTTGGAATCGCAATGGGATACGGAGGGCCGCTTTTGGGCCTCTTTGCTTGCAAACAAGAGCACGTTCGCCGCATTCCGGGCCGTATTGTCGGCCGGACCACCGATCATGATGGCAACCTCGGATACTGCATGACTCTTCGAACCCGAGAGCAAGACATTCGTCGCGAGAAAGCAACTTCGAATATCTGCACGAATGAAGCCCTCATGGCCCTCGCGGCGACGGTTTACATGACCGCTCTCGGCAAGAACGGCCTAAAGCAAGTCGCCGAGTGCTCGGTACGAAACACCCAATACGCCATGCAGAAGCTGACCGAAGCAGGGGCGAGCGTCGCCTTCGATCAGAAAGTCTTCGGCGAGTTCGTTCTCAAACTTCCGAAAGACCCGAGCTGGGTTCGCGACGAACTGCTAAAGCAAGGCATCCTCGCGGGCCTCCCATTGGGCGACTACGAACCCGCTCTCGCGGACTGCCTCCTGGTAGCCGTCACGGAAACCAGAACGAAAGCAGAGATTGATGACTTTGCCGGAAAGCTGAAAGCACTTCTGTGCCTTTAGCGTGGCAGTTTTTGGTCCGAAGTGATGAGACTGCATTTCAAAATTATTGAACCTGGGTCCTTTGCGACCCTTGCGACCTTGGCGTGACGCACATTTCCCTCAACCCACTTCCAAGCATGTGCGCAGGAAGTTCGCCCGAGCACGTGCCGATCGGTCGTCGCTTTGCTCGCCTTTCAGCTCCACCGTCGTCAGCCACGCGTCCACCTCCCGTGAGTGGTACGCCGCGAAGGGAAGTCCGGCCACCGCAGCCCAGCGGGCCCAGCCGAGAACCCGAAAAGCGTCCGCGGCGGAAATAACCGGCGATCCGATCGCGAAATCCACCGCCAACCGCGCGCGCTCACAAAGCTCATCGCGCCCAACGTCTCTGCGTGCCGCCCGTTCTTCATTCAGTAAATAGTCACACGCCCCTACGAAGTCAGTTCGGCGTCCATCCGTGATGCTCACTTGAAGAAATGCCCCTACCGCACGGCTTGATTCTCCAAACAATCCCCTTGAAGCAATCCCTTTAAGATTCAGAGCTTTCAACACATTCGTTAATCGCTTCGAATGCGCTAATCCAATG
>JBKJJL010000166.1:0-6312 GCA_046597875.1 Fimbriimonadaceae bacterium | reverse complement strand
CCGCCAGGCGGGCACCTTCCGCGAAAATCAGCACATGATGGATCGCGTCATGGACAGTAACGACCTTGAGCGCGAGAAGGGGATCACCATCCTCAGCAAGGTCGCCAGCGTTCGCTACAAAGATTTCAAAATCAATATCGTCGACACTCCCGGCCACGCGGACTTCGGTGGCGAGGTTGAGCGCGTGCTCAGCATGGTCGACGGCGTCCTCCTCATTGTCGATGCGAATGAGGGCCCGATGCCTCAGACTCGCTTCGTTTTGAAGAAGGCTTTTGCCAACAAACTTAAACCAATCGTTTGCATAAACAAAATTGATCGACCCGGCGCGCGTCCCTTGGAAGCGTACGACAAGACGATTGACCTCTTCATCGATCTCGGCGCGAGCGAGGATGATCTGTTCTTTCCGCACCTTTATACGAGTGGCTCCGGCGGCTTTGCCCGCGTCTCCGCCGACGGCAGCGAGACCGACATGCGAGAACTGCTCGAAATGATCGTGCAGGCGATTCCACCCCCCAATGTGGAGGCGGATGGATCCTTTTTGCTCCAGGTCAACAATCTCGATTACAACGACTACGTTGGCCGGATGTTCGGCGGAAAGGTCCTGCGTGGCAGCATCAAAGTCGGCGACCGGCTGAACCACCTTCCCTACGACGGGAAAATGCAGGGGTTCAACGTTACCAAGCTTTGGACCTACGAGGGCATTTCCCTGCGAGAGGTCGAAGGCGCCGGTCCCGGGGAAATCGTCATGCTCGCCGGGCTTGACAACGTGCTCCTTTTCGACACCATCGCCCACGCGGACACGACCGAGGCGATGCCGGCGATTTACATCGAGCCGAGCACGCTGACGATGAACTTCTACGCGAACAACTCGCCGCTGGCGGGCAAGGATGGCGGCAAGTACCTCACCATCCACAAGATCCGCGAGCGGATCGAGAAGGAAGAGGCGGTCAGCGTTTCGATCAAGATCGACAAGGACGCGAATCCCGACACCGTCAAGGTCGCCGCTCGGGGTGAGTTGCAGTTGGCGATCCTCATCGAAACCATGCGTCGCGAGGGCTACGAGGTTCAGATTTCGCGGCCGCAGGTCATTTTCAAGCGCGAGGCGGGGGCCGTTCACGAGCCGTTCGAGGCGCTCACGCTCGAACTTCCCGACGATAGCGTCGGCTTCGTCATGGAAGAGCTTGCCCGCCGAAAGGGCGAGATGCGCAACATGTCCAGCTCAAGCGGAACCACCACGCTGGATTACTCGATTCCCACCCGCGGCCTCATCGGCTTCCGGTCGAACTACCTCACGATGACGCGCGGGCTGGGCATCATGGGTTCGCTTTTCGACGGCTACCACCCCTACAAGGGCGAGGTTGTCGCCCGCACGGTGGGATCGCTCATCTGCAAGGATAACGGCAAGCTCACGCGGTACGCCTACGAGGACGTCATGGTGCGAGGCGCGCTGTTCTACCCGGTCGGAACCGAGTTGTACGGCGGCATGATCGTCGGTGCCTGCGCCCGCGATGAAGACATGATCGTCAACGCAACAAAGGAAAAAGCCGCGAACAACATGCGCTCGGCAACGTCAGAACAAACCGCCGCCCTCGATCCTCACAAGGAGTTTTCGTTGGAACAGGCTTTGGCTTGGCTCCGAGATGATGAACTCTTGGAGGTCACGCCGAAGTGGCTGCGATTCCGAAAGAAAATCCTCGACCACAGCGAGCGGCGGGTGTCCGAGCGAAGAAGCGAAGTACCGGTGTAGGGGTTTGGGAGACTGAAGCCTGCGTGCCCAGTTCAAGGGGAGAACAGGGGAACGGCGGAACAGGCGAACGAGGGAGTGGAAGACGCTGGATTACGAGAACAGGCAATCTTTGGTCAATTCCTCTGTTCCCCTGTTCCTCCCCGCACACTCCCTCACGGTCGCCTGAAATGGTCACGCCGGTAGGCATTTTCAGGATCGTCCTTTGGTGCCGAACATCCACTCAACGCCAGGCCGGTTGCAAGGCAACTCATCAAGAGAGTCGTTCTCCTTCTCATCTTCGCCCTCCGTATCTCGTCGGTCTTGGGGTCGGGCCCGGTCTGATGTCAGAGCCCGAGATTCCGGCAGTTCAAACTCAAACTTGCTTCTCGCAGTAACTGGTAAGTTCGAGCCTCTCAAGTTTTGTTTCCTTCCAAGTATTGAGCAAAGATACGGTTGCGCTGGGACCGTTCGTTATTAGTAAACCCATAACTTCTCTGCATTCAAGAAACGGGTTGTCCCCGTCATCATAACGATCAATGCCAACAAGCGCCTCGACCTCCTGCAATTTTGCGTACAAATGGTTCGCTCCATGTACGTTACCATGCCAAATCTCACCAAACATGCACGCTTGAATCCAAAAGGCATCATCAACGTACCATCCGTGCGTGTCTGACTCCCCAGGAAACCGGGTAATAAATTCGTGGCACTTACTGCTTGACGTTAAGTCACTGGACTTCTCATTGGTCAGTAGTGCAAGTCGTTCGAATGCTTCAAGATCACGAAAGTCCCAAAGGTCTTGGCGCTTTGCATCTAACACGCGCTCGCCGAAAGCCAATGGCTGAAAGGACATGCTGGGTGAACAAAACAGTGGATAGACCAAAAAATATGGATACCGCTTGCCTCGATTCTCGGCATAAGCACTAGGCTCAAAAGCAACGCGTATCACGTAAGTTGACTCAATGCAGCGAACGAGAGTATTGCCTTTCCTCTTGAAGCCTGGAAATAGTGCTTCAACGGATCTGTGTAATCTAAAGCGCGGCTTTGCTACTTCCACACTGCACCAAGCTTCATTCCGCCAATCGTTTTGCGTGCTTGATCTCGCCACACGCCTTTCGTGTGGGGAGCGGGCCGCGTCATTGCTTCCACCCTAATAGCAAAGCTTCGCAAGAGCTCCTTACGAGCAACAGTTATGACTCCATCCTCATCCGAACGCTGACATGCCTCGAACATCCAAACGGAAGACCACCGATAGTCCTCGATTCGTTCGTGGAACCCAAATGGACCTAGCATGAGCATATCCTACCGTAGCGCTCCCCACACGAGAGGAGAGGCGTGTGGGGAGATCAAAACGCGAACCCTAATTTCATCCGAAATTCGGGGGAGTTTCACGCAGAGACGCGGAGTCGCAGGGGGTGACGAGTGGCTGGCCACGATGAGCCTGTGGGGAGAGCGAGCTCTCAAACAATTGCTGTCGTAGCAACTCGAAGCTCAAATCTTTCTGGCACTCGCTCGAGCTCCAGATGAACCCAGCGGCCAGTCTGCGGATCCACTACCAAAAGGTCGGCAACGGTATCAAGGAACTCAGCATCCACACGGTTCAATGCACGCTCGATGGAAATCATTGAAGTTGGAAAGCTATCTCCGTGAGCCGTGTTAGCCACGAATAGCAAGGCGCTACTCTCGAAGGATCTGAGGTAGCCCAAGAACTTGGACAGAGCCTCCTCGCACTGAAAAAACCGCTCTGACGGCCGAGGATAAATGGTACCGAAAATACGTTTCTCTGCCACTCGCAAGTCCTCCGATCGCCATGGCTCGCCCTCCTGAGCAACCTGCTGAAACTCTTCGTAAGTTCGAAAAGCCGGGTCAGAGGGCTGTTTCACATTCCTTCCCCCGTGCGTAATTTCCTTTTATAACTTGTCATCGGTGCGCAACCGCGCGCATCTTGCGCGATTAGGTTCAACGGGGTCGTGTCTGATTTGCGCAATTTGAGTTTGGGGGATTTTGGTGGAAGGGTTGGAATTGGGGGATGGGTTCTACTTATAGTATTGAGCGGGGCGGATTGTCAACCCTGGTTTGCCCAGGGGCAGGAATAAGGTATCACGCGAAGGTCTCAAAGATCGCGGCGGAACGGCGGGTTGGTTTATGTTGGCACATCCTGATCATCACCATATAGCCTGGATAAGACTGCTTCGACTCGTAGGCGATCTGGATCAGGTAATCGACGGCTATTGAGTTCAGCTGACGCGGAGTACGCGAGGCGCTGACGCGCTTCGCCGGGCTCGAAGAAGGGTATGACCTGCGCCTCCAGGGCGGTGCGGGCTGCCGCGACCGCGACGTCCGTATTCGATTTCAGGAAATCAAACCAAGCATCTTCATTCATGAACACTACCTCGCGGGTTAGGACGACGTAGTCATCCCCTGCCAAAGCGACCCGAACTCCGCGAGCAATTCCAAAGAAGCCTCCATCGCCCCGAACCATGAGTTGAGCATCTAGGAATAGGCGTGCTCCTGCTACAATTTGCTTTGAATAGGTGTCAGAACCCCTGTCTTTGGTAAATCCCAAGCTCCTGAATAGCTCATTGAGGCATTTTCGAATCGGCTTATAGATCACCTGAACACCTGCCTGCTTCTTCCATCAATGGATTGTTCGGATCCTTGCCGGTCGTATGTTTCCGGTTCGCCAAAACGACGCCAGCAATGGCAGTCCTAGCTTGGCCAGCTTGATGCCCCTCACGCCTTCACTCCGTTCTTGTTCTTCTCGGGCTTCGATCGTCGACGTGATTGCCTTGCAATATACAAGCGCCCATGCGCCGTTGCTAATGGTCACCAATTTTGGGAAACAACTTCGGGTGGACTCAGATATTGTTCAGCATAAGTTTTACGAAAGCCCGTCAGCTCATCTGTATGATACTGGAAAGTGGGCAGGTCACGCGCTCGTGCCGGCATATATTTTCTGAGGCGTTTGGGATATGAAATCAAGCGTAGGTGCTCAAGATCATTAAGATCTTCCAAGTTCTCCGGAATGCCCTTTTGTGGGCGAATAGTAGTTACTTGTAGTTCGCGGCACTTCACAATGCCGCGAATAGAGTCAAAATTGACATCATCTATAAACAATGCTCTCACCCCGCTCAATTCATTGAGTATGGGTGCTAAATCTACGTGCTTCGAATGCTTCATCAACATGAATGCTTCGACTCTTCCGCACTTACGTAACAGTTCAGAAAAGTTCAAGTGATTCAACCAACTTATGAGGACATATCGCACAGTAAATGCATCCGGTAGCTCAATGCTCTCAAGCCAATTAGCGTTGATAATGAGCAAGTCATCAATGCGCTCAGGCAACTCGCGCAGGTTCGCTTCGCCCCAATTGATATCTGCTAATACGAGGTGATTGAGGTTGGAAATATTGAACTGTAGGAATCCCTTCTGCGAGCCCCCACTGTATTCAAGACCCAACAACTCCAACTCACCTAGTGGTTCAGTGTCTTGTTTTCTTGATCCCGCAAGTGACAGATATTTTAGTCCCTTATGCCTACCAATCGGCTTCAGATCATGAGTGTGATCGCTATTGAATATAATGTAATCCATCGGCGGAAGGTCGTTTAGCCAAGTTAGTCCCAAGTTTGGTTGTCGTAGTAGAATGTCAGCACATCTGGTCTGCGCCATGCGTTCCATGTCGTCATCGATCGGGCTGTCTAATATCCGTGGTACGAGTTTCAAAGATAGTATTTATCCTCTAGCGAGATCAAAATGGCCCACGCCCTGCAATGAACTGGCTAAACCTAAAACGCTCTGCCCTTGATTCACAAATAGTAGTCATACTTATTGTCCTTGCATCGTTCGAGAGTCGGCAGAACTAAGTTCGACGCCGTTAGAGCCTCCACTAAGCGATCACTTCCCATCACCTGGTTCAAATTGAAGGGAATCCAGATGTCATATGGGCAAGGTTGCAATAAATGAATTCCATTTTTGATGGCCCTGACGCCCGACCCACACGCTCTACAACCCTGGAGCGATTGCCGCTCGATGCCAGATTTTTCATCATCCACCTGACCGAAGCGAATAGGGGTGCTTCGATAGAATGCCAGATGCGATAAACGACTGGCTAGGGACTTTGACGAACGCATTTCCACGCGGTCGAAGGTTTGGAGCCCCAGGCCATTGATTTCCCTGTAACACTTGAGAAACCTGTCCGAAGCTACAATCGAATCTCCACAACCTGACGGAAAAAGCAGATCATCGAACGGACCTTCGAGCCCTGCGATTCGAACAACAGGCTTACCTACCCATTCGTGCAGACCAATCGTGTTTCCGCAGTTGGGACAGGTCGGGGCATCACCATTGTCTCCATCCTCAGTTAGGGCGTCCGCATGTGAGATTTTCTTGAACCCTTCCAGCACCCAGCACATCCTATTGGCCCCTCCACTTCGCTTCTCCGCCCAGCCCGCCGGGAAACTTGAAGCTCTGCGTTCCACAATGCCACGGACGTTGGCATTGCCGCCGGTCATTCACGCAAGTTCTTCGCGCTCGCTTTCGTGCTCTTTCCGAGGGTCTCCAAAACCGCCATCGTTGCCCAGCAGGTGCCA
>JBKJJL010000048.1:0-29625 GCA_046597875.1 Fimbriimonadaceae bacterium | reverse complement strand
CTGCAGGTCCGCCGTCGTATCCAACCGAATATGCGGCATACCTACATGTGCTCCGGCGCTTCGATTCCGAGAAGGTCAAACGTCGCTTGCAGAGCAATCTTTGTTGCCTCGCAAAGCGCCAACCGAGCCTGACTGAGCTCGGGTTGATCCGGTTGAATGACTCGACAGACATCGTAGAAGTGGTGATACGCTTTCGCCAGTTCGATCGCATAAGTCGTGAGGCGATGCACCCCATAGTCTTCCGCCGCCCGCGAGACCTCGTGGGGAAGATCAAGAATCTTCTTGATAAGAGCGGTTTCTTTGGGATGGGCCAATAAGTCGGTGTAATGGTGTTGCGGTGTTGCGGTGTTAGTTTTCTCAACACCGAAAGACCGAAACACCGTAATACCGCTCTCCTGCGCCTTCCTAATAACACTACATATCCGCGCGTGAGCGTACTGCACGTAGAAGACGGGGTTCTCATCGCTCTGCTTCTCGGCTAGATCGAGGTCAAAGTCGAACGTAGTATCGTGCGACCGCATGAGATAGAAGAAGCGGGCTACGTCTTTACCGACCTTCCGTTGCTCAGCCTGAGACTCCTCGGGCTTCACCTTTTTGCCAATCTCATCGATAAGGTCAATAAGCGCATAAATGTTCCCGTCCCGCTTGCGCATCGGAGCGGGTTTGCCTTCCTTCATGAAACGCACGAGTTGGTAGATGACGACGTCAAGTTCGTTGCGAGCTTTGTCGAGGGCCGCTTTGCAAGCATCGCGCTCTTCGGGAGAGGCGTAGAGTTTGGCTTCGATTTCAGAAAGGGGTTCGTTGGACGAGTGGGACTGGTTGGACTTGTCGACTTCGACTGCTGCGAGGACCGCGTGGAGACGCCCGATGTAGCCGTGGTGGTCGGGACCGAGCACGGTGATCAGCTTGTCCGCGTTGGCGGGGCGGTTGAACTTGTCCTTGTGATAAGCAACATCGCTCGCGATGTAGGTGAGTCGCCCGTCTTTTCGCCGAATGACGCGGTCCATGTCGTCGCCAAACTTGGTTGAGCGAAGCCAAAGCGTGGGCTGTGTTCCGGGCTCCCCTCTCCCATCCCAGGGGAGAGGGGCAGGGGGTGAGGGGTGGTTCTCCATTTCAGCCTCGCCCACCTCACTCGGTACCCAACCCTCTCCGGGCTCCCCTCGCCCATCCCAGGGGAGAGGGGCAGGGGGTGAGGGGTGGTTCTCCATTTCAGCCTCGCCCCCCTCACTCGGTAGCTCTCCTCCGGACTCCCCTCGCCCATCCCAGGGGAGAGGGGCTGGGGGTGAGGGGTGGCCTCCGTCCTTAGCCTCGCCCCCCTCACTCGGTACCCAACCCTCACCCCCGACTTCGTCCGACCCTCTCCCTTGGGATGGGAGAGGGTTTTCCGGAGCATCTTCGCCTCCATCATCTCCAGCTTGCTCCTCGATTTCAACGTCCTCGACTACCCCGCCCTTGGCGAGTTTGAGCTTGTGCCTGATCGGACGATCATCGGCGGCGCCTTTTTCTTCGAGGGCCGCGATTTCTTGCTCTACGACGCCCGCGTCGTGGAGGGATTGCTCTGAGAACCAGGTGTCGAAGGTGACTCCGAAAGCAGCGAGGTCCAGGCCTTGGGCGGTAACCATCGCGCCCTCGCAAAGCCTCTGAAGCCCTTCAATACCTACCTGATGAAAGAATCCTTCCGTATCGGTAGACGTTGCAAGTTCTGCCATCGCGGAATGCAGACTTGCCATACGCATTTCAAACTCAGGGGCTGGATTTCCTTTGTAACCCAAGGATCCATCTTTATAGCCTGCCGCGACGTTTTTAAGCAGTTGTGGTTGCGCCGCTATACTTACACTTGTAGCGGCGTAACCTACAAAGTCGCCACGATACCCTCGCTCTGGGGTCGGCGCATTCAAAATAATTGCTCTGACACTCTCGGCAAACAACCGCATCTGCTCGCTGTTCACACCGTCGTTGATGTAGTACTCGCGGTGGATCGTGTTGCCTGCCGCTTCCAGGACGTTCGCCAGGGTCGACCCATACGCCGCCCCCCTTCCCGACCCGATCGTGATCGGCCCGTTCGGGTTCACCGAGACGAACTCAACATTGATCCGCTTCTTCTCCAGGGTTGCCTCGGAGGCCGAGGCCTTAAATCCTTGCACCCCCAACTCAAGCACGGAGCCGACATAGCCAGCCACATATTCCGGATTCAACCGCAGGTTAATGAACCCCGGTCCGGCCACCTCCACGGCGGAGAGAACTCCGGACTCCCCCTCGCCCTTCCCAGGGGAGAGGGGGCTGGGGGGTGAGGGGTGGCTCCCATCTTCAACATTGGCCTCCTGACTCGGTACCCAACCCTCACCCCGGACTTGGTCCGACCCTCTCCCTTGGGAAAGGAGAGGGTGAGAAGCAACCATCTCCGCCAACTGTCTCGGCGGCATCCCGGCTGATTTCGAAGCCACAAGCGCGAAGTTCGTCGCGAAGTCTCCGTGCGAAGGATCTTTCGGGTCCTCGATCGTCACCTTGGGCAGACCCGAAGGCAAACGTCCGTCGGCCACGAGTTGGTCGACGACGGACTGCAATAATTGGGTCAAAGCGATTCGGAGCACATTCAATTCTAGCGAATCTAGGTGAACCTCCACCCAAGCAGGGACCGCTGCAACCACGCCAACTTGTAGGAGCAGGTTCGGAGCGCCACTTTCCCAAAGGTTTCGAATCCCTGAGAGCCAAGCGATGTCCCGCTCTCTGAGGAATAAGCGTTAGAATAGAGTACACGTGAACTGTCCTAAATGCCAAGCACCGCTCGGACCGAACGCGCGGTTTTGCGCCCAGTGCGGCTTCTCCCTCGACGCGAAGGGCGGTAATTCTTTGATTCTTGGCGTCGGTATCGGCGTTGGCGTGGTCGGATTGGCCATAGCTGCGTTGGCTCTTGCAGGCGTTTTCCGATTCCGCGGGCAAGAGGAAATCCAAGCCCCCATCGTCAAAAGCGCTCCCATTGAAGCCCCGATCCGGCAATCCGCCGAGCGGATGCCGGAAGACATCCGGAACTGGCTCGACCACCTTCGCCGCATCGAAGAGAAGCGCATGGAAATGGCGAGAACTCAAATCACGATGCTCATGGTGTCGATGGAAGAAATCAAAGGCGCGGAGTTGGGCAATCAGCTCGCCGAAATCCTCGGCGGAGATCCCACCGAAGCCGAACGCACCGAAGCTCCCAGCGTCAGCAAAGCCCGCGACATCGCCGCGAACGTGAGACCCCAGTGGCAAGAACTCAACATTGAGTTCGAAGGCAAAGCACCGCCCGAAGCCTGCCGAACCATCGCCGCTGATTACGGACAAACTCTGCGCGAAACCGGCGCGACCGTGGGGGACATCATCGAGATCATCAACAACCTAGGCACAGATCCGCAAACCGCGGTCGCCCGCCTGCGCGAGATCATGAACGCGAACAAAAAGATGATCGACGAGCCTGCGGTGCGAGCAGATCAAGGCGTCCAGGCGATTTGCGACCTCTACGGCGAACGCAAGTGGTTTTCGATAAAAGGCGATGTCGGTGGCGGCGGAATGTTCACGATGCCGGGAGTACCGGGGATTGGTGGGGGACTGTAGGGTGGGGGAATTTTCGATTTTCGATTTTCGATTTTCGAAAGTTCTGCGGTACACACGCCGGGCCGAACCAACCGGCGCCCTCATTTCCTCAAGGTCAATCAAAAATCAAAAATCAAAAATCAAGAATCTCCCCCGGGGTTCCCTTTGATTCCCCCTCGATTCCGAACCCTTGCCGAGGAAATTCTGGACGAACTCGAAACTACCTTTCCGCTCGGTTACCGGCCCTTAATCCTGTGGAAAGCCCTACGCGTGGCGGCTGGATATGCCTACTATCGTCAGCGCGCGATTGGCCTCAGCACACGGCTTATCACCGACGAAGAGCGGCTCAGAGACACCCTCCTCCACGAGTATGCCCACCTGCTCGCCGTAGCCAGGTACGGAGTAAAAGGCGCGGGTCACGGCCGTCCTTGGCAAGAAGCGATGCGCGACTTGGGCCTAGAGCCGACGGTAAGGCACCAATACGAGGTCGAACGGAATCAGAAGACCCAACAAGTCGTCTACCGCTGCAACCGCTGCCACGAAGAGTTCACGCGTCGCCGCCGCCTACCGCGCAACCGGAAGTACTTCCACATTAACTGCGGAGGGCTCATCCAGTTCGTGAGAGTCGAAGCTCCTCAAGAGCAGGAACGAGACGTCGCGTAGATTTGGAACCACGGAACCACGAAAAGCACGAAAGGAACGAAAGGGTATTTAGAACTCCGGCAGCGTTTCCTGGCTACGTAAATTAAGCAGCAGCCCTACGCAGGCCATGCACAGCCAGAGCGCGGTTCCGCCTTGGCTCATGAACGGAAGCCACAACCCCACAACTGGCAAAAGCTGTAAAACCATGCCCAAGTTCGCTATCACATGAAAGGCGAAGATCGCAAAGATCCCGGCCGCCACGAACCGGTTGAACGGCTCCGTCGCGCGATAAATGATCGACCATATGCGATAGAAAAGCACACTAAATATGGACAAAACCGCAAAGCCGCCTATCAACCCCCCTTCCTCGCCCACGACCGTGAAAACAAAGTCCGTCTGCTGCTCGGGAATGAACTTCAAGCCCTTTTGCTCCCCTTGCAAGAACCCTTTACCACCGATTCCGCCGCTTCCGATCGCGACTAGACCCCGATACACCTGGTAGCCGCTACCCTTTTTGTCGGGAAAAAACAGACCGACGATGCGTTCCTTTTGGTAGGGGCTCATCATTCCGGGAACGAAGAACGCCGTTGTCAAAAGCCCACAACCAAGCACGACCGCGCCGATCACGAATCGCATGCGAGTGCCGGATATCCACATCATCGTCAGCCACGCTACGCCCACCACGAGCGTTGACCCGAGGTGCGGCTGTTTGTAGATCATCGCCATCGGAACGGCCACATGCAAAAACGATAGCGCAAATGTCTTGAATGAGCGAATCTCATCGATTCGGTTTGCCAAGAAGGACGCCAGAGTGAGCACGATCAACAGCTTCGCCAACTCGCTGGGCTGAAAATCAAGCGGCCCTATTTGAATCCAGCGCTGCGCCTCGTTGCGCTTATCTCCGACCGCCAACACCAGCCCGAGCAACCCCAAGTTGGCGACATAAAGGAAGGGTGCGTAACGACGCCACCTCTCTGCTTTCACCAGCAGGAAGAGCATAAACGGCCCAATACCGATCACGAATCGGAAGAGCTGCTTCTTGAAATACGTTGCGTGGGTCGCCGAGTCAATGCTGTAGAGCGACATGAGCCCCATCATCAGCAACAGGCCAGCGCTCAAAACGAGCCACCCGTCGATTCGGGTCAGCGTGCGGACGACTCCTTCGTACCAGGGGCGTCGGGGGGCAGCAAGGCTTGCCATGACTTCTACTTTACAACGTCTGGGGCAGGTTCGCGGGTGGTGGCGGTTCCGATCTCGCGCTTCACGATCCCACGACCCCTTACGAACCAGAAACTCAGTTTGCGCGAGGCGGGGGTCGGAGTTCCTGAATCGAGCGAAAGCATAACGTCTGCCCGTACCGTATCCATTTGGCCCGATTTCTTGAGAAATAGCTGCTCACGGGCGCTCGTCACCGTGGCTTTCGCCTTGTGAGGAACCATCGCCGAGGTCAGGTTCCCGTCCCAATCCCACTTGTCGCCCACATGCATGGGGAAACGAAGCAGCGGCAAGGGCGGTTCAAAGACATCATCCAAGCCCACAAGGGCAAACTCGGTGTTCGAGGTCCGATAGGTTTCTGTCTCAAAAACTTCACCGTGGGCAATCAAAACGAATTTGACGATTCCGCCCGATTCTTTGCGCTTCATCTTGACGGCGACCTCGGTGCCGCCATACCCTAGCAAGGCGTTTTCGGCGTACAGGGCGTCAGGTTTGAACTCCATCGCGGACTGAATCGCCGGCCCAGATTTTCCGCCCGTGCAGCCACATAGCGAAAATCCTACGGCCGCCAGGGCCCAACGTGAGGTCACAGAGTTCCTACGGCCCCTGCCTCGAATTTGGTTAGCCGAATCCGTCTCTTGTAAAGTTTCTTGTTAACCTTTCGTTCTTCATTCATCTCGACCATACCGATTCCTCGGGCGTAGGTAGCGGTCTGTTTGAACTCCATCGCAATCGATCCGGTGTCGCCGAGCACCGCTTCAAGTTTTAGTTCGAGCACGTCCGCTTCTTGATCTTCAAGGACTTTTCGCTTACCCTTGAAAGCAGCTTCACACTTCACGTTCAGGGGAAGGCCATCCTCCACCGTCTCGTACGTCCACTTGGCGGGCACGTCTTTGGGCAGCATGAGGATCGTCCGCGGCTCATCCAAAGGCTTATTCGCCTGGTAGGCGACCATAAGCAAAGCGTCCTCCTTTGCGCGGTAAAAGAGAGTTTCGACCACTTGCCCGTTGACTTTCGTCTTCAGAGGGATCGCAGGTTCTCCGTCGACAGATTCTTCGGGCTCCGCCGACGTAAAGGTGATGAGTTTTGGCCCCGTCGAAACAGTCTCGTAAGTCCACTTCGTACCCACGTTCAACGGGAAGAAATCTCGAACATCTCCGACCAATATCGCTGCTGCAATCGCTGCGGCGATCACGGAATGGCCTCCATCGAAAACGATCGCGCGGGCTGTCCGCCGCCCGACATGGTGACGTCCAGCTTCACAGCGCCGACACCCTTTTCGTAGTACTCAGTGGTTGCCATCGTTTGCTTGATGGTTCCGCTCGAAATCTGAGAAGTGCGTTTGACGACAAGCGCCTGGATCGAGCGCGTACCGACCTTGATCGTCTGAACTCCCACGATTTTGCCCGTGGAGTTCGAGATCGTGCTGCCGTCCACCTCAATTTTCGCGTCCGACTTCCACATCATTCCAGCGATGGGTTTCGCGGGGAGCTCCATTTGAGGCGGATTGATCTTCGTTCCTTTCGCTTCGATTCCGAAGATTCCCTTACTCGTGACCTCAACCTTCGAGTCGGCCGCAGGAAGGCCGCCCGACCACACTTGCTTAAACACCGCCGTATCTGCGGTAACCGAATCCAGTTGGAACGCTTGCTCGCCCTCGACGACGGTTCCGCCCTGGTTCAGCTTCATTTTCTGAGGTTTCTCATTTCCAAGGCCATAGTATTCAAAGCCGTCATGCCGAAGCGCCGTTGAGACATCCGTCAACTTCGGTCCCGAAGGAACGACCGGTTCCTCAACTTTCACCGGTTCCGGGGCACCGCTCTTGACCTCGGGTGTCGTCTTGCTTTCTTGGTTGCAGCCGGCAAGTGCCAGCGCTACGAGTGCGATAAAGGTTAGCCGCCCTTTCATTATTGTTGTTTCCTACTTTACGGTGTACTGCTTCAGAATCATCATTTGCGACTGGACAATCGTCGTGCCGGCCTTGACATCCTGCTTTTGGCGAATAAGCCCGATCTTCGGAGCCCAGTATGCCACCGAAGTGGCGACGAGTTCATTGCCTTTCGCGTCTTTGAACTTCTGGGACGTCTCGATTCGATACGCGGAGACCGTGCCGATCAGGGAATCGACCTCTTCAACGCCCTTGCTTAGGACGGTCACTTCCATGTCGCGGACCTCTCCGGTTGGGGAAGGCGCCTTGCCTTTCCATTCAATGTTCTTGCCCAACTCGATCGGAAAAGGTACTGCGGGATGGCCACTGCCCTTATTCTTCTTCTCAAGTCCAATTTCTTCTTGGTAGATTCCAGTGGCATCCACCCGCCATGTCTGCTGATCTTGCAGAACCTCGCCTCGGAAGACGTCGACCATGGCCCGGACGCCACCTTCAATGGGGTCAACCTTCTTCACCTCTAACACAAACTCAGCCCGCATGGGAACCGTGCCCTGGGCGGTTAACTGGGACATGGTAACGGCATATCGCCACGTGTTTCCCACGGTCATCGGGAACAAGATCGCCTCTTTGCCGGTTTCGACTTTGGCCGGAGTGATGGTCTTTGCAGGGACGGGTTTGTACACCGAGGGTGTTGATTTGCCGCACGCACCTGCGAGGGCACCGGCGAGGATGACGAGAGTAAGTGATGATAGCTTCATGAACCAGATTTCCTAAGTGTGTTGATTAACTCGACCGCTTCCTCAACGAGGCTGCGATCAGGGATTTGTGTGATGCTTATTGTAGATTGCGCCAGCTCATGTCGAATTCGAGGAGCGGCAATAGCGACACCGTCGACGATGAAAAGGAGTTGCGCGCCGACATGCTTTCGGCTGTATTGCCACAAGCGTCTTCGACCTTCGTCCGTTAAGCGAACTTCGATGTCATAAAGTTTCTTGCCCTCTCCCCCATTTCGCTCGGTGAATGAGGCCCCCTCCACGAATGTGTCGTTTAGCGCAACAAAGGCGTTGCTGAGAACTCGCGTAGGATCAACGGCAAAGCGGGCTTTTAGGGTCGTATTGTCGATCCAGTCCGCCAGGTTTCCGGCGATATTCTCCCGCGAAGAAGGCTTGTCCAAAATCTCGCGCGCCACTTCTAGATAGTTACCCTTCACCATTTCGGGGGTTACGTTGAACTCTTTTTCGTACCGCTTCTGAACTGCCTCGACGAACTTTGGCTTAAACGGAATTTTGATTTCGCCAAACATCTCCCGCTGAACGCCGGCTACTGCAACCGTGACCGGCACCTGGCACACAAGGACGATCCCATGCGTGATCGACTTCATCCGGATCTGATCCAACGGGGTTCCGTCTAGCCGAACATTGAGATCCTGCTCCAGCTTGAGCCGCAGTGCTGCATCCCCATCCAGTGCTTTTTGAACGTCTGCTGCCTTCCAAAGGACCTCGGTCGACGGCATATCCGCGCGCTTAAGGTCATCATTCATCGAGGTCACGAACTTGCCGAGGGCCTTCTCGTCGCCCTGGAGCGATTGCAAGAGCTCCCGTAAAGGCACGCGCTTTTTGCTGCCGTCGCCTTGACTTTCGCTTTCTGACCCGATTTCGGCCGCTTCGAAGTTCTCGCCCGTAGATTGCAGGAGTTGAGCCACTTGGTTTGAAACGATGATGCGATACCCGGCACCAGCCTTGATCCCCACAATGCTCACCCGGCCCGGCTGAATCTTGGGAAACTCAACCCGATCAACCTGATACGTAGCGTAGCCCTGGTATCCAAAATAGCCGCCCAAAACGAGGGCGACAAAACCGATCGCGATCTTGTGCTCTTTGTGCAATTTCAATGATTTGCTCGCTGATGCGGTCCGAACTGCCATGCTGTGTTCAACCGCAGAAGTGGGTTGCACCGTGCCCAATGTGGCAAGAATTGTACCGTTGCTCAGTCGGTTGGGTTAAAGTTATCGTACATTCGGGCTGAAATCGAGGCTAAAAGGAGTCCGATTGCGAATGCGAGAAGAGTTCCTGCGCCCGTCGCGATCAAGGGAAAGAGCTTTAATGCGAGCAAACCCGCCACGATTAAAGACGGAAAAGCAGCGCACACGACGATGATGACCATCATCAAAATGCCGCGAAGGCTGCGCTGACTGGGGTCCTCCAGATCGGGAAACAGCATCGTCGCAAAAAACACCGCCGCGCTCAGGAGGAAGGAAAATCCAATAACGCCGACCATCGAGGCCAGCACCTGTGGCCACAACGCTGGCTTGATGCATAAGGATACGATTGCCCCGGTCCAGGCGGCGAGAATTCCTACGAGGGCTTTCGATCCAATCTCTGCAGAAACAGTCACCCATGACGGGAACGGTAGCGGTTTTTGAAGATCGATCCGCTTGAGGACTTCGATAAAACCCGTCTGGGCAAAGGCGAGCGAGACCATAAAGACGATCATTGCCTGCATGCCAAAGAACAAGTATCCCGCGAACTGAGCATCCCGCTTGCCCGGAACGGTGCCGACCACGCTCATCAAGATTCCAATCGCCACGAACATGATCGTCAGCGCCAGCGTCGTTCGCGGTTGGAGCACCAACTCTTTCCAAATGAGCGCCTTCCAACCCGGCATTTTCAATCGGCTCAAGAAACCCAGCTTGAGCCCCTTGTACTTGCCTTCACGCGCCCTCTGGGCCACCATTCCCGTCAAGTCCCCGGTTCGCTGCATCTCAACCGCGGTCCGCACAGAGGCGGCCTTAATCGCTGCTTGATCGTACATCCAAGCGACTTGACGCAAGCTAAACCAGTACGCACAGGCAATCACTCCTACCAATCCGCTCATGCCGATCACCGCTCCGATCGGCCCCGCTGATGAGAAAGGTGCGAGCGTCATCTGAGTAGCAAATGTCGCCGTGAAGAACACGGCCCTCAAGCCAGGAGTTTGAGCGATGGCCATCGCATCCGCTATGCCCTCAACTTGCATGAACCGCCACGCGATGTATCCGACGATTCCGCCGCATAGCAAGAAGAGTGTCCACCCGAAAATCCGTCTCCGGGTATCGCCACCCGCGTCGTTGCGATTCACCCACAAGCTCACGGCGTAGCTAATCGTAACCCAGCAAAGCGACATCAGGAGCCAGCTGATGGTCATGAATCGAAGCACCATCCCGGAGTATTCGGGATTCGGCATGTTCTTGAAGATCGCTTCCCAGCCCATCCTTGCCGGGCGAAGGCCAAACAGCGCAATGAGAATAGGCAGAAAGAGCGTGATCAAGTAATCACGCAGGATGCGAAACGTGAGGACGACTTTTGGCGAAATCGGGGTCGAAAAGAGAACGTCTACGTCTGCTGGTTTGAACGTAGCATTCGCACTCAAAACCCCCATCAACATAAAGAGGGACAACGCCGAGAACGTTGCAAAAGCCACGGAGTCAATCACTTGCAACGGAGGAAACTCGAACTGGGGCGTGCCATTGGGCAGAACGGTTGGTGGCCCGGACGAAGAGCTCGAAAACCCCGGACGAACGAAGACGAGGAAGTAATAGCCCAAGAAGACGACGAGGCTGATGAGGCGACGCGGGGACGTGAGCGCCCGCTTCAAGCCATTCAGAACCGTCCTAAACGTCAAAAACAGGAGTGGCCGGGCGGCTTTCATCGGTTAGTTCTAGGAAAACGTCCTCAAGGCTCTTGCCCGTCATTCCGGGGAGCGTTTGAAGCTCTGCAAGCGTGCCTTCAACAAGCATCTTGCCTCGGGCAAGAATGATCACGCGGTCACAAAGTTTCTCAGCGGTGTCAAGAAGGTGGGTCGATACCAAGACGGCCACGCCGGAGTCCTTGGCTCGGCGTAGCTCATCTTTGATCTCCGCAACCCCTGCGGGATCGATGCCGATGATCGGTTCGTCAAACAGCATTACATTCGCACTGTGCACCAGCGCACAAGCCACCGCGAGCTTCTGCTTCATTCCCTTGCTGAGCGTGGCGACGAGATCATCCTTCTTTTCCGCAAGGTGGTAACGCCGAAGCAGTTCATCCTTTCGCGACTCAAACAAGTCCAACGTATCGAAGCACATCGCTACGAATCGCAGGTGCTCTTGCACAGTCAGAAGTTCGTACAGGGAAGGCAACTCGGGTACGAAGGCCATACCGGCCTTCGCCTTCGCCTGATCGGTTTGAATGTCCCATCCATTGATGAGGATTCGCCCATGAGATGGCTTGAGAATGCCCGCAACGCAGCGCATCGCGGTCGTCTTACCGGCTCCATTTGGCCCCAAGAGACCCACGATTTCGCCAGGCGAAATGGTAAACGACAGGTCATTCACCGCGCGAAAGCCTTTGTATTCCTTTACGAGGTTCTCAACCTGAAGCACGTACCATGGGTATACCCCTTTGAGGGAATTTTTGATTGGTGAGAAATTGAAAACTCAAGTTGAGAAATCCCAGCGGTGAACTTTAGCGAACAGACTAGAACTTGCTTAAGCAGCCCCCTCCCAGGTACAATAACCGCCTGTGAGCCGAAAACCCACGAAGCCCGCGTGGTGGATGAACACCTATTTCTGGATCGCGGGGATCTTACTGATCGTCGCGCTCTGGGGCATCGTGCGCGGTCCTTCCGCGATTCGAGATCCCGGTCAGAAACGGGAAGACAGTCTCGTTACCTGGTTGTATTTGGCAGGGTTTGTGGTGATGTTCGCCAATGGCTGGCTCAGCCATCGGCAGACCGAACAGCAATATGCTGAGGCTCTAGAAAAGGCAGAAGAATAATTTATGGTTCATTGTTCATGCGGCAAAGCGATTGAAAAGATTCCGGATTGGATGCGCGGCATCAAGGTGGATTTCGTGTGCAACCACTGCCCGAACCGCCAAACCAAGAACATCGCGTTCGTCAATCTTGATGCGGGGCTCCATGCTTCCGCAAAGATCGAGGATCCAGCACCCGAGGAACTTCCGGCGGAACCCGCAGAGGCCTAAAACGAGCCTCGTCGCCATCGTTCTCGCTGCCGGTGCTTCACGGCGATTCGGCGACGACAACAAGCTCGTTTCCGATTGGAACGGCGTTCCGATGGTGCGCCACGTTGTCCTGCAAGTTCTATCGGTCGGCGTAGATTCGGTCATTGTCGTCACCGGCTATGACCGGGAAACGATCGAATCCGCACTGCACGACCTTCCCGTAACCTTTGTTTTCAATGCAGATTGGAAGTCCGGCATGGGCTGTTCGCTTGCCTCAGGAGTCCGCTCTGCCCACGATGCCACTGGTTTTCTTATCGTGCTTGGGGATATGCCGCGCGTTTCGTCTGCGAGCTTAATCGCACTCGTGTCGGAAGCGGGTGCCCATCCAGACTCAATCGTCCTGCCCGGCCGCATCGGCCCGCCGCTCATCTTGCCTCGCGCCCTTCGCCCAGAGTTAGAATCCTTATCAGGTGAATCGGGCATGCGGAACATCATCGCGACGATCAACCACCCGCTGAGGAATGTGAATCTGCCCGAATTTGAACTTGAAGACGTTGACAAGCGAGTCTAGTCTCGCCATCCTGGGTAACCTCCCCGTGATGTCCGAGCAACTCACCTATCGCGAAGCAGGGGTTGATATCGATGAAGCCCATCGGGTTCTGCGGGCGGTAATCCCGAATATTCAGGCCACCCATACGGAGGGAGTTATCTCCGGAATCGGCGGATTTGGCGGACTCTTTCGCGCCAATTTTCCAGACATGGAGCGCCCGATCTTGGTGAGTAGCATTGACGGCGTTGGCACCAAAACCAAAGTCGCCGCGATGGTCGGCAAGCACGCAGGACTCGGACATGACATCGTCAACCATTGCGTGAATGACATCCTTTGCCAGGGTGCGAAGCCGCTCTTCTTCCTGGATTACTTCGGCACATCGCGCCTCAACGGCCGCGTCTTCGAGGAAATCCTCTTGGGCATGGCTCAAGCGTGCAAAGACGTTGATTGCGCGCTCATCGGAGGTGAAACCGCCGAGCTTCCCGGCGTGTATCACGATGAAGAGTTCGATGTGGTGGGCACGATCATCGGTGTCGTGGACGCCGACAAGAAGCTGCCACGATCCAAGCCTCAGCCTGGCGATGCCATCATCGGAATCGCGAGCGACGGGCTCCACACGAACGGTTTTTCTTTAGCCCGTCGAGCACTTTTCGAAGTTGGAGGGCTGTCGGTAAGGGACGAGGTACCGGGCTTGGGCACAACAATCGGCGATGAGTTGCTCCGCCCGCATCGGTGCTATTTCCAGGCCCTTTATCCCTTGATTCAAGAGATTCCGCAGATTCATGCTCTTGCTCACATCACGGGGGGGGGGCTCTACGACAACCTCCCGCGCGTGTTTCCGAACGATATTCAGGCGACGATCGACAAGCGAGCCTGGTCTCCTTTGCCCATCTTTAGGCTGATTCAAGACGCCGGCAATATTCCGGACGCCGAAATGTACCGGACATTCAACATGGGCATCGGGATGGTCGTCTTGGTGGACAAGGAGTTCGCCCCCGCGGTGGTGCAGCGCCTCAATCAAGCGGGAGAAGCGGCGGCGATTATCGGTACGGTCCAAAAGGGCCCGAACGACGTGCAGATTCTCTAAGCCGCGAAATCGGTGCTCTTAAGCGATCGGCAGGATTCGCGCAGCTTTTCGTGAAGCCATTGCTGATCCAGTTTCATGTCAACGAACTTCGTGACCTCACCATCGTTGGATGTGACCTTGAGGGTGTAAGTCGGTGGATTTTTGCCTTTCACACGCCGCCTTTCTAGCCCAACGATGCTGGACAGCGAGAGCGTTTTCGAACCAAAAATCGAACGGTAAATGAGCTCGTACGGGGTCAAGCGCACTTCATACATCCACAGCCACGCGGCGAGCATGCCAAGTCCAATAAGGATGATTCCCATGAAGATAGCAAGGGGCATCGCCTTTTGGGGCTCCTTTCCGAGCAGGAGCAAGTACACCCCGGCGAAGACGAAGAACTCGAGGGAAAAAACCGCGAGCATGATCCATCGTTCCGGATTTCGGCGGTAGACGAGATCGGTGTCGGAAGCAGTGAAGTCGTTCATGGACTGTCAAGATTGAGACGCTGCTCAATCGCCTCACGTTGCGTGGTGAAGGAGATCCCGAACGCCTCGATCGCAGCGGTAATCCATTCCGCATCGCGATTCTTCGCGACCTTGAACCACAGGCGGCGGCGAGATGGCCACCAGGTGAGTTCCAATACGCCCGGCAGGTCGCCGTTCTTGAAGTGCCAGTGAGTGGATCCGGGATAGGTCGCCAGGGTTGTAGTGAGCGTGATACCAGGGCCGTGCTTTGCGGCAATGGATTCTATGAGGGGTATGACATCGTTGTTTTGCATGTGGTGAGGAACGGGGACTTCGACGATCACTCGTGAAGTGTACGCCCAAGTTGGCTCCTGGTTCGCAGTTGCTGTAGGAGCGGGTTCGGAGCGGCGGCCACGACAGACTTTCGACCACTTGAGATAAAGCGATGTCCCGCTCGTGGGACAAAACCTTCCGAAAAACGCGGGACGTCGCTTACCTTTGAAGGCGACGAAAGGTTTGTTCGATGATGTCGCTCGGAACCCGCATCTACGGCACTTGAGATCCCGGACGGGTTCTGATCGTCTCAATTTTCCGGGTCCCTAAGCAGGATCACACGGATATTCGCGGTATCCGGATTCTCCCGAACCCTTCGTTTGAGTTCTTGCCCCGTCATATCCCCCAAATGAGCGTCCACGACCAACACATCAACTGGCAAATTTGCAAGCGCATCCTCACCCGAGCAAGCCACCTGAACCTCATACCCTTGGCGCTCCAGATTAACCCGAACTAAACGCACAATGTGCCTCTCTGTGGAGCACACGAGGACGTACTTCCCGCTCATTGAGTGATCATATCCCTAACTGAGAGGACATTGAATAAGCGGGGCAGAATGACTCTGTCGATGAAGGGATCTAAGCTTGCTGCGCGAAAAGGTGTTCTTGGAGCAGATTCAGATTGGCAAGCGTATGGAGAAAAGAACCGCGATCGGGCTCTTGTCCGCATGCTGACCCCCTTCCGCCGGTACAATTCAGGCCTGAATGATAGAAAAACTGCGCGAGGTTGAACGGCGATTCGACGAGATTGAGTCCCAACTCCAAGATCCCGCCAACGTTTCTAATCCAAACGAGCTCCAGCGATTGGGCAAAGCGCGGGCGGAACTGCAGGATATCGTGCCTGTAATCAGAGACTATTTTCGCGCCCAAAGGGACCTTAAGGACGCGGAAGAGATGTTGGCCGATCCTGAAATGCGCGAGATGGCACAGGCCGAGCTTGATCCCCTGAAAGTCAAGATTTTGAGTCAAGAAGAGCAACTCAAAGTCATGCTCGTACCGAAAGATCCGCTGGATGACAAGACTGTCATTATGGAAATTCGCCCTGCCGCGGGCGGTGCCGAAGCGGCCCTTTTTGCGAGCGAACTCTTCCGAATGTACGTGCGATACGCGGAGCGCAAGCGCTGGAAGACAGAGATCATCGAACACACGGAGAGCGGAATCGGTGGGCTCGATACGGTCGTTTTTAAGGTTGACGCCGCGGGCGCTTATTCCCAGCTGAAACATGAAAGCGGGACCCATCGCGTTCAGCGAGTTCCCGCAACCGAGAGTTCAGGCCGCATTCACACGTCAACGGTGACCGTTGCCGTGCTTCCCGAAGCCGAGGAAGTGGACGTTCAGATTCGCAACGACGACATCGAGGTCTCCACGTTTTGCTCCAGTTCGGCGGGGGGACAGCACATGCAGAAAAACGAGACCGCCATTCGGATCATCCACAAGCCGAGTGGAATCGTCGTTACCTGCCAAGACGAGCGTAGCCAGCAGCAAAACCGACTCAAGGCGATGGAAGTCCTTCGCACTCGGATTTACGCCGCCGAGCAAGAACGCCTCGAATCCGAGCGCTCGGGCTTACGCAAGGGCCAAATTGGATCGGGCAGTCGAAGCGAGAAAATCCGAACCTACAACTTCCCCCAAAGCCGAATCACGGACCACCGGATCGGCCTGGATGTCCACAACATGATCACGTTCCTGGATGGCGATATCCAGCCGATGATCGACGCGCTGGGGCAGGACGAACAGGCGCGCAAGTTCGCCGAAGCCCAAGAAGGCGAGTAAGAACTCCCCCTATCCGCGAATGCTATCATGTCGCGGGGAGGGGGCTAGGGGGTGGGGCGGTACAATGCCAGCCATGACCTTCACGGTCGGAGCCGCGCAGTTTACACCTCAAAAAGGCGATGTCCAAGGCAACCTCGATCGGATTGCCGAGATCTTGGAACAAGCCTCATCTGAGGGTGCGGAACTGGTCGTCTTTCCCGAGACGATTGTTAGCGGATACTTTCTGGAAGGCGGGGTGCTGGAATCTGCCCTAACCGGAGAAGAACTTCTAAAGGAACTCGCGAAACGCACCTCCAAGCCCATTGACGCTCTGATCGGCTTTTATGAAGTTTCAAACGGAAACTTATACAATTCCGCCGCGTACGTTGAGCTCGGAAAGTCTCCGAGGCTCATTCACACCTATCGAAAATTCTTCCTACCCACCTACGGCGTTTTCGACGAGGAAAGGTTTGTTTCGCGAGGTCACGAGCTGGGGGTTTTCGACACGCGCCTTGGCCGCATGGCTATCTTGATATGCGAGGACGTTTGGCATTCCATCCTATCTGCGCTCGTTGCCGTGCATGGCGCGCAGGTCATTCTCGTTCCATCCGCCTCGCCTGCACGTGGGTTCTCAGGCGATCAAATCGGAAATCTCGATCGCTATGCCCGAATGCTGAAAGCCGTGTCCGATGAACACGGTGTGTACTGCATTAACGCGCAGCTGTGCGGATTTGAAGGTGGCAAGGGCTTCGTGGGAGGCAGCTCGATCACCGACCCGTTAGGATCAATCTTGGCCCGCGCGCCCGTCTTGGAGGACCACTTGATCCTGGCTGACGTGGACCTTGGTCTCATCGAGGTCGCTCGCGCCCAGCTGCCCTTGACCTCCGACCTGCAAAGCGCTTGGGGCGACATCCAGCGGATCGTTTCCGACCTTCGCTAAATGGCGGGATCCACGTGGATCGTCTTCTCGTGTGTGTATTGCACCGTGCCTAGTGGCCCGCCCCGGACCTTCCGAACGTACCGCTTCATCGTGTAGTCGACCGGCACGTAGGACGCGTGCTTTTGACCGCTGTGCTTGGCGCAAACTTTGGCCGCAAACTCCAAGACTTCGCGAGGCACCTTGTCGGGCTGGCGTTTGGTCAGAATTGCGACGTGAGACGACACTGCTCCTCGCACGTGGAACCACCAGTCGTCCGGTTTGGCGACGCGCAGGGTTAGATAGTCGTTCGCCTCCGCGTTCTCGCCGACGAGAATCGTCCATCCGCCGGGGCCGAGCATTTCCCGGATGCGCTTTCCTCCAAAGGGTCTGTCCTCTGGCGTTTCCGGAGCCGGCTTCTGCAAGTTGAGCCAACGTCGGCTCGCAGCTTCCTTCTCGGCACTTTCAATCTCTCCATGAGATCCCTGTTCAACTGCCGAAATCAGCCTCGTGACCTCGTCACGCTCAAGGCGGTGACGGAGGAGCTGATCCTTGACGAGATCTTTCCTGGCTTTCGACCGCTTCGCCTTTTCAAAAAGAGCCGTCGCATTTTCCACTGGACTTTTGAGAGGATTCAAGGGAATCACAATCTCGGCACCGTCGTAATCGAAGGCTTGCAATGTCGTATCGCCGGTCTTGATTGCGCCTTGATACGCCAGGATGAGCTCTCCCATCCTTTGCCGCTGGCTCGCCATTGCCACTGCATCCTGTGCTTGCTCCAGGTCGCCAATCGCTGTCTCCCGGGCCAAGAGGACGCGCCGCAGTTGCGTCAGAAGCGCATTCCTCCGACTGATCAGTCGGCGTGCCGGAATCGCGATGTCGAAGTAGTTCGCAAGGGCCACCGAAATCGACTCGCGCGCGATCTCTGAAAAGCCGAGGCGAGCCACGGAAAGGGGGTAGGAGCCGTGCTCGGGCACAAAAACCGGCGACTCCGATCCGCGATCGTAGATCGCCTCAATCGAAGCCACGTCTCCTCCCGCGGCCACCCATTTCTTCAGGAATGGCGATACGCCCGCAAGGGTTGGCGGCCGTTCATAGGTTCTGCCCGGTAGCACGGGCCGCTTGCTCTTTGTTGGGCCAACCATTTTCCCGGCTGAAACGATATCGCCGTCCGGCCCTACCAAAATCGCATTCGCATGCTTTCCCATGAGTTCAAGGATGAGCCGGTAGTCATCAAACTTGATTTCAACTAGCCGGTCGCGATCAATCTGCTCAACGGAGTGAAGGATGCCGCCCTCGAGTCGCGAGCGCATCGCCATGCAGAAGGCGGGCGATTCGCCCATGGTCGCAGGCTTTCGAGGTGACAGATACGCTCGGTAGAACTCCGAGTCCCAACCTATCCAGAGCCAAGCCGTGCCACGCAGATACAGCTCAAGCACAATCGATTCCGAATCTGGTTGCCAGATTTTCTGAACGCGGGCCCCGCGCCACGATTGAAGTTCGTGAGTTACCGCCGCCACAACGAGGGCATCAAATGGGATTCGGTCGCTCACGAACCTATTATGAGGTGCGATTCGTATTCACAGACGTGAGCCCGAAGCGAGCAGAACTCTGGTTTCGGGTGATTAGCGTCATCCTCGCCCTTGAGCAGGTGGCTTTGGCGTACTTCGGCTGGTGGCTTACGACCTACGTGCCGCCAGCAGACATGATCGAATATCAGGACACTTTGACGGGCGGAGGAAGGCTGCTCATGGTCATGGGAACCATCTTCATCTGGCCCAACCTTGCGTTGGCAGTCGCGCCAAGAAAACCTTGGGTTTGGGTGGCCGGACTCACGAACCTGGCGGCCGCCGTTGTTTGCTGTCCGCCCGGTGCCTTGCTTTTATTTGCATGGAACCGAGCGGACGTGAAGCGGCATTACGGGATGCCGGAGTAACTAGCCGCGTGTGATGTACCAGTTCAGGAGGTCACCGGTAATGGTCACCCTCGTAGGTGCAGCAACTAGGGGCCTGAATCGAAGGCGAGCCTTGACCACATTGCCGGGCCCTACGAACCCGCTGAGAGGGCTCGCTCCACCATAAAGGCCGTTGACGTCAACCCATTGGTCGTTTGGCATAGGCCTCGTGTCTAAGAGTTTCCAACTACTCGTCCCATAGTGATAGGCTTCCAATAACTGCCGGATATTGCCGCCCTTAACCTTCGTGCGGGTGACGATTCGCAAGCTTGTAATAGCCGTCGTGGGAGAGCCCGAGGTGAGTTCGAGTTCGACCGCGGATTGGGTCGGGCTTGCTCGTTCACCGTTGACGCGATACGTGTTGTTGTCATTGTCAAAGACGAATCCACTAACGCCCCCAAAGGGTTGAACCCCCTTGATCCTCACCAACGTGTTTGGTTGGAGCAAGTTCTGCTGGGCCGTACTGTTAATCCAAACTGACAACAGCAGGTTTGCAAAGGGTGGAGGTTGCGTCGCAAAAACATCAAACTCGCCTGGATCCACACCATTTTCGTAAATCCCGTCAAGGAAGTTATTGTCAAAAATGAACCCGTCCGTAGTCGTTCCTACCGATGGCAACGTGTCCTTATTGTAAACGTTGTAGTAATCCAGCTCAAAGGGTCCATTACCATTTACCAAATCGCTCGTGTCGCGGAACTGTTGGGCAAAGTAACACTCTCCGTCTGGAACAACAACGCCGACCGACTGAATATCAGGGACTTCATACACCCATGTTGGACCATTGACAGGATCTATCGGAGTGAACGTGCCACCGAAGTCGGCGATTTCGTCCGTATAGTCCATTTGGCCAACCGGATTTTCAACCGAAGTGTCAAAAATCCGCCACCGGATCAAAATCTGATGCGACGACGGAGCATTGACGTGGATGGCGAACCGGAGTTTCTTCCAAACTTTGTTCACGCCGGTACCCGCTAAGGTGACGTCGTCCAGCGAACTCGGATTAACGAACTGTTCCGGATCAACGATTCCCCCGACTTCAGTGGTGGACTCGTTGCGATAGACCTGAATGTCGGCCGCCAACGGCCCGGGACGGGAGGAACCAAACCTCCCAAATGGGTTTTTTACGGCTCGAGTTAACTTTTGCATCGCGCTAAGCCTCTCGACACGACCGAGAGGTTTAAAAGGGACCGCTTGTATCGGGTAAGCGATGCAGTTGAGCTTTAGGCCATTAACCAGTTTTTTAGTACCATCGGCCTGTTTCACCCAGCCGAATTTGAGGTCAATAGTTCCTCGAACGGGCTCTTGAGCGTTGACTAGGGCGGCGCTGAGCGCCAATGTGAGCAAAAATAGCTTGCGCATGAATGCCTCCTCCTATACTATACAGGCAAATATGCCCATCTAGTGGTTCTTTTTTTGACTCTTGGTAACTTTGCTGGGTTCCAAGCATTCTCGCAAGTACAATGAATCGTGGCACGCAGATTCGGAATAGGAGCTGATGCCGCGTTCACCGGCGTCCTGATCGCCGCATTGCTCGTCCTCTGGATGCTCCGGGGTACCAATCTGAACGCCACAAGCATCGCTGTCGGTCTCGCCGCCCCTAGCTGCGCCGCATTTGGCCTGATCTTGCTCGTGATCGCCATTCCCGCTCTCGTCGGTGACGGGCCCATGCGCAGACCCCGCACTTTCACGCTGCCCGCGCTCTTTGTCTCGCTGACTTTGTTTTGCGCGAAAGCCATGCTCACGACTCCCAACGCGACCACCGCCGTCCACGAACAACTCGTACCTGCGACCCTATGGCTAAGCCCGGCAATCCTGCTGGGTCTCTTTTGCGCCACTTGGGGCGCACTTGAACTCACCCACTTTCGAAACCTCAAGACCCCGGTATCCTAGAACCTCATGCAGGTTCACGTCGGCCTGGATCTCCTCAAAGTCGAGTGGACGCGATCCGTCGCTTGCATTGGCACCTTCGATGGCGTTCATCTGGGCCATCGTCAAGTCATTTCAACAACCGTTGAACGCGCTCGTGATCGGGGGCTCCCCTCCGTCGTCATTACCTTCGATCGTCATCCCGCCGCCACCCTCGCCCCCGAGCGATGCCCGCCGGCGGTGGGTTCACTGAGTTCAAATCTCGCTCGTTTTCAGGAGCTTGGAGTTTCCCTAGCGCTCGTGTTGCCGTTCGATCGCGCCCTGGCGGATACCTCGGCGGAAGATTTCTTTGCCCGCGTCATGATAAACGCCGTTCATGCCGATCTCGTGGTTGTCGGCCATGACTTCGCGTTTGGACATGATCGAGTTGGCAACACCCAGTGGCTAGGAGAACGCATTCAAACCGAGGTCATCGCTCCATTCGAGATAGGAGGGGCCAGAGTGAGCAGCTCGGCGATCCGAAGGGCGATCCAGCAAGGCCAGATGGAGCAGGCCGCCACCTTGCTCGGCCACCCATTTGCGATCGATGGAACCGTTATCTACGGCGCTCAACTGGGCCGAAAGTTAGGATATCCGACCGCGAATCTAGCTCGAACGTACGCGCAGGTAACCCCCGCCGACGGCATTTATGCGGGACGTGCGGTTACCGAAAGAGGGTCGTTTGAGGCCGCAATAAGCATCGGCGGACGCCCGACCATCGACGCGACATCGCGATCTATCGAGGCGTATTTACTGGATTACAAGGGCGAATCGCTTTACGGCACGTCCATCACACTGCAAGTGCAGCGAAAGCTTCGCGATCAGGTCAAGTTTGATGACCTGGAAGCGCTCAAGGAGCAGATGGCGAAAGACGTAGCGAACGTCCGGGGGGTGAAGTTATGAGCAAGCAAGTCAAGGTGATCCTCGCCGCGGTTGCGGTTCTGGTCGTGTTTTTCGGCGGTGCGTTCGCATCCGGGCTGTTCGGTGGCCAAAGCGACGAACAGATGATCAAAGCTGCGCTCGATGAGGCGGTTCTCGCGAGCAAAGAAGGCCGCCCTGGCGGCGTTCTTGAGTTCATCAGTCAAAGGTTCGCCGTCAATGGCATGAAGTACGGCACCGGCGACATCTCGAAGACGATCAAGGATCTCAGGCCGAACGTCGAAATCGAAAATCCCACTCCCAACATCACCGGCAACTCAGCCACGATTGTAAGTCCAGTTCGGCTGGCCGTGAGCCTTCCGCCGATTGGAACCACCCTAAGCGAGGTCACCATCACCTTCGCCAAAGAGAACGGGACGAAATGGCTCATTTTTCCGGTGAAGAAGTGGCGGATGGTTGAAGTGGACATGCCCGAATCCGTTATCGAAGACGTAAAGAACCAGTTTTCGAGCGCCACGCAACTTTAAGCCCCCCTCGCGCGTTGCTAGTCAGAAGACACATGAAGAAACTAACTTCCCTTATCGTCCTTGCTTCGGTTATGGGCGCCCTCGTTGGCTGTGGCGCGAAGGCAGAAGGCGACACCGCCGCCTCACCAACCGCGACCCCTCCAGGTGCCGAAAAACCGAGCGACGACAAAGCCGCAGCAACGGGTTCAACTGGAACCCTCGCGCCGTCGACGGACAAGCCTACCGACGACAAAGCTGCCGCAGGGAAGTGAGTGCGAAACGCAAGCCAATCGAGAAAAAATGCTGCAATCCCGACCCTAAAATCCTCAGAAGTCCTAACCTTTGTGGTATCCAACCATCAGAATATCACCCGTTTCCGCATCGACATCAACAGTGACACCCTTCAGCACGACACGATAAACCAAGCGCATCTGTTTGTTCCTGACTCTCTGCGCCGCGACATTGGAAACATCTTGATCGGCCAAAGCATACGTGAGGAGGGGTTTCTTCAGAAGGGACCTGCTGCCACCTGCCTGGGATCGAGCTAACTCAACCGCCCTATCTCCAGTTATCTTGGATTTGGGTCGATTGTAGGAATAGCCGGCCCCTATGTGGAGACTCCCGAGGTGACCCGTATTCGTGTCAAAAGTCATTGAAATGCAGTTGCCGAAATCATCGGACGGATATCCATCAACGACCACTTTGTACGTGCAATACCTTAAGTTTGGATTTACATTCTTCCAACCCGGCCGTGCTCCAAACTCGTGTCTGGGATAGTCTGGAAGGTTTAGCGCCTTGATAACTCTGTCTCCAGCTTTCCAAGCGTCCTCAGGTGTACGCAGCGGCCTTGAAGCGGAGCTCAAAGCATTACTGGATCGGTTGTTTATGCTACGGAGGGTGCCATCCGCTCCTATGAAGAGAAACGTGTACTCTCCGACTCTTACCGACACCCCACGATCCGAGCGAACGAACACTTCCGCAGGGACGATAGGTACTTTAAGCGCTTTCGCCGTCGCGATCGCCTTCTTTTTCGCCTCTTGGTCAGAAATTACTTGCTCGTTTGCGCAACTTGCAACGAGCGTGAGCGAGCACGTAAGTAAAGTTAGTTGTACCATCGACCAGCGACCCATTCGTTTGTGCCAGTATACACCGATGCTGCGCGAGCGTAGCGATCACCAAAGTATTTTAAGTCTTCAGGTACGACGGGCCTGAGTGGCGAAAGGTACATATTGTCGCTCACCTGCACATCGAATAACTCCATCTTCTCCCTCAATATCGCCAGGCAGTCTTCAATCGTGTAGCCCTTCGCTAATGCGTTGACAAGGTGATCAGCTGTAAATCTGCTCTTCGTCGCTTGCGTATAGCAAGTCCAGCCGGCTACGGCTTGATTCTTCTCAAAATGGATTGTTCCCGCAAACTGATTCATATACGGAAACAGTAACAACTCCATGTCATCGCTCTGCATCGTGACACAGGTGTCGAAGAAGGTTATGTGTATCGGCGGAGTGTTGGTGGAGTTGAACGGGGGAAGCCCAGCCCCAGTGTTCTGAACGAGCAGATCGAAGTAACTCTGGTTCGGTGTAATGTATTGCGCATACATCGATAGGAACCCGCCGTCTCCATCAGCCTGACCCGTTTGATGAGATCCTGAAGATCCATGGGAATTAACATACATGAATGTGGTATTGGGAAGGTTGTTTGCCACAGATTGGGGTCCCCATCCAGAACCCGTGAGATACATCTGCTGATACTTTGCATAATCGTATTGGGCTGCCTTCTGAGTTAGATGCTCCATCACCACGTCAAAGCTTTGAGTCATCCATCGGGTTATAGGGCTGATATCTTCGAACGGATGGTTCATGATCAGGGCCCGGTTCTTCACCATTCGGGCCGTGCGATCCGTGTAAAGCCTTCCGAAATTATCAGTAGCTTCAAAGATGATACGTACCATTGAGCCATGCGGAAAGTGGGTGGAATCGAACGCCGCACTGAGCGCCGTGTGCACAGTGACTGGCTCTCCGGGAATGTAGTTGAACTCCTTGACCACCTCCCCCAGATCCTCCGATTCGGCGAGCCCACCTTGGATAATGAGTTTGGCATTGACAAAGTAGGTTGGCCCCTCGTTTCCAGGTGGCGGCCCATAACAATATGCCATGCCCGACGCCACATTGAGCGTTCCGCTAAAATAGCTTGGCATCGTGGCATTTAGACCCGGCACCCAACAGCCTCCGCTAGCATTAGGGGGCGGCTCTTGACCAATCGAGAATGAATGGACAGTTGCCATTAGCAAAATCAGGAATACACGGCGCATGAGCGCGATTGCCCAACAAGAAACATGCCATTCCAGGCCAGAAAGAGCATTTAATCCGGACATCCTATCGAATGCTTTGAGTTTGGCCCGCCCTAAAGTCCCAAGATCCGAGGTCATTCCCCAGTCGAATGCGGCGTTCCGGGAGGCGCGTTCACCCGCACTTGCCAGCTCTTCCAGTATTCAGGATCCTCGATCGCGAGCGCGTCCTTCGTCAGCATCAACGGACGATGCGTATCCACCATCACCGCTAACTCCTCGGTCTTCGTCGCCCCGATCGCCGCCTCTACCGCCCCCGGCTGCGGCCCGTGCGGAATCCCCAGCGGATGCATCGTGATCGAACCTTCTTCGATTCCCTTGCGAGAACCGAACTTGTCGTTGCAATAGTACAAAACCTCGTCCGAGTCCACGTTCGAATGGTTGTACGGTACCGGCACCGCTTGCGGATGGAAATCCAGCATCCGTGGGCAGAACGAACAGATCACGAAGCCCGGAGCCTGGAACGTCTGGTGAATGGGTGGGGGCATGTGCAGTTTGCCCGTGATCGGCGCGAAATCGTGGATGCTAAAAGCGTAGGGGAACTCGTAACCGTCCCACCCGACGATGTCGAACACGTGGAACGGATACGTGTACATCGTGTACCGCTGCCGAGCCTTGATCAGCACCTGCGTATCTTCGCGCTTATCGATCGTTACCAGCTCATGCGGCGGACGAATATCGCGCTCTTGATAAGGAGCGTGCTCTAACAACTGGCCGAGTTCGTTGCGATACCGCCGCGGGATCTCGATGGGGCCCGAGCTCTCGATGATCAACATTCGAACCGGCAAGCTCTTAAACTCTAACCGGTAAATGACACCCTTGGGAATGACCAGATAGTCGCCCGGGGAGAACGGAACCGTGCCGAACATCGACTGCAACTCGCCTTCGCCATCGTGGATGAAAAGGCACTCATCGCCCTCCGCGTTCTTGTAGTAGTGAGACATCTGCTCCGCGACGACCGCGTTGGACCACAGCACGTCGCTGTTGCCCATCATGCAAACGCGCCCGCTGATCGCGTCGCCCTTTGGTGTCATTCGACCGGTTCTCAGGTGCCGGTGCCGCAAAGCCTCGTCATCAAGGAACTCGGGCTTGCAGGGGCCCCTGTCTTCCCACGATTTGACCTCGGTGGGGAGGTTGATGTGGTACATCAGCGACATCGGGCCGCTAAATCCACGCGTGCCGAAAAGTTGCTCCGCGTAAAGCCCGCCGTCGGGCTTGCGGAACTGAGTGTGGCGCTGCTTGGGAAGTTGGCCGAGTCGAACGTAGCGAGGCATAGCCTATTGTATCGCGCTCAACCGCCTTTCAGGCGGCTAGCGAACTTCTTTCTGAACTCCAACACCTTGGGGGCGATGATGACTTGGCAGTAACCCGCGTTCATCATCCCGCGTTCTGCCGCTGACGCTTTCTCGAACTTCTTAAAGTAATCCTGATGGTAATCCTCGGCGACATAATAGTCCGTCAGAGGTTCCAGGGTCGTGACGATCTTGTCCTTCCAGATTCCGGCGTTCGTAATCTCTTTGATGACGCTTTGCGCCAGCGCTTTCTCGGCGTCGTTGCTATAGAAAACCGCCGACCGGTACTGGGTCCCGATGTCGCCGCCTTGCTGATTAAGCGTCGTCGGATTGTGGACCGTAAAGAAGATTGTGAGCAACTCCTTACGGGAAATCTTGGACGGATCATAGGTGATCTTGATCACTTCGGCGTGACCCGTATCGCCACCGCTGATTTCTTTGTAAGTCGGGTTCTTGGTGTGCCCGCCCGCATATCCGGACTCGGCGCTATCGACTCCAACGAGCTGTTCGAACAACTCTTCCACGCACCAGAAACATCCGGCACCGACGACAAGGGACTCCTTCTTGGGAGGTTCAGCATTGAGGTTCATGGTGAGTAAAGCAAAGACGAGCGGAAGCAACATCTAGAAGTCTCCTACGTTGGATTATGCCGTGTGATTGCATCCCAACTGTAATGAAAAGCGGCCTGGGCTCCAGATTGTTCCCAGGAACGGTAAAGTTTCGGGCATGGCCGAAGCCTGGAACGCAAAATGGATTTCCTACGCATACGACCCTCGACAAGACCTAGGCGTCTTCTCGTTCCGGCGAGTCTTTGAGTTCACTCCCCCTCTCCGCGAATGCGATGTGTCGCGGGGAGGGGGCCGGGGGGTGGGGTGTATCCGAGTGTCCGCCGACAACCGGTACAAGCTGTACTGCAACGGCCGCCTTGTGGGCACCGGCCCTCAACGCGGCGACGAGCGGCACTGGTTCTACGACACCTACGACCTCGCTCCGTATATGGTGGATGGTGAAAACGAGCTCGTTGCCCTCGTTTGGAACTTCGGCTGGTTGGCCCCCATGGCGCAGCACACGGTACGGACGGCGTTCGTAGTCGAGAGCCTTTTCACCCCACCCCCCAACCCCCTCCCCGCGACACAAGACATTCGCGGAGAGGGGGAGTTCGGACTCTCTACCCCCAGCGAATGGCAGGTCGCCCGCGTCCCCGGCTGGGACTTCGAGATGATGCACAGCGGCGGCGGGGAGTTCTACATTGACGTCGGGCCAGGGGAGATTATCGAAGGAACGGGCGCTACCTCTCCATCTCCGGATGGGGAGGGGGCTGGGGGGTGGGGTAACGACCTACCGCTTTCACCCAAGTCTCTCGAATGGAGGACGCCGCACGTCATTTGTCAAGCCGAAGATCGCGGCGCGACCGGCGGCGGCACGCCGTGGATGCTTATTCCCGCAACTCTGCCGCCTCAGAAGTACGAGTTGCGCAAGCAGGAACCCGCAAGGGTCTGGATTCAACCTTCCGGCCAAATCCTCGACTTCGGCGAGCTTCTCTGCGCATATCCTCGCTTCTTTGTTTCCGGAGAAAAAGGCACGGAAGTTCGGGTGACCTATGCCGAATCTATGTGGATTCCCGGCACGCAGGACAAGGGTAATCGCAACGAAACCGAGGGCAAGGAGCTTCGCGGATACCAGGACAAGTTCATTCTGAGCGGGGGAGATGACGTGTTCGAGCCCCTCTGGTGGCGCACCTTCCGATTCATCGAAATCTCCTCCACCCCACCCCCCAGCCCCCTCCCCGCGACACAAACCATTCGCGGAGAGGGGGAGCCCGGACCTCTTGTCAAAAACATTCAGATGTACGAAACCGGCTACCCCTACGCGGTTGAATCGTCGTTCGAGGCCGATGACCCTTGGGTCAAGCCGATCTGGGATGTCTCCGTCCGCACTGCCCAGCGTTGCGCGGGGGAAACGTATTTCGATTGTCCCTATTACGAGCAACTGCAATACGTTGGGGACTCTCGCATTCAGGCGCTGATCGGCTACTACCTAGGAAAGGATCGGCGGCTGCAAAGGAACTGCATCGAGCAGATCGGCTGGTCACTGATGGAGAACGGGCTGACCCAGTCGCGGTATCCGAGTCGGCAGACGCAGGTCATTCCGCCGTTCAGTTTGTGGTGGGTGATGATGGAGTACGACCAGTGGCTCTATGACAACTCAGAATCGTCGGGCATGGAACCGCAAACTGGGATTGCATCATCGGTGTGCGTAGCGATCATGCAGTTGCTTAGGTGGCCCTTTGGTGGGGAACCAACTCCATTTAAGTTCTGGCAGTTCGCGGATTGGGTTCCCGAGTGGAAATGGGGTGTTCCTCCGGATGGAGAAAACGCAACCCTTCACCGCTTAACTCTTCTCCTTTCCATGTTGTCCACAAATCGCAGGTTCAGCTGCACAGGGCATCAAGATAACCTCAATCCAGCCCTCGCCAATGCTCGCAGAGAATACAAGGACCACGCTAAGCGGCTCGTATTCAATGGTGGCCTCGTTGCAGACCCCGAAGACCACTCATGGGAGCCTACAGAGCATGCCGAGGCCCTTCTCAGATGCGCGCAGATGCTCGTTGGCCAAGACCCCGACCCCTGGCCCACCGAAGCCCTCTCCGCCGCGAATGCGGCCAAGTGTACGTATTACTTTAGCTATTACAAGCACCTTGCGATGTTCGGGGCTCCTGAGCATAGGTCCAATACGACCGATAGGGCCTATATGGACGAGCTCCAACCCTGGAAAGAGCAAATCGAAAACGGCCTCACCACCTTTGCCGAGAACCCCGAGCCCACCCGCTCGGACTGCCACGCCTGGTCCGCTCACCCGATCCTTGGGTTCTTCCAGATCGTCGCCGGTGTCACCAGCATCGCCCCCGCGTGGAAAAAAGCCCAGATCATGCCCCACCCCGGCGACCTCAAACGCTTCGATGCCAACATCGCCCACCGAGACGGAAACCTCCAAGTGAAGTACGAAAACGAAACGTTCGAGATCGACAGCCCCGTCCCCTTTAACTTCAAGTGGCGCGGGCTTTCCGGGGAGTTCACTCCCGGGCGACATCGAATAGGCTAATCGGAACACCGAGCAATGACCGACAGTCAGAAGAGGTAGGGAGTCCTCCCTAAACACCCCATCAAACCCATCAGCCCCCTCCCAATCGAGGGGGCCTTTTTTATATTAGAACTCGGCAAGCACACTCAACTTGACCTCTCCTCCCGCCGGGACTTGGAGCGACCACTGCCTTTGCCCCGCATTCAACTTCGCGCTCTTTGCACTTTCGGTAACGATCTTGTAGGTGCCATAAAAGTTCTGCACGAGGCGGACTTGTTGGGCGGAAG
>JBKJJL010000192.1:0-4471 GCA_046597875.1 Fimbriimonadaceae bacterium | reverse complement strand
CCCTCGGTGAGCGTGCCGGTCTTGTCGACGACCAGCGTATCGACTTTCTCGAACGCCTCCAGAGATTCCGCGCTCTTGATGAGCACCCCCGCCTGGGCGCCGCGACCTGTGCCGACCATGATCGACATCGGTGTCGCCAGGCCGAGCGCGCAGGGGCAAGCGATAATCAGGACGGCCACCGCGTTTATCACCGCGTACGCCATCGCGGGTGGGGGGCCGAACATTGCCCAAACGACAAATGAAATGATCGCGATGACGACGACCACGGGCACGAAGAAGCCCGCGACGGTGTCCGCCAACTTCTGAATCGGCGCGCGCGAACGCTGGGCTTCGCTGACCATCTTGACGATCTGAGCGAGCAGGGTCTCGCTGCCAACTCGTTCCGCCCTCATCAAAAAACTGCCGGTTCCGTTCACGGTCGCGCCCGTCACTTTGTCGTTCTCGGCCTTTTGCACCGGCATCGGCTCGCCGGTGATCATGGACTCGTCAACTGAGCTCCGCCCCTCAATGACGATGCCGTCGACAGGAACCTTCTCTCCGGGGCGAACGCGTAAAGCGTCACCGATATGTACATGTTCTAGCGGAATATCTTCTTCTTGTCCGTCTCGGACCACCCGAGCCTGCTTGGGTGAAAGATCCAGCAGAGCGCGGATCGCGCTGCTGGTCGCGCTGCGGGCCCGAAGCTCCAAAACTTGTCCCAGCAGCACGAGCGTCGTGATGACCGCCGCCGCCTCAAAGTACAAGTCCACCCCGCCCATCTTGTTGCGAAATGACGGTGGAAAGATCTGAGGCGCGAGCACACCGACCACGCTATAAATCCAAGCCACCCCCGTCCCCAGCGCGATCAACGTGAACATGTTCGGACTGCGATTGACGACCGACGCCCAGCCCCGCTGGAAGAACGGCCACCCGCCTCAGAGCACGACCGGAGTGGCGAGAGCGAACTGCGTCCACCCGAGAACGCCATGAGGTATCCACTTCGCGATGTCGACTCCAAACAGGTGCGGCATGATCGCCACGAGGAGCGGAATCGAGAGGACGGTCGAGATCCAGAACCGCCGAGTCATGTCCACCAGTTCGGGGTTCTCGTCGTCGAGGCTCACGTCCATTGGTTCGAGCGCCATGCCGCAAATCGGGCAGCTCCCAGGTTTGTCCTGCACGATTTGGGGATGCATCGGGCAGGTCCACTTCTTTCCCGACGGGGAGGGGGCTAGGGGGTGGGGCGTTCCGGGCTGGGAGGCGAGGGGTTCCGGATTTAGGTACTTCCCAGGATCCGCCCGGAACTTCTCCAGACAGCCCTTGCTGCAAAAATAGTACGTGGTTCCCTCGTGCTCGAAAGACCCGGCCGAGTCGGCGGGGGTGACGGTCATTCCGCAAACGGGATCGATGAAGGAGGAGTTATCCAAGCCCTATTATGGGATCCAGACGGCGCCGGTCTATGTTCGCGTCGCAAAAACATAGACCGATGAGGTAAGAACGTTGCACCATGGCTGACTTTTTGAACGTCAACGAGACCCAGCTGGTCTCGTTCGCCCAAAAATTCGCGGTCAAGGTGGCGGTACACGATCCCGTGCTCACAACGGGCTGGTCTACGACGCTGATGGTCATCGCGCATAGTTAGGGGGAGGGTATCTACTATGGACGGCTTCCAGCGAGATGCGGACGACAAGACCCACGAGATCTTCGCCTTTGCTGGCGAGCGACGGAAGAACATCAGTCCGACGCGAAGCGCTGTCGTGGTGAGAGCCAAGATTGAGGATGCCATTCAGAGAGAGTACGGCGACAAGGCTTACGACATCGCATTCCACTTATCCGATTGGAGTTCGGATGCGGCCTTCATCGTGGCCGTCCACCTCTATCCAGAAAGGTTTACCCCTGAAGAGATACGAGAAGGCGTGGAAGCCATCATCATCCACGCGCCAAACCATCTGGCCGCGGCCGCTGCCCTCGGGAGCCATCCGGTGGAGGACATCTTCGAGGTGGGCTTCAAAGTCCCGCCCGACGAGGCCGTGGAATGAAACTGTACGGGGCGATGTCTGAAAAATGTCCTGACCCGGGTGCAAAGGAATTTGCGTAAGAATGCCACCCTCCCCCCAATTGGTCTTTCTGGGTTATTATCCGAAGCGAATCTATGTGCCGAAACGGGAAGGCGTCGATTGGACGTCGCCAGTCGTTGAAATATGTAGCGTGTCGGACTGCATCTCGGAAGGAGCATCACCGGAATCAGGGGATGCCTACTTCGACTTCAATCGCGTAAGATTCTACTCAACTCCCGAAGCGGCAATAGCTGCTGCCGATCCTCAGCTCAGGCAAGAGTATGAGCCCTTCGCGCTTTCGCTCTATCCTGGCAGTTTTGATTCCGATGGAGCACCCGTTTTCCTAGACTTCGATGTCTTCCTGCCAACTGGCGAGCGGCTCCCTACCAACGGCCCTGATCCCAGTTTCAAACCGATCGGGTTCGATGTTGTGCAGTTCGATCTGCAGGTCTGCTGGGGATGCTCCCCGCTTTCCTGCAACGGGTACGCAGGGGAGTTTCAGGTCAACCGCTACTGCCTGATTGATGATTTCGATTCGGCGCTCCGTCTCTGCAAAGTATGCCAGCAGACCCAGCCGGAACCAGGCGACTACGTGATCATCGAGGTTCGTCGAGCTAACTTGTCGACATGAAGCAGAGGCCTGCACCGCCTAACGGCGGAAGGCAACACAATGATCGTCATCAAGCACAACCTATCGCCTTTTTTTGGGGGGGGCAGACTCGAACTATCTAGTGCTGACCAGCGATGCTCAAATGGCGGCGAGCGACAACATCCAAGAAGAAGACGAAGGGCGGCGGGGCTCTCTTCACGGTGCGGGCCGCTCAACGAGAGCAAGCGGCTGGCGTTCGCGCCGGGATTGGGCAGCGTGTGCCAATCGCCGAGGTCTTTTGGACGCGGGAAAGGCTACCGACGGCCACAACACCCCGGAGGGGTGGCAGATCTTAGCCCCGTGGCCGACTCCGATCGACCCGGGGACATCACGGCGCAACCGCATGCACCCCGGCGGGGTGCCACAATATGGCCCTCAGTCCCAGGTTTCTGGCACCCCTTCAGGGTGCCCATTCGGGGACGACCGTCAATCCCCAGATCTTCGATCATGGGGCTAAGGTCTATCATCCCTTCGGGATCGGGGAAGGTCGCAAAAACATTGACCGATGAGGTAAGAACGTTGCACCATGGCTGACTTTTTGAAACCTCACCGAGTCCCAGCCTCCCGAGGAGCGTCGCTATCAGGCGGCCTACGTGACAACGACACGTGACAACGGGCTGGTCATCGACGCTGATGGTGATCGCGCATAGGGAGGCGCTGTAATGGGAACATACGAAGGCATCGGTATGGAGAGTTTCGAATTCGGCAAGATGGCCCTGGTTTTCGTGCCGCTTATATTCTTCTTCTTTGCAACTCGGCGAAATACAGACAGCAACCCGAACGGGTGCTATTGGAACATTGGTATGGGGGTGCTTATGTTCGCGGTTATTGGTGGTCTCATTCTCCTGGGAGTGTCCGATCAGCAACTAGTTCTATGGTTGCCCGCGGTTCTGATTCTGCCCCTATTGGTGGTAACCGTTGCGAACCGAGAGATGAAGTGGAAAGCGAAGCTCGGATGCCTTGGATTTGCAGCGATTGCTCTTCTTCCCGTGATTGCCGGTGGAGCACTCCTGATGAGGGGCCGTTTTGCAACCCTCAAGCTTGCGGCAGACAACGCATACTGGGAGAGCAAAGGCTCGACCGCTGTTGTCGCTCGAAAGAACCTTTCCTTCTCGGAAGAGAAAGTCGGCTCAAGCAAGACCGTATGGGATGTCCGGTCCGGCAATGATCATTTTGCTATCTCCAGCCGGATGCTGTTTCGAGCCCCCGACGGCAAGACAATTCGAGCCATAGAGCTTGTTCAGCGGATTCGTGATTGGAGCAACGGATCTGGAAGCGAGTGAAATGGCCTGCCCACAGTCATCGCGCCTCTACTTGCACCTGTTCCCTCCATGGAAGACGGCGAAGGACATCCCGGCGCAACCGCATGCACCCCGGCGGGGTGCCGAATCGGAACCGGGTAGATGGCACCCCGCCAGGGTGCCCCGTCTCGGGTGGGTCATGAATCCCCGGGTCTATTGACCCGCGGCTAAGCTCTTTGATCCCTTTGGGATCGGGAAAGTCGGTTGCGGAGTTGCGCGCATCCCGGCCGACCTTCCTGGGGCGGCCAACGTTATAAGCGCTCGGAAAAGTCAGGGCTCAGTGCTTCATCTTTGCGTGCTTTTGCAGAATCACGATCTCTTCGGATTGGCTCTTGATGATGGCCTTCGACATCTTCTTAAGCTCGGCGTTCTTGCCGTACTTGAGTTCAAGCTTGGCCATATCGACCGCGGACTTGTGGTGCTCGGCCATCATCGAAGCGAAGTCCCGGTCTGGGTCTCCGGTCATTTTTCCCATCTTTTTCATG
>JBKJJL010000155.1:0-5771 GCA_046597875.1 Fimbriimonadaceae bacterium | reverse complement strand
GTTCCGAATTTGCGAATCGCCGATCCTGGCGGAATCCATTGCGACTCGAGTCGGAGTCAAAACGTACGCCGTGCAGGGTGTCGCAAATCGTCATGAGACCGGTCGCCTCGACTTGGGTCCGAATGGTTTCCACGGCTTCGTTCGATCCACGAATGGAGAATCATTCGTGATCGAGCCCGTAAAGCGCGGCGCTCAAGACGCTGTTTTTAGCTATTTCCGACGCGATAACCTTATGCCCCGGACATTCCAATGTCTGACGCAAGACAACGAGTTCCCCGGTTTATCAGGTCGTAACGGCTTCAGATTTGGAACCCTCGCCGTGGGAGGGACCATCAAGACGTATCGCCTTGCAATGAACGCGACCGGTGAATACACGGTGTTTCACGGGGGTGAGACTCCTGCGTTGGCCGCCATCGTGACGAGCGTCAACCGCATGAACTCGGTCTACGAGATCGATGCGGCGATCCGTTTAAACATGACCTACTCAAAGGCGTGGACGGATCCCAATGCCGACCCTTACACGAACGATAACGGATTCACCATGCTCGGCGAGAACCAAACCGAAACCGACGCGACGGTCGGTGACGCGAACTACGACATGGGCCACGTTTTCTCCACCGGCGGTGGAGGCGTTGCCTCACTCAACTCGGTTGGCATCACGGGCCAAAAAGCCCGAGGCGTTACCGGATTACCAGCCCCCGTCGGCGACGACTTCGATATCGACTTCGTCGCTCACGAAATGGGCCACCAATGGGGTGGACGACACACCTTTAACGACTGCGGCGGCGGAGCCGAGGACGGTCATTCTTACGAGCCTGGCTCGGGAACGACGATCATGGCTTACGCGGGAATCTGCGGCGGCGATGATGTTCAGCCCCACTCCGATGCGTACTTCCACACGCATAACCTCGATCAGATCGTCGCCCATCGCAACGATCCCGCCTCGGGTGGCGTGGAAGCCAACAATGGCAATGCCACGCCGGTCGTCAATGCCAATGCCGACATCACGATCCCTCGAAACACTCCGTTCAAACTGACCGCAACCGCGACCGATGCGAACAACGACGCGCTGACATACTGTTGGGAAGCCTTCGACTGGGGCCACGATGACCAGACGACACCGCTCTTCCGGTCCATCAGCCCGTCAGCCTCGGCCACGCGGATATTCCCGAAGATGGCGACCGTTGTTTCCGGGGCGACCGATCGATGGGAAACGCTCCCCGGCAACGATCGCCCCATGAACTTCCGAGTGTCCGTTCGGGACAATCGCCCCGGCGGCGGCGCGCACAACATGGACGACATGCTCGTCACCGTTGCGGGCGCTCCGTTCGTGGTGACTGCGCCTAACCTGGGTACAGAAGACTGGGGTGGAAACTCTCAGCAAGCCATTACCTGGGACGTAGGCGGCAGCACGGCCCCCACGGTCAACATCCTCTTCTCTGAAGATGGTGGAACCAGCTACGGAAATGGCACTGCCACGGTCGTTTTAGCGAACACGCCAAACGATGGCAGCGCAACCATCTTCGTTCCCAATGTAGGCACAACCCAAGCCCGAATTATCGTTGAGAGTGCATCAGGAAGCGGCTTCTTTGACATTTCTAATGCGAACTTTACGGTCACGGCGGAAGCGACAAATCCGCCAACGATCACCTCCCTCAGCCCGAACTCCGTTCTGGCCGGTGGCAACAACTTCACCTTGACCGTCAACGGTGATAACTTCGCCCTGACCTCAAAGGTGCTTTGGTACGGCGCAGAACGACCAACCACGTTCGTGAGCCCGACCCAGCTTCAGGCAGCGATCGGGGCAAGCGACATCGCCTTTGCTCAGACGATTAAGATTCAGGTCGTTTCGCCTTCTCCAGGTGGCGGATCATCGAATCAAGCCGACTTCTTCATCAACAATCCGGTTCCGATCATTTCGGCAATCAGCCCGAATGCTCGCCCCGCGGGCTCGGGGCCGTTCACGATGGTCATCACGGGTAACAGCTTCGTGAGCAGTTCACGCGTATCTTGGAAGGGGGTTCAAAGAAGCGCAACGTTCATCAGCAAAACGCAGCTGAACGTCTTGGTGACCGCGGCCGATTTGGCCGTTCCGGGAACTGCAAGCGTTCGGGTTGTGAACTCTGCACCAGGTGGCGGAACTTCGAACTCGCGCACGTTTAGCATCCCTGAAAATGCGCCAACGTCCATCGCGATCTTCCCTGGTTCACTCACAGGAGGCCAGTCGGCTACCGCAGCCGTCTACTTGAACGGCGCGGCGCCAGCGGGTGGAATGTCGATCGCGATCTCCAAGATCGGGAGCGCGGTGATCGTGCCGACAACGGCAACCGCCGCCGCAGGAAGGTACAGCGCAGTGTTCACGGTGAACACGATTCCGGTTGCAATCGATACGACGAACACCGTGCGGGGAACCGCAAACGGGGTCACCGTTTCGAAGACGATCGTGGTTCGAGCTCCGGTGCCGAACTCGGTCACCTTGAACCCGGACACCGTTACGGCGGGTCAAGGGTCGCTTGGCACGTTCACGCTAAATGGACCTGCTCCAGCAGGTGGCATCAACGTAACGCTCGCCTCGGGTGTCCCGGGTTTGGTCCAAGTTCCGAGCTTCGTGTTCGTCCCCGCGGGCGCGACAAGCGGAACTTTCGCGGTCACGACGAAACCCTACCCCGACACCGCCTCAATCGCGGTGTGGGCTCTGTTCAGAAATAAGGGCGCACGCGCGCTGCTGAACCTGAACCCGTAAGGCAGAAAGCGGTAAGGGAGGGGACAGCGTCCTCTCCCTATTTCTGTTAGGGGGTTGGGGGCGTGCGGTGGATGCGGAATGATCCTGCCCTCGCTAGATGTCAGCCGCGGTATGAGGCAGGAGTGGCGATCGCGCTTACTTCAGAACACGCTGAAGGCAGTACGAGATAGAATGGGAACTGACGAAGTTAAGTTGGTTTTCTTCAATTTTTCTTCAATTTCCAGTCGTTAGTGATCCTTTCGTTTGGAATGGACTACACTAGATTGGTGAACGGGGATGGAGGTAGGGTTATTGCATCGATTCGTTTTTTCGTCTGAGGGGAAATTCCATCTGGAACTTAGCAGTCGAAATGTCATTTTGCGGAAATTTTTGCGCAGAAGCAATGTAGCCCCGACACCCTTTCCGAGCGTTTCACTGCAGTGGCCCTGCAAGGAGCACCTATGGAACCTGAGCAAGTCAGCGTAAAAATACATAAACTCGATCGTACACGTCGTGAGATGACGTTTTGGCGGGTGGGAGGGATTGTCGCGGTTGCGGTGATCGTCGCCATCTGCCTCTTCCTATTGACCTCTTCGGTCCGGGCCCTCGTTCAACAAGGCCCATCGCAAGAGATTTTCATCGCCGAACTTCAAAAGGGGATGGACAAGGACTTGGTGCCCCGTCTTGAGCAGGTCGCCAGTCAAACCCTCACCGAAATGCAGCCGCTCGTGCAGGCCGAGTTCGCGCTGCTCAACACTCGGGTGCCCGAGTTGACCCAGGCGACCCTCAAGGAGGTGGAAACGCTTCAAACGAGCGTTCCCGCACGCGCCGAGCAGGTGCTCGACCAGACTTTTGGCCAAGCGCTAAAGGCTCAAGAGCCCAAGATTCGCGAAATGTTTCCTTCCGTTAAGGAAGAGCAAGTGACGGCCCTGATGCAGAGCCTGAGTCAGATGGCCCTCACCCGGGGTTCCAAGGTGGCGGACGAGCTGCTGCTGCCCCACACCAACCGAATGAGACGGATCGTCGAGAACTTGCGCAAGATCGAAGCGAGCGAAAAGGAGACGGCCACCGGCGAGGCAGCCGATTGGCACATGGGCCTGCTCGTGCTGGATCTGGTTCGTGAAGACCTGAAGGTTTTTGAACCCAAAGCGAAGGCGGCAGCCGTCAAACCGGCACCCGATAAGAAAAAGGAGACCAAGCGATGAGCGAACTCAACCCCCCGACGGTAGACCCAGTTAACGACGACGGTATTGCGGAAGCGTATATCGACCGCGAACTGGTTCGAACCCGTACCAACCTTTCTCGCATGCGCATCATCGTTATTGGGTCCGTGTTGTTTGTCGGCATCTACATTGGGTACATCACGAGCGGATTTAGGGAAAACCTGCAGCCGACAACGGCGGCGGTTATCACCACCAGCCTCGTCAACCAACGGATGGACGAGGTTGAACCGCAGTTCGCTACGTTCATGCGTGAAAAAATCCCAGAGACGATTCGCCGGGCGCCGGACTATGCCTTGGAGCACATGCCCGAGTTTCGGAAGTCGATCGAAGATCAAGTGGAAGCCGACCTTCGGGCCCATGCTAAAACCACTTCTGATCATTTGATCAAGGAACTGGAGGAGTTTCTGGTTCTGCACAAGACTCAAGTCGAAGCGATGTTGTCTGAACCCAATAAGCCAGCAGTCGCCGATGAAATGGGGGCCGCGCTGGAGGATCAGTTCCGAACCTATCTGTCCGAGCAGGCGGTGGCCGGAGAAACGATCCAGTCACGGTTGGACAAGACTCTTAAGGCGATGGACGAGGTAGAGCGTCGGACAACCCGTTTGGTCATGAACAAAAACTTGACCCCGACGGAACAGAAGACCCGCCGGGCGATTGCGATCCTCATGCGCCGAATCGATCAGGCCAAGGAAGCAAGCCCCGAGCAAACGCTCGATCCTGCCGCCATCAAGGATGCGGTGGACAAGATCAAAGCGCCCACCCTGCCTAACTAGGGCCCATTGGGTCGTGAAGGGGGCGAACTCGCCCCCTTCAACTTGTTGATCCCATTCATCTCCGGCGGGGCCGTGATGTGGTTTGGCGTCCCGGAAGGGACCTTGGGTGAATCCCTTGATCCCAAGACCAGACTAATAGCGATTTGGTCTTCCGCGAGGGATCAAAAACTATGTCAGATTAGCGGCAAGAACAAAATACGATTGTCGTACTCACCTGGTTCAAGATCGTCTATTACTTGCTTGCGGGTAAGTCCGCGAGGGATTTCGACAACTGCTGACATCGGCAAACCAAGGGAGATTCTCTCTGACGCGAATGCTTGCATGGTGCTAATGTCGTGCGTGAGCAATACGCGTTTCTCCAACGCAGCAAGTTCCAGAACATCTGAATCGGTGGCGCCGCTACCGAGGCGGTCGATGACGCGCACTACATCAAGTTGGGGATGCCTCAGCAATAGGCCGGACATGATCGGCTGATCAAAATCTTCGTCCGTGAGAAATGAAATTTTGTTCGCCACCCAAGTCACGTCCCCGTGTTTTCAGGGGCCCGGCTGAGAAGTCGCGCACGCAATCCCTTTAGCCCAAACTCCTTCGCGTTTTGATCTCGTGCTTGCTTCGAGTTTTCTAGGCGTAGAGCGATGTAGGCATCCACGTCTGTACGATGCTCCAAATAGAGGGCAATGACCGCGTACGCTTCGCCTAGCGTCAGAGAAGGAAACCTTGCGACAATTTCTTCTGGGGAGGCCCCGTCATTGAATGCCTGGACGACGGTATCCAAAGTGATACGCGTTTTCCCGACTCGCAAGGTCTCATGAAGAACCGTCAGCGGGTTCCTAGAGACCGTATGCAGGATTTGCGGATTTGCCACGTCCTTTAGTGTACAGGAATCGACCGGAAAGGTTCAAGTCCACCTTCGTGTATGATCCAGAGTGTGAAGTGCCTTTCCGTTTTCCTCCTTTTCCTCGCGGTTTCCTCTGGCGCGCAGGACGCTACGCCGAAGATCGCGGACAAGGTGAAGGGGCTGATTAAGAAAGAGGGGCTTCTCACGTACTATCT
>JBKJJL010000209.1:0-2794 GCA_046597875.1 Fimbriimonadaceae bacterium | reverse complement strand
CGTGCCGATAATGTCGCCGGATTTAACCGCTTCGCCTTCTTTTTTAAGCCATTCGAGGAGCGTGCCCTCTTCCATTCCGTCGCCCATCTTGGGCATGATCACTTCGGTCATGAGTTGGTGTGCCTTGTTTACGACCGGTTCGACGCCCTTGGCGAGCCGTTGCTGACACCTAAGGTTACCCGTGGCGACGCGCTACGAACAGGAACTCCCGGTTATGCAACTTTCCAACGCGACCCACTTTCACGCCTTTTTGGTTGTGAATGCCAATTTGGGCGCCAACATATCGCTTGAAAGGAACGGCTTCGCACCGAAAATTGCCCCACTTTCCGAGAATATCTTCGAGCTCGGCTCTCAGCACGTAACCTTCGTCGTTGAAGCTGAGGATCAAAAATCGACTCTTCAAGGAACCGATTACGTGGGCGAGGGCCGAACTGGCGTGCCGGCGAGAGTTGAAAGGGCTCTTTCTCTCGCGACAGTCGATTCGTTTGTTCGCGATGCCGTAGCTTTCGGGGCGGTCATTGCGAATGAGAGTTTCCCAGATGTGATAGTTTCCGAGATAACTGTGCTGATTGTAGGGTGGATCGAGGTAGACCAGATCGGCCTCAACTTCGGGAGCCAAAGTTAGAGCATCCTGGCACGTGGCGATCCCTGCACCCGGAATGAGCTCAGGAAGGGTTAGCTTCATCACATTATGAGATCGCGGTGCCCACTGCTTCAGATAGGCCATCTGCAGCCCGGTGGTGGAATCCACCCGATCCGCGGCGAGCATGAGGGCGGTAAGCAGCACGGGACGAAGTGCCGGTGCTTCCGAGTCGATGGCCTCACGAATGGTGTCGATGCGCTCGGTGTTATGCTTTTGAAAGTAGGAGGCATCCTGGGCGAAGGCCTTTGTGTAGTAGCCCGCAGCACCCGGCAGAGCGTTGAGCCGGGCTAGCGCCTCCAGGGCTGCCTCCGTTGGAAACTCGGTCGCGTTGGTTTCGATGTAGGTTTGAGCGAGGTTGTGGGAGTACGCGGTGACGTCGTTTGCGTGAACGACGTGTCCCGCACGCTTGAACGCCTGGGCGACTCGGGTGGTGCCGGTGAAGAGATCACACACGGTCCGGACACCCTCAAGTTCGCACGCGAGTTCGAGGATTCGCGGGACGAGGAGCCGTTTGGAGCCGATGAATTTGATCATGGGAGTATTGGGTATTGGGTATTGGGTATTGGGTATTGGGGAACACTCTTTAATGCCCTAATACCTAATACCTAATACCTAATACCTAATACCTAATACCTAATACCTAATACCTAATACCCCTTTACGTCCCCAAATGCCTCGCGACCGCGTCGCCCACTCTTGCGAATCCGTCTTGATCGTCTATCCGCGTTCGGACTCCAGTCCCTTTGCGAATCTGAACGAAGGGGATGTATTCGCGGGAATGATCGGTCGAGGGCGTCGTCGGATCGTTGCCGTGATCCGCGGTTAGGATGAGCAAGTCGTCGTCGCGAAGTTCGCGCAGGATATCGGCGAGGGTCAGATCGAACTCGCCTAGACACTGGGCGAACCCGATCGGGTCGTTCCGATGCCCGAATCGCATGTCCGTATCTTCAAAATTCGCGAAAATAAACGCGCTGTCGCTCTTCATCGCGTCGACCATCATTACCGCGTGTTCGGCATTGTTCTGAGTTCGCCTGACTTCAAGGAAGCCCCTGCCCCCGAACAGTTCCGGAACCACTCCAACGCCAAAAACCGGGCCAAACTTGGCCGCGATTCGGTCTACCAAGTTCTCGGGCGGCGATAAGGGGAAGTCTTTCCTCCGATCTGTCCGCACGAACGCCCCGGGGGAGCCTTCAAACGGGCGCGCGATAACGCGCTGAACACCGCAGAGTTCGCGGGCAGCAAGGCACATTTCGTACAGCCGCGTGATCGGCACAATCGCCTCGTGCGCGGCGATTTGGAAGACGCTATCCGCACTCGTATAGACGATGGGCCTCCCGGACTTAATATGCTCCTCTCCCAGCTCCGCAATGATCGCGGTACCGCTTGCCGCCTTGTTGCCCAGCGTTCCAATACCGATGCGGGATTCAAAGGCTTGCATGAGTTCAGCCGGAAAGCCTTCGGGATAGGTCGGAAATGCGCTCGGAACGACAACGCCCATCATCTCCCAGTGTCCGGTCACCGAGTCCTTTCCACCCTTCGACAAAGGCTTCAGCCGGCAATAGGTCGCATCGAAGGCGACCCAATCGCCGATCGGGTCCGGGGAAGCGCCGCCCGCGGCCAGGTAGCCCATATCATATAGATGGGGCGCATGGATCGCTCCCGCCGCTTCGGAAACATGCAACAAGGTTGAGGGATGGTCATGGTCATTGAACTCAGCGGCATCGGGTGCTTCACCCGCCCCGACCCCATCCAAAACGATCACGATAGCTCTTGCCATGGCGAAGGCAGGGTACCTCTTCGTCAATTTTTGATTTTGGGTTCTTGAGTCAAAAAGAAGTTTCGCGTTGCCGGTTCGAAATCTCGTCCAAGATTTCCTACTTCGTCTTCGTCGGCTTCTTGCCCCGCTTTGGCTTCGCGTCTGCAGCCACTGGTTCCACGTTCTCTGGCTCGGGCACGACGGGTTCTTCCGGTTTGGCATCAATCTGGCTCGTTTCGGCAATCCGCACGATGGCATCGCCTAGCTTCCGAAGCCCCCGCCCCGCAGCGCGCACGAGGGGTTTGGCTTCTTTGAGCACAATCGGAACCAACGCCGCCGCGAGCATCAGGAGGCCGATTCTGCCTGGGGGAACGATTCCGCCTGGTCTTCTCATA
>JBKJJL010000189.1:0-2769 GCA_046597875.1 Fimbriimonadaceae bacterium | reverse complement strand
ACAAGGTTCCTCCGAGCGTCCACGATCAGGTCAACGTGGCGAATGAGCACCGGGCAGGCTTCGACGCAGGCATTGCAGGTGGTACAAGCCCAGAGGGCTTCTTCGCTAACCGCATCGACGACGGTCCGGGGCTCCCCCTCTCCGCGAATGCCTTGTGTCGCGGGGAGGGGGCTGGGGGGTGGGGAAAGGAGGCTTCGGATATCCTGAACGACCTTCTTCGGATTCAAAACCTTCCCGACATTCCAAGCCGGGCAAACCTCCGTGCAGCGTCCGCATTCCATGCAGGCGTCGAGCGACATCAGGTGCCAGCGAGAGTAGTCTTTGTAAGTTGAAACCCCGATCTGGCCGGTCTGTTCGACCTCTTCCATGCCGATCGGCTTGAGCTCGCCCATATGCTGCTCGGGTTTGCCGGCGGTGCAAAAGATCGCCATCGCGATGTGGCGAAGGCGCATGCGCGGAAAGGTCGCGAAGAATACGAGCACCCAGGCCATGTGGAACCACCAGATGACTCGGTACAAGTCGGTGGATACGGGCTCACTTCGTAGCAAAGATAATGCGTAGCCAACGGGAGACCAAACATCCCACGGCTTGGGATTTGCGCTGATTCTCGCTCCTTCGAGCCAATAGCCCGTGAGTCCTATGACGAGCAGCAGCACTAGCGCCCACCTATCGGGCAGCTCATCAGTGCCTGCACGTCTTGATTCTGGGCGGGCGAAGTTTGCCTTCTCGTGCTTAGTTCGACGGACCATCGCCCAGACGAGGCCGACCACCAATAACAACCCGAGCAAATCAAACGTGAGCTCATAAATCAGATAGTACGTGCCCTTATGGAACTTCCAAGGCGAGTACGTGTTAATCCCGAGCAGGGTCGTCGCGATAAACAAAGACAGGAACCCGTAAAAAATCAGCAGGTGCATTGGGGCGCCGCTTTTCTTTCGCGAACTGCGCACCTTGCGCTGGAGCAAGACGTACTCCCACACATTCCGAACCCAAATACGCGGATTGCTTGCCCACGTAATCGGTTTGCCCTGCTTCCAAATGTTGGCCCGTTGCCAAATCTGCCAGGCGGCATAGCCTAACGCAGCGAACGTAAGCACGTAAAAGAGCCCCTTCTCGAAGCCAGTTAAACTGAAGAACTCCTCGCGCGTCGGCGTCACCCGGCGAGTTTAACGGAATTGCGCGAGCGCAGGCCGAGCGGACCGGGAGTGGCATGGGCGTCTCGCCCATGCGTACCACCGCCGTCTCGGCGGTGGACTCCGGAAAAAGGATGCCCGACCGGGACGGTCTGGCTACGCACGGGCGGGTAGCATTATGATCATGTTTCGAAGCGCTTGCCTTGCGTCATTCTTCCTCACTGCCTTGCCGATTTCTGCTTCGCTTCAGACCACCGCAACCGGCGTTGTCTTCGAAGATAAAAATAAGAATGGTCAGCGAGACGCCGGCGAACCTGGAATCAAGGGGGTCACGGTTTCAAACCAAGAAGACTTCGCGGTAACCGACAGCAAGGGCCGGTGGAACCTCATGGTCGACGATGACACGACCTTTTTCGTCATCAAGCCGCGTGGTTGGATGACCCCCGTCGACGAAAATCAACTTCCAAAGTTCTACTATTTGCATAAGCCGAACGGATCGCCTGAACTCAAATTCGGCGGAGTCAAGCCGACCGGCCCGCTGCCCAGTTCCATCGATTTCCCCCTTTACAAATCGAAGGAACCCGATCAGTTCAAGGCTCTATTTTTCGGTGACACCCAATCGCGCAACATTCGCGAACTCCGATTCCTGGTTGACGATCTGATCACGAAAATGGATCCCGAAGGCGCGCGATTCGGCATCACCCTCGGTGACATCCTTTTCGACGACCTCAGCATTTTTCAAGAGCACAATCAAGCGATCGCGATGCTCGGAATCCCTTGGTACAACGTCCTCGGCAACCACGACATCAACTACGACGCCAAGACCGACGAACACTCCGACGAGACGTTTGAGCGCTATTACGGACCAAACTACTACTCATTTGATTACGGAAAGTGCCATTTCGTCGTGTTGGACAACGTGAACTGGAACCACCCTTCGACCCAAGCGGACAATCGAGGAAGATACAACGCAGCCATCGGCAAGAAACAGTTGGACTGGTTTACGAAGGATCTCGATCGCGTCCCGAACGACAAGCTTGTCATCGTTACGATGCACATTCCGCTCAATGAAGTTGCGGAGAAGAAGGAAATCCTCGGCGTCCTCAGCAAGCGCCCGTACGCATTGTCGGTCGCTGCTCACACCCACTTTCAGGAGCATCGCTACTTTGGCCCGGAGGAAGGCTTCACAGGGGCCAAGCCTCATCATCACCTCGTCAACGTGACGACGTGTGGCTCGTGGTGGAACGGCGAACCGGACGCTTACGGGATTCCGAACGGCGTTATGAGAGACGGAGCCCCGAGAGGCTATTCTGTTTTCGCCTTCGACGGGAATCAGTATTCGATCGAGTTCCGCTCAGCAAACCGGCCCCGGACGCACCAGATGAACGTGTATGTGCCCGACGTCGTGCCCGCCGAAGATACTGCCACAACGGATGTCTATGCGAACGTCTTTGGCGGCACCGCAGCTTCCAAGGTTGAGTTCCGCCTCGGTGAAGGGGAATGGATGCCGATGACAAAAGTGATGGAGAAGGATCCCGCATACGCGAAGATCGTTGAACGAAACGGGAAGATCGAGGCACCTTACCTACCGATGCCATCGCCAATCAACTCGCCCCATCTCTGGAAGGCGAAACTC
>JBKJJL010000168.1:0-4486 GCA_046597875.1 Fimbriimonadaceae bacterium | reverse complement strand
TCTGCAACATCGTGCTCACAGCCGCACAATCCTAGATGCTCCCCCAGGCAAGATGTCAACCAGCTGCATTCGATGAAGGCTACTGTCATAGTTTAACCGTGAACGCCCCGAGCATTGAAATGCCATTCCAAACCTTCACTGCCATCTTACAATACTTCACGTGGAAACGGTACGCAAAGCGGACATTCTTCACAAACTGAGGCAGCCGGAACGCAGCAACAAGGGCCCGGCCCGAGTATCCTGAATCCCTTGACCGCCGACGCGCCGCTTACGAGCGCCCGCATATTCCGATTCTATTTCCCACTCGCGCTTTCTTGGCTCTTCATGTCCATTGAGGCGCCGGTCTCCATTGGTCTGATCTCTCGACTCCCAGACGCAAAACTCCAAACCGCTGCCTTCCTCATGCTTATGGGGCTCGCCCTCTGGATCGAAAGCCCGGTCATCGATCTCCTGTCAACGTCCACGACGCTTTGCACGGATCGCGCGAAGTTCCGCGTGATCAATCAGTTCGCCTGGTTGATGATGGCCTGGTGCACCGTCGTGCATGGCCTCGTTACCCTCACGCCTCTCTATGGCGTCATTACGGATTCCCTTTTGCATTTGCCCGGCGAGGTAGCGGGCGTTCTGAGGGTGCCCTTGACGATCATGATCCCTTGGAGCGCGTGCATCGGGTGGCGCAGGTTCAGGCAAGGGATCCTGATCCGCTCGGGCTTGACGCGGGCGGTGGGCTTGGGTACGGCGGTCCGGATGACGACGATGGCGGTCGTAGGCGTCTCGCTCTTCCTTTCGAAAAGCTTGAGTGGAACCGAAACCGCCGCCGTGTCGCTCATCGCATCCGTGCTTTCGGAAGCCCTGTTCGTGCACTTTATCAGCTTGAGAGCGGTGGCTGCGCTGCCTCCGGGTGCATCGGCGAGTCCGGTCACGCTGCGAGACATCTTCAAGTTTCACATGCCGCTTACCGCCACGACGATGCTCACTCTGTCCACTGGCCCCATCATCGGAGCGGCGCTTGCCCAATCGGGCGACGCGGTTTTGGCGATGGCCGCTTGGCAAGTTTCCTCAACGCTGGTTTGGATGCACCGAACGATTGTCTTCGCGCTGCCTGAGGCCGTGATAACGCTTTACCGAGGCCCGGAATCCATCGCGAAGCTTCGATCGTTTTGCGTCTGGGTCGGGGTGGGTTCGTCCGGCTTTATGGCCCTGACGTGGCTTGTTCGCGGAGATCTGTACATCTTTTCGAAACTACTGGGCACGAGCCCCGATACAGCCCTGATGGCGCACGTTGCACTTGGGTTATGCATCCTCTTTCCATTCATTGGGGCACTCCAATCGTACGCGAAGGGGACGCTAACTGTTCATCGGCGCACGATGCCGAGGCTGGTCGCAATGGTCGCGGGGATGTCGACGTTGCTCATCGGCTTGACGATTGGCGTGGTAGGGAAGTATCCAGGGGTCATCGTTGCCGCGCTGGCCATGACAGCTGCCCTGGTAGCAGAGTGGGCGGTCCTTGCGGGTTCAAATGTCAAGACTCTTCGCTCGCATACAGATACTCTGGTATAGTATTGCCGGTGAATCGAAAACCATGGCTTGATAGAGTCGGAGCCTGCGCGAGTGCAATCTGCGCGGTGCACTGCATCCTATCAGGAGTTGCCCTCGGGCTTCTCAGTTCGCTCGGTCTTGGGTTCTTCGGAAACCTTTGGGTTGATGTCGCATTCGTGGGCATCGCGGTCATTGTTGGCGCGGTTGCCTTGTGGCACGGGGTCAAAAAGCACGGCTCGCCAATCCCGGCTCTCTTCTATGTTGGCGGCCTAGTTTCGATCCTATTTGCCCACTTCGAGGACTTCAGCCATGGCTTTCCAGTTCACGCAGAGCACCAGCACGGACAGGTGACGACGATCCTGTCGGTCATTGGAGGACTTTGCTTCGTGTTCTTTCACGTGCTGAACTTACGCTTGCAGCACTCACATCGAAACCCCACTTGCTGCTCCCCAAAGGGCTAGGGTAGGGGCCGAAACTCAGCGACCGCGTCATTCACGGCGAACTGGGTTTGTAGCATCTCCGCTTTCATTCGCGGAATCCCGCTCAACAGCGTGACCGGCAGCTCGTTCAGCATCTGTTTCACCTGGTTTCTGTTGAGAGCCAACGTGTGCTGAAGCGAAGATATGAGTTCTTCCGTTTTGTGACCCCCGTGGGACACCAGGATGAGCTCGTACATCTTGTCGTCATCCTTGCGGGCATAGGCAATGTGCTTAGGCGCTCGATCGTCATCCAACGAAATCGGAATCTCGCGGTTGCAATCTTCGCACAACAAGACGTCATTCTTGGCGCTGTAGAAGTTCAACGTGTTGCAGAACCCACAACGAACTTGCATGACCGGTAAGGGCTTCCCGTTTTCGACAGGAATCAGCCGGTAGCAAGCCTGACACGTAAAATCCTTGTTCGGCGTCTCGGTGAGCTTGTTCGTATGCTGGCAATAGGGACAAGGGATCTTCTCGACGTGGACTTTCTTGACCTCGTTGAGGTTGTAGCCAGCGTATCCAAGCAGCCCAAGTCCAGCGACGAGGAGCACAATGGAAAGTCCGACCAGCGCACCGTCGCCTCTGAAAATAAAGAAGATGATTCCCAGGACAAGGACGATCAGCCCGCCAATTCCCGCTCCTAAAGCGCGGGCGCTGTACTGTTCGATGACATCAGAGCTACGTTGAGGCATGGTACTAGCTTAACTGACGGATGGCATAAACGTCAAGGAGCGGGAAAATACTCTTCAAGTCCCCAACACGCTAGCGAGGTGGTGAAAACTCAACCGCTGGAATTATCAGGACTTCCCCGGGTTCCTGCTCCAACGGTGTAAACCCGTACTGCCTTCCGAGGTCCTTGAGCATTTCCAAGCCCGTCTTGTCCTGATATCGAACGCTCACGATTGGCTTTGGCATACCCGGCGCGAGTTCGATTTTCAAGCTGCAGGTCTCTGCGATGAGCTTCAAAACGTCCTCAAGCGCGGCGTCATTGATGGTTACTGACTTCCTGGTATCCCAGGGCATCACGACGGGAGGATTTGTTGGCTTTATGGTTTCGCGCTCTCGATCTCTATTGCCGGAGAGACTGTCCTCCGGCTCTGGTTCGACTTGGGGCGCAACGATGCCCGATTTAGGAGCCGGTAGCGGTTCTGGTTTGGGCAGATTTGCGACAACCGCATAGGCCGCAAACGCAACCATCGCGAGGCCACCCAGAGCAGCGACCGTAAACACTCTTCTTCGTTGAGCCGGCTGAGAAGTTCGCTCCCGAGCGACAAATCGAGGGATCGGACTCGCTTCTCGTACGGGTGGTTTCGATTGCTTTAGCCCTCGCACCATCGCCATGCGGGTGCCGAGCTCACCCTTGAACTGGGGGAACCTTCGCTCGAAATCGTCGATCGCAGCGAGGTCTCCGCCCTCGGCTACAGTCCACATCAAAGCATCGAGATCAGAGGGGATCTTCTTCATGATGCTTTCTCGTAGAGCACGCGGAAACGCTCACGAGCTCGGTAAAGGCGCGTTTTCGCGGCGTTGACATTGCAATCCAAGCTGTCGGCGATCTCTTGGAGGCTGAGCTCCTCCCAGTAAAACAGGGTTAATAGAGCCCGGTCATGAGGCGGCATCTGCACCATTGCGATTTCCACGCGGGGATCGCCATCCTCTGGTCGCGGGGCAGGCTCCCCGGCGGCGAGTTCGATGTCGACCTGCCGCTTTTTGTATTTGACTTTGCGTCCGTGCTGGATAATCCGGTTGACACTAACGCGGAACAGCCACGTGCTGAACTTTGAACGGTGATCAAATCGGGAAAGGTTTTTATAGACGAGGGCGAAAACTTCCTGCACCGCATCCGCAGCTTCATCGCTATCCAGCAAGATGCCTCTCGCGATGCTGAAGACCTTGTCGTAATACTTGGCGTAAAGCGTCTCGAAGGCGATTGGGTCACCTCCCAGGAAACGCTCCACGAAGATTGCATCTTCGTCGAACGAGCCCTTGGATTTATCGAAGACCGCTGACACCACCGCTATTTTGGACGCTCGGGGGGTGGCTGTGGGTCACCGAAGCAATCCAGGTTGGGTTAGCGCTGGGCGAACGTGTGCTCAAACTATTCTGTCCTGCGATCCTTGAAATACTTCGCGTGGCAATCGAGGAATAGTCGGTTGTATCCTCCCGGATGCACCGCCTTGCCTCGTAACCCGGAGGGCGTCGAGGGAATCGTCGAAGGGAAGTACGGATCCCAGGTCATGGCGACCTCCGAAGTCCCTTGCGGAAACCCCACCGTCGGGTTACCGGCAGCTTGCAAATCGACGACCGCTTGCTCCGGGCTCTTTCCCCATAGGTTATCTAGGGGCACCGGGTCATCGGGCCTATCGAACCGCCACATCCAGTAGGTCGATCCCTCTTGGGCGACTTGCACCGCTGAACCAAAGCTTCCAACTGAGGACGGGCACGACCAGATTTCCTTGTTCTTCAGA
>JBKJJL010000065.1:0-20972 GCA_046597875.1 Fimbriimonadaceae bacterium | reverse complement strand
TCATGCCTCCCTGAAGCACAAAAGCCGCCTCGGTGGCAAGCTCCACGCTCGCCCAGTGCTCGATAAAGGCATCCGCCGTGGTCACGTAGGTTGGAATACTGGTTATAGGCATGTTATGTTCTCCTCATTTGTAAAGACGAAAGTCTCTCCGCCGTTTGTTTCAAGTCCTCCATCGCTTGTCGAATACTCTCAGTGACAAGATTATACCTCTCTTCCTAATATATGCAAACCATTTTCGCTTTTCTCTTGTCCTCGCATTGGTGAGATGACACAAACAAGCGATGAGGCATGCCAAACAAGCGATGAGATGACACAAACAAGCGATAATATGACCAAGACATGCGATGTGGTAGCACACACAAGCTGCAGAGAGGTTCATACAACGCGCATTGAGAAACCCTCTCCCTTCCCAAGGGAGAGGGTCGGACGAAGTCCGGGGTGTGGGTTGGGTTCTGGCTACCCTTGCGTCGGAAGCAAAGACCCGGCGAGAGCCACCCCTCAACCCCCTGCCCCCTTCTCCCCTGGGAGGTGAGAAGGGGAGTTCCGGAACCCTCTCCCTTCCCAAGGGAGAGGGTCGGACGAAGTCCGGGGTGAGGGTTGGGCCCTGGCTACCCTTGCGTCGGAAGCAAAGACCCGGCGAGAGCCACCCCTCGTCCCCCTGGGAGGTGAGAAGGGGAGTTCCGGAACCCGGGGTAGGGTTGGGTAGCGCGGAATCTTCCTTTGGCCAGGTGTCCGGAAATGCAATCGAACATTGGTCGGGATGAGAGGATTCGAACCTCCGACCTCGTCGTCCCGAACGACGCGCTCTACCAAGCTGAGCCACATCCCGACGATGTGAGCCCGAATTATACCGCGAGCCTACTCGCCGAAAGGCACCCAAACATTCTTCACCTGCGTGCAATGGCGCAGGACCTCTCGGGGCAGAAGTCCCGCCCAATCTAGCGGCTTGCCAAGCGAAACCCAGGTCTGTTTTAGGTTCGACGCCGAAGCCCGCTCGACCTCCGTTCCTTCCTCTGGGGAAGCGAAATAGAAGATTGCGTCCACGCCGTCGTGCTCGGATAACGTAGGGACCATCTCACTGCGCAAGCCGGTCAAAATGTTCACAACCCCCGCCGGGACGTCGCTCATATCGAGAACTCGATACAGCTCGACCGCAGGCAAAGGATTCGTTTCGCTCGGAACCGCGACGATCGTGTTTCCCATCGCGATGGAGGAGCAAATGAGCGTGAGTAAGGCCAACAGCGCGGGCTCATCCGGGCAAATCGCCGCGATCACGCCGATCGGCTCATTCTGGGTGTACGCCATGCCTCGCATGGGCACGGGATGAACGGTTCCCTCGAACTTGTCTGCCCAGCCCGCGTAGCGAAAAACCGCTTGGACGCTCGCCTCGAACTCCGTCGCGCTGATGTGGGCGAGGAAGGTTTCGCGAGTCGCCTCCAGGTTTTCGGCCAGGTAATAGAGGATTTGGGAGCGGTTGTAAGCCGTCGTTTTCGCCCAGCCCACCTGCGCGTTCCGAGCCGCCTCCACCGCGTTGCGGACGTCCTTCCGATTCCCGCGCGCAACTTCCTCGCCTCGGACGACGAGGGAATAGCCCCCATCCGGGCGCGCCTGCTTGCCCCCGATGAACTGCTTGTGGGTTCGGTCGAGGGATGAAGGACGAAGGTCGAAGGTCGATGGAGCAAAGTCGACCTTCGTCCCTCGACCTTCCTCCTTCAGATACTCAAACAGCCCCTCTCGCCCCCCTTCTCTTCCGAATCCCGACTCCCGAAATCCGCCAAATCCGGACGATGCGTCGAACTGGTTCGTACAGTTGATCCACACCGTCCCCGCCTTGACGCGCGAGGCAACGTCGAACGCCATGTTGAGGTTTTCGCTCCAAACGCTCGCCGCGAGGCCGAAGGTTGTGTTGTTCGCAAGTTCGATCGCTTCCGCCTGCGTTCGGAACGGCATCGCCACCAAGACGGGGCCAAAAATCTCCACCTGCGCGACCGTCGAAGCCGGCCCCACATTCGTCAGGAGCGTCGGTGGATAGAACCATCCCTCGGCTGGGCACGCCCACGACGGCTGGAACAGTTCCGCTCCTTCCGCGACTCCTTGGTCGACCAGTTCGCGAATCCGCGTCAACTGGACGGGAGCCACGATCGCCCCGATGTCCACCGCCTTGTCCAAGGGATCGCCGACGCGAAGCTTTTCCATCCGCTCGCGAACCTTCCTGAGCACGACGGGGGCGATGCTTTCCTGAACCAGCAGTCGAGATCCCGCGCAGCAGACTTGGCCCTGGTTGAACCAAATCGCGTCCACGAGCCCTTCAACCGCGCTGTCGAGATCGGCGTCGTCGAAGATGATGAAAGGCGATTTCCCGCCGAGCTCAAGCGACAGCTTTTTCCCAGTTCCGGCCGTCGCGCGCCGAATAATGCGCCCGACTTCGGTGGAACCGGTGAAGGCAATCTTGTCGATGTCCGGGTGCTCCACCATCGCCGCACCGGTCGAACCGTCGCCGGTGAGGATGTTCACGACCCCGGCGGGTAACCCAATCTCCTGCAACAGTTCAGCAAATACAAGCGCGCTGAGCGATGTGAACTCGGCGGGTTTCAGAACCACCGTGTTTCCCATCGCGATGGCGGGCGCTATTTTCCACGCCAGCATGAGAAGCGGGAAGTTCCATGGGATGATCTGCCCACACACGCCGACCGGTCCGTGGCCGGGAAACTCCTGTTCGCAAGCGGTCGCCCAGCCTGCGTGATAGGCAAAGTGCCTCGCGACAAGCGGGATATCCAAGTCTCGGGTTTCACGGATTGGCTTGCCGTTGTCCAAGCTTTCGATGACCGCGAGGAGTCGAGAGTGTTTTTGAACCTGCCGCGCAATGGCGTACAAAAACCGCGCTCGCTCCTGCCCCGTTAGGCCTGCCCAATCCGGCTGGGCTTCCCTCGCAGCGGCAACCGCCGCGTCCACATCGCCCGTGGAGCCATTCGCGATCTGAGCAATGACCTGCCCATTTCCCGGACTGAACGAGTCAAAGTGGTCGGACCCTGCGCGCCATTGGCCGCCCACGAAGTGCCCGAACGTCCGCCCCCGGCTGTTGAGCCACTCGTTCGCCAGATCCGCCGATTCGGGCGCGGGGCCGTAGGGCAACGTGTCAAAGAACTCGCGGACACTCACGGAGTTATTGTAGCGGTTTCGGGGAGGAAGGGGGAACGGGGCACCGGGGAACGGAGGAACGGAGACGGTTTCCGGAGGGAACACGGGCGGGACGACCGTGCCACTGTGGCTTGGACGTCTCGTCCAAGTTTCCCCGGCCCGAAAAAACAGGGAGTAGAACGGGAGAACAGAGGTACGGGAGAACAGAGGTATGGCCAACAAAACACCAGTCCATCGTTCCTCCGTTCCCCGTTCCTCCGTTCTCCCTGAGCCCCAAACCCCGAACGCCCAACCCCAGATACACTACACGTTCTATGCGTTCCGCCTCCCTGCTTTTTCTTGCCTTCCTCGCCGCGAACTCCTCTGGCCAGGCACAGCCGAATCCGTTTGCTCCACCCGGGGCGAAGGTTCACTATGCTCCTGATCGGACGTTTGACCTGAAACACCTTAAGGTCGTCCTCGACGTCGACTATCCAGGGAAAAAGTTTATCGGCAGTGCCACAAGTACGCTCGCTCCCCTTCGTGACGGAATTCGGGCGATCACTCTCCACGCGAGCTCGCATACGACCCTAACCGGAGCCACCGTCAACGGAACCAAAACCGAATACCGACGCGAGGGGGAAAACGTGATCATCCCGATCACCGCCAAGAAAGGGCAGGACATCCAAGTCACGTTGGCCTACCATTCGACCGACGAGAAGCCGGGCGGGCTCATGAGCTACGGGGGATGGCACTGGATCGTCCCCAACAAGCTTGAGCCCAACCGAGTCGGCTTTTGGACCCAAGGCGAAACCCACGAAAATCGCCTTTGGGCCCCAACGTGGGACTACCCCAACGACTTCACGACGAGCGAAACCATCACCACGGTGCCTGCCGAGTGGAATGTTGTCGGAAATGGAACGCTTGTCGAAACCACGACGAAGGGCGCAAAGAGATCATTCCATTGGAAGATGACCCAGCCTCACGTCACGTACTTGCTCTCGCTCGTCGCGGGACCCTTCGACATCAAAAAGGAGAGTTGGCAAGACGTTGACCTCTGGTACGTCGTGCCGCGGGGCAAGGCGAAGCTGATCGACGATTCGTTCAGCGATACGAAGGACATGCTCACCTTCTTCTCGAACCTGGTCGGCGTGAAGTACCCGTGGCCGAAGTACGCCCAGAACGCGGTTTATGAGTTTGGTGGAGGGATGGAAAACGTGAGTTCCACCACGCTCGGACAGGAATCCTTGACCGACAAACGCCAGGGATTTCGCCTCATGTCCAGCCTCAACGCCCACGAACTTGCCCACCAGTGGTTCGGCGATCTTGTCACCTGCAAGGACTGGGGCCACATCTGGCTAAACGAAAGTTTTGCCACGTATTTCCAGATGGCGTACTTCGAGCACAGCCAAGGAAAGGCGCAATATGAGCGCGAGATCGCGCAAGCGACGGATTCTTATCTCGCCGAAGCTAAGCGCTACAAACGACCGTTGGCGACCAATCTTTACCCGAATCAAGACGCCATGTTCGATTCGCACAGCTACCCTAAAGGCGGGGTCATCTTGCACGCCCTGCGCAGAGAACTGGGCGATGCCGCGTTCTACGCGGGCTTGAATCGGTACTTGACCACCCATCGGCATGAGCCCGTGGAGTCCTCGCAGCTCTCCCGCGCCATCACCGAGGGTTCGGGCATCAACGTCGAGGCTTTCTTCAATCAATGGATTTACAAGCCGGGACATCCGGTGCTTGAGTACACGTGGAAGGTCGAGGGAACCTCGACGCGAATCTCGGTAAAGCAGGTCCAGGACATCGCTGACGGCACGCCGATTTATGATTTGAATCTGGAAGTTGGCGTGATCTCGAAGGGCCGAATGGTCCGCCACTGGCAGCGGATGACGGATAAGGAAACGACGATCACGGTGCCGAATGTGAGCGGGGAAGCGGTGCTCTTAGACCCCGATCAAAGGATCCTTCGCGAAATCAAGCACGAGTTTGCTCCCTCCGAGTGGGAGCCAATTGCCCGCTACGGCGATAACGCGGTGGTGCGGACAGAGGCCCTACGAAAGCTGATTGTTTCGAAAACAAGTCTTCCCGTGGTGCTTGAGCTTCTTTCAGCCGATTCGGGGTTGCATCCGGTGTTTCCCGCCTACCCCGAGTTGCTGCCGCTTCGTGACGAACCGTTGCGGGCGTTCTACAGGAAACAGCTTTCTCATCCAGAAATCTCGCGGAGGGCCCTTGCAGTTTCTGGGCTAGCGACCTTAGGTTTACAGGGGCCAGACGAGGCATCTCTGGTTGCGAAAGTGAACCCAGATGAAGCTTTCGCCGTGGTCTCAGCTGCCCTTGCTGGGCTCGACGTAACGAAGCACAGCGCCCTTTTCTTAAAAGCCGCCGAGTTCGATTGCTTCGACGGCTCGGTGCAAACAGCCGCCCTGACCAAGCTCGCTTCATCCGGAGACAAGGCGGGCCGCGACCTCATTTTGAAGTTTGGCGCTGGTTCTGATCCGGTTCTGTTTGGGGCCGCGGTGAACGCGATGGTCGGCCTCGCCCCTGGTGAGGACACGCGTAAGGTGCTTCGGCGAGCCCTCGAAATGGACGCTTGGGCCTATGTCTCGTCCGCCGTGGAAGTGATTGCCCGCACGAAGGATGTCTCGATGAAAGGTGCTCTGGAAGAACTGAAGAAAAGACCAGGGGTACCCGATTGGCTGAAGAACCGAGTCACGGAAGTCCTGAAGGGATTGGTATAACTTTTAACTTCCGAAGTTAAATGATAGCTCTAAGTCAAACCCTCGAGATCGATACGCTCCAGACGAGAAAGTCGGGTCCTGATTCGTCAAACTTCGGATCTTGTACGAGCCAACAAGGGAGATGTTCTTGAAAATCCGGTATTCGTAGAACATCCCCAGGAAGGCATCGGTTTGCGGTAGGTAGCCGGTCGTACGCCCAGTATTGAACATCACATAGGCTTGCTGGCGATCGTTGATTCGGTAGTAAAGTGAGCCGTCCAGGGAGAGGCTATCCTGCGCGAAGGGGCCTCCTCCGCTCAGGGTTGCCGCAGAACCGAAGCGGTAGCTCCAGGGACCCTTCGGCCGACCGGTAAAGCCTATGGTCAAGGATCGAGTCGTAGAACGATTCGTCGAATCCAGGAAGCGCACATCGCTTTGTTCGATGCCCACGGACAGCGCGTGCCCTAATCCGATGTCGTAGTCGATTCCGAATCCCAGAAAGAGATTATCGGTGTTGTTGTAGAGTGAACCGGATGAGAGAGTGCTCGTCGCTCGCATGTCGAGAGTCGTACGAGAACCGGATTCATACCGGGCATGCAGATTCCACATGCGCAGGTTGGTCGTACCGGCACTAAAGGCGGTCCCGATGGCGCCCCCTGAAAACCCGTTCCCGTCGTATCCGAGGTTGCCTTCAAACCCGCTCAATGTTGCGACCTGCCCCGAGTTGCTATCGGTGAATCCGCCCTCCAAAAGCCAGCGGTCATTCGGGCGATACACGGCATTCAAGCCGAAATCGTGTCCATTTCCGTCCTGACCGTCAAACTTCACGCGGCTCAGGCTGGATCGCCATCCCAAGTTCAGCTGCTTCGACGCCCGATAGTCGAAGTCAAGCCGCAAGGAATCGAGCCCTAGGGAAGAGGGATTGCCCGATCCGTTAGGGGAAACGCCGGTCTGGTGATCCAGCCCGAAACGCGCGTCTATTCGGCCCAACGTGCGGGAAGCCGTCAGCGAGGTCGTGTCCAGTTTGCTTTCCCCGCGTACCGACGTGACGGTGCGGCGAGATTGTTCTGCGTTCCAGTTCCACTTTTCACTCGCGATTCCCGCGAACGCTCGGGAGGTCGTCTGTCGTCCCGAGCTGGTTCTGACGTTGCCATCGCCGTCGACAGTGCGAGAGTTTATGGCGGCGTTGTTGTGAACCGCTCCGTAAGAAAATCCCTTGTGCGAGTACTTCGCGGACACATCGATTGCCTTCTCGTTGCGATTAAAACCGCGAGATTCGACCGTCACGAACGTGTCGGGAACATCGCGCCAGCCTGCGTTAATTTCCCACGGGCCGGTTTTGTAAACTCCCCTCAGCCCGCGCGCGGTGCCTTTGGTGGGGTTAGTGTCGTTACGAAGTTCTCCCATAGCTTGGCTGTACGCCAGGTAACTTCCTTCGCTTCCGAAGGGTAAACGATAGTCAAATCCGGTAACTCGACGATCCCCCGTCGCCGCGCTCGTGGGGCGCGGAAAGTAGGCGACTTCCACGATGCTTGTGGCAGGAAGGAATCGGCGGAAATAAAAAATGCTCTTGTTGGAAGCGTCAAAGTAGTAGTCGACATTGTTGCGCTGAAGGACGCCGTTCACGCGGATCGAAGTCGGATACTGAGCCGTGTTGAGCGGTTCGAACTGGAGGAAATAAGGTGTCCCTGCCGCGCCAAAGCCTTCGAACTGCTCTACTCGGCTTGAAATACCGCTTCGGTTTCGATTAACCTGTTCGATGCCCGTGAGACCCACGCGGCCCATTTTTCCCAGGTCGTACGACACTCCGATGCCTTGAACCGTTCCTGGAGTTCCATTAAAATCTAAGGCTTCGTACGTGACCAGGATCGTGCTCGTTGGCGAAACGATTCTGTTGATGAACTCGATCGATCCGATCTCGTAGTTAATGACGTAGTCTTTCCCCAGCGTCATTTCTTGGCCATCCAACTGCACGGATTCGGTTCCCTGAATGACTTGGCTGGAGGCCAAATAGTACGGGCCCGCGCTGTTGATGCCTTGAAGGGTGACCGTGCGCGAAGCGCCCTTGGTGTCGCTTCGAATGACCTTCGCAGCAAAGCGCCCCTGCTTGAACTGGACCCCGAGCCCCTTCATGGACTTGCTGATCGTCGCAAACTGATTCGTGTTCAAAAGGGAGCCGTAGATGTCACCCGCGTCGACCGCCCATGCGCCTTTTTTGAAGTTCAAACTGAACTTCTCGTTCTGCGGATCCTTGAATCTACTGTCCACGATCGTGGCATCAAAGTTGAACATTCCGAGTACATCGCGCCCGGAAAGCGTCACCTGGCCCGTGTCGGTAAACCGGCGAGACCCCTGCCCGTAGTAGGCGAGAGAGTTAAAGGTTTCAAGATCGCCGCTGACCTGATGGGCGTGCACTCCGAGGTAGCGATAGCCAGACACCTGGATTCGCTTCAAAACCTGACGGCTAAACCACGGATAGGGCCCCGAAGCCGCAGCTACGCACCCAAGAATCGCTAAACCAACGCATGAAATCGGACGGATCATTCGTAGCTTTCTCTTTGTATAAGACGTGTCAGCAAGGCGAGACATTCGAATTTGTTTGAACCGAGCTTGTCCGCACATTCGGATTCTTCTAGAGTTATACACCAGCGACACCCCGAGAATGCGATCAGGTATGATTTCGGCTCGTCGGGCTCATAGCTCAGTTGGTTAGAGCGCACCCCTGATAAGGGTGAGGTCGGTAGTTCGAATCTACCTGGGCCCACCAGACTTCCGCGCTCCCCCTCTCCGCGATGGTTCGTGTCGCGGGGAGGGGGCTGGGGGGTGGGGAACTTAGCGCCGCGCTCAAACTTCAAGGTGGCGCGAGATGGCAAAATAGCCCATGAAGCGACGTCACAAGATCGCGCTCGTGGTCAGTATTCTTGGCTTTTTCGTCCTGTGCGGATTTGCGTTGCGCGGATACATCCAGAGCTCGGATGATTATGTGCACAACACCATGCCTGCCCTGATGGAAACGTGGGATCGGCAAGCACTTCGTCGCGAACTGAACGCCGACCATTTCTCCGACGCTGACGTCGACAGGATTTCGACGATGGGCGTGAAGATCCTCGGCAAACTACAAAGGACATTTATTCATCGAGGGACCTTCAGCAGTACTCGTGTGGGCGGCAAAACCTATGTTCGTATGTGCTACTCGGTCCCTTGTAGATTTGATAAGGGTGGCGATAGAAGCACCATTTTCTATATCGCGCAGATAGATGGCAGGTGGCAACTCGTAGACTTTGATGTCAGTCGAGGCGACGGGAACAATCTCTTTAAGCCCGTTCCGGCCGCCGCCTTTAAAGCGGCCACAACCAGGCCTCACAAAGCCAAGTAGCACTCGGCAATCTGAACCGCATTTAACGCGGCCCCTTTCAGAAGCTGATCCCCGCTGACGAACATGCAGATCGCATTCGGATTTGAAACGTCCTGTCGAATGCGCCCCACGAGTACCTCGTCAATCCCCGAAGCATCCCGCGGCATGGGAAACAAGTTCGCCTCGCGATCATCCACCAAACGCACCCCCGGAGCAGATGATAGGGCTGATCGGATCGATTCGACCGATGGCGCCGGCCCTGAGAACTCGACGGTAATCGACTCGCTATGGGCCCTGGGAACCGGGACGCGCACGCACGTCACATTGATCTTCAACTCGGGCATATCCAGCACTTTACGCGTTTCCTGGATAACTTTCCACTCCTCTTCGTTGTAACCGTGTTCGTTGATTGCAGTGTTGTGGCTAAAAAGGTTGAACGCGTACACGTGGGGCAGAACGCTCGGCACCGGCTCTTCGCCATAAAGTACCGCCCGGGTTTGGTCTTGAAGTTCCTGCATCGCCGCGGCCCCAGCTCCGCTTGCGCTTTGGTACGTGCTCACAATGAGCCGTTCAATCGTCCCTAGCGCGCGCAAAGGGGCAACTGCCACCAGCAAGATGATCGCGCTGCAGTTACCCACCGGATAGAGCCTTTGTTCTTTCGTGATCAAGTGACCGTTAACTTCCGGAATCACGAGGGGCACGCCATCGTCCATTCGGTAGGCGCTGGAATTGTCGATGACGAGCGTCCCCGTGGCCAGCGCCGCAGGGATGAATTCTTTTGAGCGAGATGCTCCGGCGCTGAAGAAGGCGACGTCGACGCCTTCAAATGCTTTCGCACTGAGTTCTTGAACCGGGATCTGCTCTCCCTTAAAGGCATAGCTTTTCCCCACGGAACGAGCACTGGCTAGGAGTGTCAGCTCGCCGACCGGGAAGTTACGGGACTCAAAAAGGCGGAGAAATTCTTGGCCGACGGCGCCAGTGGCTCCGACGACCGCAACGTTGCGGAGCGACATTGACCCAATTGATACCCGAGGGGAGGTGATTGGGTGTTGGGGTTATAGGTCATGTAGGTCATATAAGTCCTATAGGTCCTATCAGTCCCACTTGTCCCACCCGTCCGCCCGCACCTACTCCCGCAAGAACGCCCCATGACCCGGAACGCCCCGCGGGACCACGACCCCATCAACAAAGCCAAGCCCCTCCGCCGGATCGGGATTCAAGTTTAACTGAGAATCCAGATCGATATGATCAAAAAGCGACCCGATCGCCGCCCCGGCGGCTATCGCCACGGATGATTCGCCCATGCATCCGATCATCGTCTGCAACCCGTGGGCTCGCGCTGTCGCCACAATCCGAAGCGCTTCCGTGATGCCGCCGCATTTCATGAGCTTGAGATTAATCCCATCCACATGAGCCGCCCAACTTGGAATATGCGTAGAGAACCGGCAAGATTCGTCCACAAAAATCGGCAAAGGCATCCCGGCCAAATGAGCAAGTCCGTCTTCGTTGCCTTCCACCAGCGGCTGCTCAACGTATTCCACCCCTCTTTCTGCGAGCCAGGGAATCATCTTTTGGGCGGTGGCTACGCTCCAACCACCATTTGCATCGACTCGCAAATGCACGTTGTAGGGCCCGGCCGACTCCCGAGCGGCTTCAAAATGAGCCTGATCAAAGTCCACGCCTTCGGGTGAGCCCAGCTTGATCTTCAAGCTCTTGCCACCTGTGCGCGAGAGGATGTCAGGAACGCGTTCTCGCGTCACTTCGGGCGGGTTCAGGCCGATGGTGACGCTCGTCGCGTGTTGGCGGGGAGACAATCCGAGGAGGCGATACAAAGGCATCCCCGCCTGCTTCGCGCGCAAATCCCAGAGGGCGGTGTCAATCGCGGCAATCGCTGGAGTCGCCACTTCTCGAGCCCGCAGAAAGGCATAAACGTCGTGAATCGCCGGATCCGGATTCGAATCCACCACGACCTCCCCTCCTGGGAAAGCCTCCCCTAGCTGAGATTCTGTCAGAGGCGCAAGCGATTCGTCGTAGCCTGCGCCAGGAGCGGCCTCCCCGATCCCCGTGTGCTCGCCGTCAGAAATCGTGGCAAAAATGTTCGTCGAGCCATAGCTCACACCCCGGCTGATCGCGAGGGGGTAAAGCTTTGTAAGGGGAACACGGCGCAAAAAGAGGCTTAGCACCCTTGGATTATGAATGCGTTTCGTGATACGATGAAGGGCGGTGAAATTTGTTCACTGGAAAGATAAGGCAAGTTGGGCGGGGGCGGCACTAGCCGCGCTTCTCGTCGTGTTTTTTGCGGGGCGCTTGACAAACCCAGCGACGGCTGACGCACCCATCAAAATCGAGTCGATCGCCTCAGTTCCCGACGCAGGCGTTTCGAAGGATATGAAGGTTCATGTGGTTGGGCTCGTGGCCAAGCCTGGCCTCTACACCTTTCCAGTTGGTAGCCGGGTTCAAGACGCGATCGACAAAGCGGGCGGCCCCCTAAAAGATGCCGACCTTGACGTTTTGAACCTCGCTCAGAAGCTGGAAGACGGAGCTCAGCTTCGGATTGCGGGCAAAGGCAACGTGCCCGTGAAACTCGAGGGTCTGCCCGAAGGGTCATTCGGACTCGTGGGACCCGTCTCCAGCGGACCGCCGCCATCTGCAAGGGTGTCCACAGGGCCGCGTTCGTCGAGTTCTTCCTCTAAATCCGCGAGCAAACCGTCGGCGCATTCGATTTCGCTGAACACGGCCTCCGCAACCGAGCTGGATCGCCTCCCCGGAGTGGGCCCCGCCACTGCCGCAAAAATTCTCGATTACCGTCGCGAACACGGCGGGTTCACGTCGGTAGACGAGCTACTAGCAGTGCGAGGCATCGGTCCGAAGAAGCTAGCGGACATCCGCCCGTTTGTGAGGCTCTGAATACGATGATCCTTGCACATGAACATCTTGAGCCATTCCGAATTCAAATTCGTATTGTGCTGGGCCTACTTCTGAGCGCCGTTCCCGCCTGGATCGCCCTCGATGCATGGTTTAGTGACAACGGCCGACCTGTTGCTGGCGAGGACGTTTCCGCAAACATTGTTGGGGTGATAATGGCAGCCGTCACCTTTGCGCTTTGGTTCTATATCGCCCGAATCACGCTCACCCACCGTCGGCTGCGGACCAGAACTACCTTGGTGGAGACAACGTTGCGGCAGGGATCGTCTACCGTTGACCTTGAACATTGTAGGGTCAAACCACTTGTCAAGAACAAGGGATTCCTGTGGCCAATGTCCGAGGCCGTCATCTTCGAAGATGGAGATAGTCGGATACTCCTCGCACCGTCGCTTCTGGCTGATGTTAGCCAAGAAGCCCTTCGAATGGCTTGGCGGCGAGCAGGCAAGGAGCTCTTGGAGTACCACGTAGACGCTTTGCAAGACAAGCACGCGCCGACAGGTTTGGGCCAGGGCTAACGGACGCGCCTGCGAATCTCCGGACCGCGCAGATTCCCTTTCGGGGCGACGATCGCAGCGGGCTTGATCCTTACGCCTCGTCGTGCACTCCGACGGGACGATCAGTTTTGGCATTCAGGATGAACGGCAGATGGGTATGCATGTGAGTGCCGATATGCAGCTTCAAAAGTGGTATCGAGTCACGGCGAACTATGATGCAGGTACCGGGCGGGAAATGCGTCTGGGAGGAAACCTTGTAGGAAAAGGCTTTGACTTCCCGAAGGCCCATCTCGACCTTGGAAACGAACCACGCGCCGGGGCTTTCGATTGGCAAAATCCAGAACGTTGGTGGGCCTACAGTCCACCCTCTAAGCGGCATGGTCGGTTACCTACGGGTCTACGATCAAGTAGTTCGGCCGTCGGATATGCGAGAAGTCTGGTCAAAATCTCTGCCGTGAGCAAGCACGTGACGCCCGTTACCACGAATGCGCGAAAAACGTCATACAATAGAAAGCAACCGCGCGATGAGCAGTCTCCCCGCCACCATTGGTAAGTACCAAATCATCCGCGAGATTGCGCGGTCGAACGACATCGTCTATGAGGCGTACGATCCGCTCATGGATCGCCGCGTTGCCTTGAAGGAACTCAATCTTCCGAAAGGCGCCACAGATCAGCAAGTCCTCGATCGAATTGCTCGATTCGAACGGGAATGCCGCGCGGTTGGGCGTCTCGCTCATCCCAATATCATGACCGTGTACGAGTTCGGCCGCGACGCCGATCGCACGTTTATGGCAATGGAATATCTGGATGGTAACACGCTCCGGAACGAGATTGACACTCGCGGAGCGCTCGCCTTCGACCGGTCGATCGAGATCGCCAAGTCCATCCTTAGCGGGCTTGATCACGCCCACTCGAACGGCGTCGTTCATCGCGACATCAAGCCGGACAATATTCAGCTCACGACCCACGGGGTCAAGATCACCGACTTCGGCATCGCCCGACTCACGTTCCAACCGAACCTTACGATGGACGGCCAGGTCTTCGGAACCCCGAGCTATATGTCGCCCGAGCAGGTCCGGGGCGGCGATATCGACGCCCGTAGCGACATCTTCAGCGTGGGAGTCTTGCTGTACGAAATGCTGACGGGCACCAAGCCGTTCACCGGCGACAGCGTCATCACGATCACGTACTCGATCCTCAACAAGGAGCCAGATCCGCCGCAGGGCGTGGGTCACAGTGTTTGGACGGTCATCCAACGGGCGATCGACAAATCACCGCAACTGCGATGGAATAGCGCCAAAGAGATGCTCAGCGCGATCGACGATGCTGTGGCGCAACAGGCGAGCGGGGTTGTTCCATTGGGAAATCAGACCATCATGCCGGGATCGGCCTATCCAGGCGGAAATCCCTACCTCACGCCGTATGGGACTCCGATCCCGCCTCCTCCGATCCAGTATCCGTACAATCCGATGACTCAGGGGCCGCATCAAACTGGGCCGGTACCGCCGTCGTTCCAGCTCCCAGGAAACCTGCCGATTTACTACCCGCCGCCTCCTCGCAAGCCGTTGTTCTCGCCCGAACAGCACGCCACCATGCAACGGATTGGCGCAATCGTGCTTGTCTTGGGCGCCTTTTTTGGAACGGTGATCATGGCAATCCTGTACTTTAGCGGTACGCTCGGCAGGTCGTCCACTAACACCATTAGCGGGCGCACAGTTGTATCGACTCAAGCGCCAACTTCGACGGCAAGCACCGTCCTTAACGGGCAGGAGGCAATGGAGGCGGAGAATGCCATGCTCGCTGCGCAGGCCAGTTCCAACCCCACCGAAAAGGAACAAAGGTTCGCTGATGCGGGACGCCTGTACGAAATCGCCGCATCTGGCGAACTAGACGGCAACCTCAAGCGGTCTCTTTTCATGAAGGCCTCGGAAGCCTACTATGAAGTGTATTGGTTGCGATTCGATGCGGGACGTTCGCGGCAGGAACTGCGCGAAGCTCTTTACGCGGTAAAGAGAACTGCACCGGAGGACACGGAGCTTGCTTTGCAAGCCGAAAAAGCCTTGGAAGGATTGAGCTAGCGTATGGCATGGGTAAGTGAACGCACGTCGAGTTTCGTGATGCGGGGCACCGTGTGCGTCGCTGTTTTTGGGTCAGTGCTTGGCCTTGCCGGCGTGTCAACTCAGGCAGCAGTCACCTTTTTGAGCCGCGAAGAACTGCGCGAATCGGATTCGTCGATTCGTCGTGAGTTTGTCAATCGCGATCTGTTCACAACCGTCGAGCAGCGGATCAAAGATCACGAAGCGATGATTCGCAGGCTCCGGAGCCCGATTGCTCGCAAGGAAGAGCAGCGGAATCTGGCCGTTCTCTATGCCGAGTTGGGTGAGCGAAGTTTGGGATTCAATCAGTTGCCTCGCGCTGAGGAAGCGATGCAGAAGAGCGTGATGCTCGATCCGGACAATCCAAAGTACCTGGGCGAGCTCGCCAACCTGTACGCGGCGGCGGCGGTTCGCCAGGCCGAGTTTAAGCACCGGGTTAGCCTGTACCGCAACTCATCACAGCTCTGGCAAAACGCAGCCACGAATACGAACGATCCGCTTCAAAAGACAGAATTTCGCCAGGGCGCCGCGAGCGCGCTTATGGGAGTCGCCTCCGAGTTGAGTCGCGTCGGGCTGTCCAACGACGCCAGGCGCGAGTTGGAAACTGCACGCGAGTTTGCCCGGGACGGCACTCCCCTCGCGTACCAGATCGATCAAATGCTCGGTCGGTAAACCTTTACGAACTTGGTTTTGCGGCCGCGAACCACGCTGCAAACTGGTCTGACACCCATTGAGCCCGAATGGACATCGCGAGCGCCATGTTCATGAGGACTCCGTCGTGGAACGACGCATTCGGCACGAAGCTCTCGAACTGGAGTTTGCCTTCGTCAAAGCCCCACGATCCCAGCATTTGGGCGCGTAGCCATTCCTTGCGCTCGATGTTGTTAAGCTCCATCGCGGTATGCGCGCAACGCTCCGGGGACATTTGGATAGGTAGCTTCAGCACAATGTCCAGTCCGTTCCCGATCACGGGATGGGGATGTTGCGTGGTCACGAGCAGCTCGATGTACCCTTCGCCGACCGGCCACGGGAAGAAGGCCTTGAGATAGCTCTGGTGATCCGATTCGAACGACGACGATTGGCGTTCCATCGCCCATTCGGTTTCCTTCCACTCCGTAATCCCGATCCACTTGCAATCTTGCTCTCCATGGGGCTTAAAGAAGCGCTCCACGGCTCCCAATATCTCGTCGGGCTGGCTCCGCAGGCCGTGGGATGGGTGTCCGCTTGTGGCGGGCGTCGCGTGAAGCGTCCGGGCGAGATCGTGGCCAATCGAATGCGCGTGGTTCACTTGAAGTGCCGCCGCAGTGAGGACGAGTCGCTGCAGCCAGTCGAGGTTATCGCCGGTGGCGTAGGCACTCGTATGGAGCAGATACACATCGCGATCGGTGTCAAAGCAGATTGAGCTGAGCGTCGCGTCCTTCATCTCCTGGGCGAGGCTCAGCTCAAACTGTTGCGCCCGGCCGCGACCTCGCAGAAGCTCGGTTTCAATATGGACTCGGAAGAAGGATTGGGCGTTCTGAAACATGCCGCTGTCGGCCCAAATCTTCGTGGCAAAGTCTTCTGCCCACCACATGAACCCTCGGTTCACGTCGATCGACCAGTGTTCGGTCACTTTGAGGCTATCGTAAATAAAGCCTACGATTTCTAGGCCCAGATCATCTTTGGTGCGCCAAGACATATAGAATTCCCCCTTAACACAGCGATTATATGGGGGAAACGTCGGCTACGTCAAGGAGAATGCACAAATCGTCGGCTAAACTATCAATATGCGTAAGTGGTTGATGCTTCCGATTCTTGGATTGATCGTGGCTTGTGGCGGTGGGAGTGGGCTCGGCAGAGACGATTTCACCTACCCGTTTGCAAAGAGTTTGCGGATCGAATTCAAGAATACGACCAATATCCAAGCCAAGCTTTGGGCTGAGCCTGACGAAACCGAGCCCGCGAGCCAGCTTGGTACGAACGATGTTCGGGTGGCGAACGTAACCCGCACGTGGGACACCGAAGGAACCTCCTTTGTGTTCACCTTCAAGGGGCGGGAAGGCGCGGGCCCCATCCAGACCGCGACGATTACCGTCAACGGATTCGAAAGCCACGCTCAGAACTTCGAAGGATTTTCGGTTCAGTGGAAGCGCGATTCGATAACCGGCATTACGGGTATCAACGCCGAAAAGATCGACTGAAAAAACTCAAACCAGTCTACGCTCGACAACTCCGACGGGATCGAACTTCCTGAACCTCGCCCAGACGGTGAACGCGGCGATGATGGCGATCGTGATCGGAACCGGGATTGTGTACCGCAACGCGATCGGGTCGAAAATGCGAAGCGCGAAGGCGTGTGGATCCATGAGGGTCACCTTCACAACCTGCAACAGCAAGAGTGCGCCAGCCACGCCGAGAATCCAGCCTGCGACCAGCACCAAAGCCGTTTCGGAAAAGACTCGCCGAAGAAGCTGCCGCTTGGTGTACCCAATCGCCTGGAGCAAGCCAAACTCGACCAGCCTCTGGGATTGGTAGATGTTCATCAGCATCCCCATCATGAACGTGATGACGAGCACCAACGTGCCGATGACGACATCGAGAATCCGGTAAAGGATGCGGAACATGTCGTCGGTTTGCCGCTCCAAGACGTGAAAGGCGAAGACCTGGGCTCGTTCCCCTTTGAACTCCTTGATCGCCCAACGATCGATTCGCCCCTGGGTGGGCAAGTCTTTCGCGAAAACGAGGACGTTGTCGAGGGGAGGGAAATGGTTTTCGCTTTGGTAATTGAAATCGTTCAGCATGAGCCACTCGTCGGTTTGCGCGATGCCGACGATTTTGACCGGGAAGGGAGAATAGGCCTCCTGGGTGTTGGGGCTGAGAAGCGTACTTCCGAGCTTGAGGTTCAAATTTTTCGCGACGGGCCGACTGATGATCACTTCCGGCTTGCCCTTGTTTGGCAGTCGGCCGTCGATGCCCGTGCTCTTAAGCTTCTTCAGGAAGAACTCCATATCGGAGCGGTTTAGTCCCAAAACGACGAACGGCCATTTGCCGACGATGCTTTTCACCTGGGCGCCACTCGCCCTCGCCAGCATCAAACGCTCGATCTGTTCGGGACACTTGGCGCGAATCTCCTCGACGATCTTCGGCGTCCCCGAGGGGTCACCACGAGGGCTGATTCCGAGCGAATACTGACTGTAACTATAGATGGTCTTGATCGAAAAGGGGATCGAATCGATCAGCGAGACGATGCCCATGATGAGCATGACCGCCAAGGTGATGACCGCAATGAGGGGCGCAGTTTTGCCCGCATTGCGAAGCAGATAAACGCGGGGGGCGAGTGGGCGAGGGGTCGTCATGCGGTGGGTTGGCGGCGATAGCGAAGGAACAGTTCGTCGTCGATCCGATGCATTTCTACGATAGCGTACTGCTGAATGTCCTCGCGCGGTAAGGGTTCGCCGTCCGCGAAGGTGGGGACATCCCTCCCGAGCTTCATTTTGGGTGCGAGCGTCATGAAAAGTTCATCTACCAGGTCGAGTCTCAGCATGGAGGCATTGAGTTCACTTCCGCCTTCACACAAGAGTCTTGTGACGCCGAGTTCTTGTCTGAGTGCTTTCAGGGCTTCGGGTAAGTTTTGAGGAAGCCTGCGCACGCCGTCCGGGAATACGATCGTCGCATCCGTGCAGACGAACGCTTGCTCCGGGCAATCCGAGAAGAATCGACTTTCGAAGGGGACGTCGCCGCTTGCAGAGACGGCGATCCGTTTTAGCTCTGGCGGGTACCAGAGTTTTGGCGTCGACCTGAGTGTTCCTGCTCCAATGATTACGGCCTCTGCGGCGTGCTCGATCCGGCGCATGAGCGCGTGATCGGTCTTGGAGCCGAGGTCCATCACCGGCTCGTTTCGATTGCCAGAGACGATCTTCCCGTCGATCGTCGTGACCATGTTGATGAACACGTACGGCCGATCACGAGGAGCGTCAGGAAATTCTAAATCGGCGTACGGCAGTTCGTTAGGCATGAGGTGATCGTACCGCCGCAGACGTGATAGAATGTCACCTGTCTGCAGGAACTAAGATGGAAACAGAGACTCAAGGTATTGACGCGCGCGCCTTTTTGGGCGCCTGGATGAACGGGCTGACGGGCATGTATTTGGCAGACATCAATGCCATTCCCGACGACAAATGGACGGCGACCCACGGAGGTTGCACAAAGTCGGCGAGCGAGTTGACTTCGGACGCGATTTCGCTGGTCATGTGGACTGCCGAAGCGATGAAGGGGAACTACCTGCCCGGATACGAAAGCGACCTGATCGGCTTGGTGAAAACCGATTGCGCGACCAAAGAAGGCGCGGCCGAGAAGCTTCAAAGCGTGTCCGCCGATTTCTGCGCCGCCCTCGCCGCCGCCAGCGATGAGACTTTGAGTGCTAAGGTCAACGCTCCGTGGGGGATGGAATCGCCTCTCTACGGAATCGCCCAGGTCGCGGCGAGCCACCTTTGGTACCACGACGGGCAGTTGAACTACATCCAGTGCCTCCTAGGTGACGATAAGATCCACTGGATGGGCTGATCGCAACGGCGGTTTTACTCGCCGTAGGACTGCTTCAGATGTTCGCGTAGCTCTTCAAGCTTCGCGATCGCTTCTGCGCAGAGGGGCTTGGCTCCGCCTAGCTGTTCGGCTTGAACATAAACATTGGCGACGCGCTCCAGGGTTTCCATCCGCCAGAACGCGTCCATCAGGTCGACTCCCATCGTCGCCGCGCCGTGATTAGATAAGAGGAACGAATCATGGTCGGCAATGAACGGTTCGATCGAATCGGGCAGAGCGTCCGTTCCGGGCATTCCAAACGGGCACAAGGCGACGGGCCCCAAAATGACCACCGCTTCGGGAAGGAGCCCATGAGGTAGAGCTCGATGAGCGAGCGCAAGGGCGGTGGCCATCGGAGGGTGCGCGTGAACGACGGCTTGACAATCAGACCTCCGGGCGTAGCATCTCAAGTGTAGGCGGATTTCGCTGCTCGGATGGCGGCGATGCATCGGCGTGCCTTCGATGTCGAGCACGACGAGGTCTTCGGGCTTCAAATGCCCTTTGCAAACCCCGCTCGGGGTGGACAAGATTCCATGATTGCCGAGGCGGCACGAAATGTTGCCCTCGGTGGCGCCGATCAGGCCGCGATGCCAGAGCAAGCGCCCCACCTCAACCATGTCGGCTCGCAACTCGGCTTCGGGTTTCATGGTTACATCGTACCGGTTAATGGGTCTCGGTGATCTTGCTGAGGTGCCGAGCCTGATCCGGATCGAGACCCCGTGCTCGGGCCACCGCTAAAGCCAGCCATTGGCCAAAGAACGCGTTCCAGATGGGTTTCTGAGAATCGGGAACCGGCGGCGTCGGCGCAGATACGACTTCCGTGCCCCGCATGGCAAGGGACGTACTAGAGTCTCCAAAGCAGATGGCCGCCGAACCGGGGCCGCTCAGGGCCTTGGGCCCGTGCTCAAAGTCCGCGGTCGAGTAGGCCTTACAAGGAAGCAGGGCGCACTCCATCAGCTTCAACGCCGTCTCGTGGGCAGTCGCGAAATCGTAGCCTCGCGCCAAGGAGAAGAGCGGCGTGGATCGGACCAGAATTCCGGATGCCGATTGAGCGGCGTCTCTGGTACGGGCCACCCACGCGTCCCCGGGCAAAGTCGGTTCGGGCAGTTCGCCTCCGAGTGAACGGACAAGCTGATAGAGAGCGAGGATCGACGCGGTGTAGGTCTTCGTCGCCGCAATTGATCGTTCCTCTCCGACCCCAAGCAGCAAGGTGGCGTCCGCCGCTTGAGAAAGCCGGGAGCCAGGAGTGTTGGTGATGGCGAGCGTTCGGTGCCCCGAGCGTTTGAGGGTGCAGAGGACTTCGGAAACGTCGGGGGCGGCCCCGCTTTGCGAGATTCCGACGACCAGTGCGGGAGGGAACTTTGGGTTCTTGCCGTACCGGGTCCAGACTGAAGGTGCCGCGAGAACGGCGGGAATTTCCAGGTGCACTTCGATCAAGTAGCGGGCGTACAAAGCGGCATGATCGGAGGAACCTCTGGCGACGAGGACGACAATTTCCGGCTTCTGAATGCCTTCCAGTTCGTCCGCGTACCTTCCAGCGTTCTCCGCGAGGCGAGCGGGCTGCTCAAGGATTTCCGCTTCCATCCGTTCGCCTTGCATGGAAAGATGCTACCGCTTTTAACGATCTTTGACTTGCCAAACAAGACGACAAACGGTTACAATTGACACCCGTGTATAGCCTTGTTTTGCTGTGCCTTTTCAA
>JBKJJL010000354.1:0-4564 GCA_046597875.1 Fimbriimonadaceae bacterium | reverse complement strand
TCTTGGTCCTTGTAGCTCGCCATGTGGGACACGACCTTGTCGATCCCGTACCGAGCACATCGGTGCATTTCGCCTTTAAGCCCTTCGAAGCTCTTTTCGGCGATTTCGGGGGTGGGCGCGCAAAGGTTGATGAGGTAGCTGTCGTGGCTGACCACGTCCCTGATTCCCGTCTCTTCTTGGGCCTTTTTGAAGTCGGCGATTTGCTCTTCGCTGACAGGCGCGCTATACCACTGGCGAGGGGACGAGGTGAAGACCTGGATCGCGGTGCACCCGATCGCATGTCCCGCGCGGACGGCGGTCCCGAGTCCGCCCTTGATCGTAATGTGCGCGCCGAGGAGTTGAGCTGGCATGTGTGGGGTTTACCTGATGGGGGGAATCGGATGGGATGGGATGCGGGACCCCTCTCTGCGTTCTCTGCGACTCTCTGCGTGATTATCAGGATGTGGGATGGATTGGCGCGTGCGTGGATGCCGCCCGCGTTCCGGAGTATTGTTCACGATTGCCAATGCCACGCTTGGACAAGGCGGCCATTCATGTCGAACTGGATCGTCAGATAGTCGCCATCCACGCGAAAGCCCGATGCGTTTCCGAGCCCGTACTCCAAGTATCGAAATCCAGGTTTGACGGGATAGGTTGGCTTGGCAGTCGGTTCGCCGAGAAGGTCTTTCACCTCCAGGATATCCATTCCCGGAATAAGAATCCGCTCGATGAGGTCGTCGGTCATCTGCGCCCTTCGGATGTCCTCGTAAGATGGCTCCGCCTTTAGCCAGGTCTCCCGATCGAACTTGTGATCATCGAATCGGTAGGACAGACCAGGAAAGTTATCGACCATCCAGCGTGTGCCTTGGCAACAGCACACGAGAGCGAGGACGACAAACAGGCAACTCCGCCACCGGGCAGATTTTGACGATTTGCGTTCAGCATCCTGTGAACTCTCTTGTGGTCGCATTCAACACAGTTCCTGCGGTCGCGACCGCGGTTGGATTCTACCAACCTCTTTAACGCTCCCCGTGCAACCTTAGGAGTGAGTCCGCAGAGGACGCAAAGACAGTTCCCCTCCCCGCATTCCATCCATCCTTCGTCAAGAGAGTCACGCAGAGAACGCAGAGCCGGAAGGAGCCTTGTCTCCCCCGCAACCCATCCCCCAATCCATCCCACATCCCAGAAGTTCCCGCACACGAAGCGCAGAGGACGCAGAGAGTGAAAAGAGCATTGGCTCTCCCGCAACGCATCCCCCATCCAATCCATCCCACCCATACCACCCATATCCCTCACAATCTTAGTTAATCTCCCGACAATATACGTGGTACACTAACAATATGAGGTTTTCGACCAAAACCATCCGCGTCGGACAGAAGCCGGACAGCGAACATGCCGCCGTCATCAATCCGATTTACCAGTCGGCGACTTTCGCTTGGGACAATCTCGACACGATCCCGAAGCACGACTACACGCGGGTGACGAACCCGAACCGGTCTGTCCTCGAAGAAGTCCTCGCCGAACTGGAAAATGCGCGCTACTGCGTTGCCTTTGGCAGCGGAATGGCCGCCATCATCGCCGCATTTAGCTTGCTTGAGGCAGGCGATCACCTGCTCGTCGCGAGCGACATTTACGGCGGAACCTACCGAGTTTGCACCCAGCTTTTGTCGCGGCAAGGGATTACGGTCAGCGAGTTCGACGCCTCCGACCCTGCTTCGCTGCTGGCCGCCGCGCGTTCAAACTCGAAAATGGTCATCTTCGAATCGCCGACCAATCCAACCCTCAAAATCAGCGACGTCCAAGCCCTCGGCACGGCGGCGAAGCAGGCGGGGTTGCTCAGCGTCGTCGACAATACGTTTGCCTCGCCGTACTTGCAGAATCCGATCGAACTCGGCATTGATATTGTCGTTCATTCGACAACGAAGTACATCTCCGGCCACAGCGACATCATCGGCGGGGCCCTGATTACGAACCACGAATGGATCTACGAGCGGACGAAGGAGCACATCAAGACGGTCGGCTCGGTGCCCAGCCCCTTCGATTGCTGGCTCACCGTCCGTGGCGTCAAAACCCTTGCCCTGCGGATGGAGAAGCACTGTGCCAATGCGCAGGCGGTTGCCGAGTACCTGGCCGGGCACGCGCGCGTCGCCATTACTTATTACCCTGGCCTGCCCGCAGACCCTGGGCACGAAATCGCGAAGAAGCAAATGCGCGGATTTGGCGGGATGGTGTCTTTCGAACTCGACGGAACCCCGGAACAAACGAAGCGTTTCGCCGAGGCGTTGCGCGTGTTTCAACTGGCCGAAAGCCTCGGCGGCGTGGAGTCGATTGTCGGCTATCCAACGCTGATGTCGCACGGATGCCTGACCCCCGAAGAGCGGGAATCCATGGGCGTGAAGGACACGCTGATCCGCCTGAGCGTCGGAATCGAGGACGTGGAAGACCTGATCGAAGATCTGGAGCTCGCCCTAGAAACCGCGTTCGCAGCGTCTGGGCTTCCTAGTCTGACGTAGTTCGAGTGCCTCCAGGCCTCTCTCCGATCATTCCGTACTCACTAGTGCTGCTTGAGTTCCCCAGCCGCGATGCGCACTTTTAGCACGTTTCCTTTAGGAGGCAACGGACACGTTGCGAACGCGGTGAAGGCGCACGGGGGATTGACTGCTCGATTGAAGTCCAAAGTCACGAATCCATTCTTTGGCCCCTCCGTGTTAAGGAACCGACCGGCGGCATAAGTTTCCTTGCCGCTGGTTGCGTCCTGGAAGTTGAAGAAAAGCTCGTCTCCCTCTGCGATTGCTTCGAGGCGGCAGGCTTTGCCTTTCAGTCGAAACTCGACATAGCCCGGATTCGGGGAAGGCTCCGTATCGCCCAACACATTTAAGATCGGGATCATCTTCCCTTTCTTGTGAGGAACGAACCGAGCCTTGATGACGAAAGCCCCATCCGGGGCGAACCAATGTCGCCCCTTGAACTCTTTGCGGGCACGAGAGTTGGGATCCCACATGCGAAGCCCGATCCGCTTCCCGCGCTTGATCACGCTGATTGTGAGATCGCCAACTTGAACCTTGTCCGGGCGTCCATCGGCGTCGGATTTGAGGGTTTCGGGCAAGGCGTCTCCGTTCGCCGTTACAACAACTCCCCCTCGCGGTTGAAGGGAGACTTTGCCGTTTGCCATCGTGACCGTGCCGACCTGGGCAGGGGCAGAGGCGGGGAGTACAATGTCTGACGCGGGATCGGAACCGATCGTCTGGACGCCCTCGCGAACCCAAAAGAGCCCCGCGACGCTCAGCCAACCTGCCGGGGCGGTGAGGGCGGCCTCTCGCTCAGCCCGCCAAGTTTGTTGTGCCTTTATGAAGGAGGTCTGAGGGACGCTCGCCAATATCAAGAGAACCGTCGTGATCATGCTCGGATAGTACCGGCATTAGCAGATGAACGGACAAAAAAGAGCGGCCCTCCTAACCCAAAAGGAGAGCCGCATCCACCCAAATCATTTGCCAAGACTACGACTTCTTGGGTCGCCTACGGGCACCGCTGCTTGAACCGAGGTGCAACATCCGTGCCTCGAAGGTTCGGGCAACAAAAAACCCCGCACGGATGCGGGGCCTTGAATGTCACAACCCAATTTTACTTGGCTGTGTCGGCAGTCTTGCTGTCAGCCGTACCATTTCCACCAGCGGCGGTGGTCGTTGCGTCCTCAGTCTTGGGGCCACAGCCGACGAATACCGATGCGATGGCGATTGCCGCCATCACGAGTGTAATTTTTTTCATGTTGAGCTTTCTCCTATTGGTTGCATTGTCTCTTATCCAATGCACCGTATATGGAAACGTTGGTCGGCGGCCAAAAGTTTGGAATGGGTGCCAAAATCCTTAGCAATATGACCTGGCAAGGCGTCTTTCCTGCAGTTACCACTCCATTTGCCCCTGATCTGAGCATTGATCACGAGTTCTTAGCGCACCACGTTCGGGAAATGGTGGCCGCCGGAAGCGAGGGAATCGTGCCCTTGGGATCCCTCGGCGAAGCGAACACTCTGACTCACGCGGAGAAAAGGGATGTCCTGTCGACGGTCGTCAAAGCCGTCGGAGGGCGGGTTCCGGTGGTCGCGGGAGTCTCCGCGTTGAGTACGGCGGAGGCAGTCGAACTTGCCCGAGACGCCGAAGCGATCGGATGTCGCGGCCTGATGGCCCTACCGCCCTATGTGTATAAGGGGGATTGGCGAGAAACCTCCGCCCACTTTCGCGCCGTGATTCGAGCTACGGGCTTGAGTTGCATGCTTTACAACAACCCGATCGCCTACGGGACCGACGTGCTGCCGGAGCAAGTCGCCGAACTGTGCGACGAACCGAACCTGCACGCGGTGAAGGAGTCCAGCGGTGACGTTCGCAGGCTCGCCGGGATTCGAGAGTTGATCGACGATCGGCTCGCCTTATTCGTCGGAATCGACGATGTCCTCGTCGAAGGGGTCGCTGCTGGTGCCCAAGGCTGGATTGCTGGCTTGGTAAACGCACTTCCGACCGAATCGGTGGCGCTCTTCGAAATGGCCCAAGCGGGCAGTCCAAAGACGCGCGCGCTGTACGAGTGGTTTTTGCC
>JBKJJL010000279.1:0-29436 GCA_046597875.1 Fimbriimonadaceae bacterium | reverse complement strand
CGTCATCGCGATCAGCGGCGCCTTTGCCCGGTCGGTGGAAGTGTGCCGGTACCTCAAGCACGCCTTCAAATATTATCGACGTGTGAACTTAAACGAGCTTTCGCTCGAAGGCAAACTCCAAGAAATCTCCCGCGCCCTCGCCGGAAACGCGGCCGCAATGATGGAAGGCATCGGCGTGTTCATCCCCATCGTCGCCGCCTATGACTCCTCACGGGACAAGTTCGGCGTTTACTTTTTCGACGGTGCAGGCGCATCGTTCCAAAACGGAGACTATGCCTGTGCTGGCTCAGGTTCCGAGCGAATTCGGGGCGTGTTCGAGTACGTTTCCCGCACGACGGGCCCGTGGGAAGAGAAGCCCCTAGACTTTGTGTTGAAAGAGGGACTTCGCCTCCTGGATATTGCTGCCGACCTTGATTCGGCAACAGGCGGGTTCAAAAAGGTCCTTCCGGCAGCGCGGGTGTTGGACCGAAATGGCAACCGCTTGATCTCGCCAGAAGCGCTCGCCGCAGCTGCCAGTGCGGTGATTGGGTAACAACACACCCACAAGCGATGCCCCGCGCGGCTCACGGCAACTTCCGGAGCGCGGGACGTCGCTTACCGTTTCGTGGGCAAAACCTCGGCACAGTTCATCGCTCGGAACCACGCGCCTACTTCGTAAGAGTTAGCACGATGAATCCACCGTAGCCCACGAACAAGGTTATGAACACGGTGTTCAGCAACATGTGCCCGATCTCAAACTCGGGCCCTTGCGGCCAGTCGCTGTAAACCAACACAAAGTTGTCCACGATCAGCCTCAGGCCCCAGAAGACCGCAATGAACCCGCAAAGCCACAAACCAACGATGTTTCCGCTCAGCAAGGCGGGTCGTAATGCCAAGGTCATCACTCCGAAAGCGACGATGCAAAGGACAATGAACGCGCCGTAGGTCCACATTAGCTTGCGATTGAGGGGACTGAGTCGGCCCAACTCTTCCCGCCAGTTGAGGCGTGTCGGTACCTGAAAAGAGGCGGCGAGAATCAGGAAATGCAAAAGCCCCAGCCCGGCGAGCGCGATGGACCAGAATGTTTCGAAAGTCAAGCTGTGTAGCCAGTTTCCCAACCCGCTAAAGAGCGGCGCTACCAGGGTGCGCCGAAACGCATCATGAAAGAGGAGTGGAGTCGGGAGGAGCAGGGCCACCCAGGTCCATAGCGATCCCGATAGCTTCAGCCTACGCTCAAACGCCACCAACGCGGCTTGCAAAATGAAGTACGCCAAGGGCCCACCCCATCCCTTCATGACGGGGTAGCTGATCGCCAACTCGTGCAAGATGCCCGAGATCACAAACGCTCCAAAAACAGCGCGCCGCAATCCCATCATGCGAACCAGCGGGCGCATGAACAAAATGCGGTTCATTTGGACGAATGCGAGGTTCCATCGGCGGCTCCAAAACTCATTCAACGTTACCGCGCGGAACGGATCGTCGAAGAGCGGCTTCACGTTCCACCCTTGGCTCTGGATCCCCGCCGTCAGCATGTCTGAAAATCCGAAATGCACAGTAAGAAGGAGGGCCACAATACCGACGGCTCCAAGCAAAGTCGGATCAATCCGATTCGCGAACCAGGAGATCACCAGGCATAGCGTCAGTCCCATCCAAAACTTTGTGTAACCGCGCTTGAATCTCCTGCCCGCATCCGGTCTAGGCTCCGAGCGGGAAATCAAACCATCTGGAGCAATGCCTGGCCACACGGTCGCGTAAATCCAGGCTCCAAGACCGCGCGGGCGCTCTTCCATGCGCGAGATCGCGCTCGCCTTCACGAAGTAGAGCAAGATGAGCGAAGCCAAGGCAAGGCGGATCGCCGGTGATTCTTGACTGCCCAACATCAGGCAACCGATGCCAACCGCCAGCGGAATCCAAGCGGGTGCAGACACGGCGCGCACCCAACAAAGGGCGAGTAATCCGACCGAGATGAGCAGCGCAACCACGCCTTCTATTATAGGCGAGAACTATCTGTATTTTCAATCATTTCTGAAAGTTCGGTGGCAATTCCTTAAAAAGAGCGCTCGATAGACGGTAGGTACATCGCGAGGCCGGTTTATTCGCCAAACTCACCCTGCCGTTCTGAGCTTTTTGTGCCGAAAACTTAAAGTAGCGGTTCGCCGCGGCTTTTGGTCCAGGCCTATGAATGCTCGGTTTGATACGCGTCTTGTCGCTGAACGGTTTGCCCTTCGAATTCGTTGGGTCCTAATCGTTGCAGCAGTCTTGCTTGTCGGCAATCAGCTTATGAATCCCATTGTGATGGGGCTCTTGGCATTGCTGGTGGGCAGTAACCTCTTTGCGAGCAAGCTTGCCAGCGACGTTCAAACCTACGAACGCAAGGGCGAGCGAGCGCTGATGGCGCTTAGGTGCTTCGATGGAGCGCTTGTCATCGGTGCTTCGTTCCTTCCTGGATTCCAAAGCTCAAACCTATGGGCGTTAAGCGTTCCCATCCTGGTTGCCCATGCCCTTGTGAGTCGATCTTTGCCTAAGGTTGCTCTCCTTGCCGGCCTCATGGCGGGTGGTCACCTGGCAGGGGTCTATCTAACGGGCGCGGAGATTGGCGACAGTTTGATTTCTCTTATCGCGGTCATTGGCGGAGCGGCGATGGCTACGGTGCTCGCCTGGTTCCAAGCCCGCGACGAACGTTTAACCGCCCGAGACAGCCGTCTAAAGACGGTGCTCGCCTGCGGAAGCGGACTAGGCACCAACTTCAATCTGCGCGAAACGATCATGAGCACGCTTCGTTCCGCGATCATCGAAACCCGAGCGAACTGCGGGTACGTCATGCTCTTCCCAGACGAAAGTCGGGACAGCCTCCTTACGGAAGCGGCATTCTCCGAAGACGGCACCTTCGAGTTTCCGGAAACCATCAAGATCGGCTCGGGGCTCTCCGGCTACGTCGCCCAAACCGGCCAGCCAATCGCAATATCCGCCAAGGATGCGGACGACCATCAGTTTGACGGCATGACCTCAGGCGTCCGAGCCGCTATCTGTGTTCCCCTGAGTACGCGCGGTTTCGGAGGCAGTGGCCAGTCAAACGCGGAGCAGGTTTTGGGCGTCATGACCTTGCTTGACGTTCATCACGAAGACGCGTTTCCAAGCGAGGATATTGACCTTCTACAGGCCCTTTGCTCGCTACTAGCTGTAGCAGTTTCAAACGCCCGAATGGAAGAGCGTCGAAGGTCCACCTTCCTGCGCACTTTGGAAAGCTTGGCGACCGCCCTAGAAGCCCGCGACGAGTACACGCGAGGCCACTCGCAACGCGTTTGCGAGCTTTCGCACATGATCGGTGAAAGGATGGGCTTCGGAATCGAAGCGCTTGAGGAACTTCGAATCGGAACGATCCTGCATGACATCGGGAAGATCGGCGTTCCTGACTCGATCCTGAACAAACGCGGGCGGCTGACGGACGAAGAGTTCACGGTCATGCGCCAGCACCCGGTTATCGGATACGAAATCTGCCGCCCTCTCATGCTTACCGAGGGCATTCTGATGATCATCCGGAACCACCACGAGAAGTTGGACGGCACCGGCTATCCCGACGGCCTTAAAGGTGGCGAACTGCCCCTCTCCCTAAGAATTGTATGCGTTGCGGACGCCTTTGACGCGATGAGCTCGCGTCGTCCATATCGTGGCGTCATGGATCCCCTCGACGTTCAAGCCGAACTGAGCAAGGGCGCTGGTTCGCAGTTTGATCCCGTCGTGGTTGAAACTCTACGAGTGCTGCTCCCTTCGGAACGCATGCACGCCCTGTACCGATCCTTCTGGGAGCCTGATGCGGAGTCCGAGGCGGCATGAGCCTGCTCTCACCAAGCAAGCTGTCGACGCTCCTTCCCTCCCTGGGGGTGGATTTGGGCAGCCATGTCGCCAAGTTTGTCCAGATCGAGAAAACCGGCGGACGGATCGAGGTTCGCGCCGCGGTTTCATTCGTCGTTGATCCTGCGGCGATCGAGGGCGGATGCGTGCGCGATCCGCGCAGGCTCGGAAAGCATATCTCAGATCAACTGAACAAACGAGGAATCGGCACCAGCGTGAGCGTGGTCTCGATTCCAAGCAATCAAGCCGTCTTGCGCTGGGTGCAGTTACCGAACTTGCCTCCGGATGAACTCCGAGATGCGGCGCGCTTTAAGGTTAAACGCCACTTGCCATTTCCGGTCCACAACGCGTATGTTGAGGCCTCGCGGCCTGAGATCGAAAACGGAGAATCCACGGGCGCTTCGCTCGTCATCGCGGTTCCACGAGAGGTAATTGACACACGGGCCGAGGCTCTGGAGTACGCTGGCCTGGTACCGATTGGTGCAGAGCTGGAAGCCCAAGCGATCCTTCGCGTTATTGAGCGCAAACTGAGCGAACAGTCCGCATTGTGGCGAGATGCCTCCTTGACGATCATTGACGTCGGAGCAAACAACACCCACATGTACGTCGTGCAGAACCAACAGCTCCAGTTCATTAGGGGCGTGAAGTTTGGCACGTGGGGATTGGTGCAAGCCGTTGCGCGAGAGTTCAACTTGCCCGCATTGGATGCCGAGCATCGGCTCATGGCTCCCGGCACCGAGTTGTGGCCCGATGGCGTCTTGAAGCTGCAACTCGGGGATATTCCCGCCTATGTCAATGTTCAGGCAGAACTGGAAAAGCTAACCCGCGAGTTCATGCGCCTGCTTCGCTATTTCCGATCGTTGCATCCAGAACGTAGTTATGCCGGAATCCTGGACCACATCGTCGTTTGCGGGGGTATCGCGAGTCTGCCTGGATTTGCCGAATATCTCCATCAGACATTAGAACTTCGCGTTGAGCGAGCAACGCCCTTCGCGGGAATGGTCGGCAAGTTCAATCGCGAGACATTTGATGTGATCGCTCACCGGCAAGAGGCGTACACGGTTGCAGTGGGATTGGCCCTATCGGGGCTAAAGGGACGAATGAAACATAAGGGGGAGGCAGATGGTACAAGCGAATTCGCCTGGGCGCGCACAGCCTAGGATCAAAACGATTGACGTTGAAGCAAATCTCCTTGCTGAGCGTATCGGCGAGCGGGAGAGATTGCTCGATGCGCTCAGCAAGCGAGCGCTTGCTGGTTTCCTCGTGCTTGGCTTTGCCCTGGTTGCCCTTCCGGCGGCTTATAAACTTCAGGCCAAGACCGTCGTGAAAGAAGCTGAAGCCCACGTGGCAGCAACAACGGCCGAGAAACTTCTTGCCGACAAGAAGGCCATTCTAACTTCCGCTCAGCCCGTTGTCCAGGAAACCGAAATGTTGAGCCGAGTCCGCTCGTACGCTACCAATACGTTGGCCGGAATCGGGGGAATTCTAAACTCCTCATCGGACAAGATGGTTTTGGCCCTCATGAAAGTCGAAATCCTCGGAGGAGAAATGAAGGTCTCGCTCCGAGCCGACGCCGAGTCGTATCCGGTGGCCCGTGACTTTGTTGCCAAGCTCGCCAAGTTGCCAAAAGCCAAGCAGGTGACGCTCAAATCGTGGCGGCAAAACGAAGAGTTCGGACCGAATGCCGTCTCATTTGAAGTCCAGCATTCAGCAGGGGTGGGCCAATGATTCCCCCGTGGCTGGTGGATGGTCGAACTCTACGGACACTTTCCCGCTGTCTCGTCACCGGGGCGGTCGTCTGCGGTATTGGCGTTTCGGCCTGCATGGCTCGAACTTATTGGGCCGCGACGAAACTGAACCAGAACAAGGCTCGGGAGGCGAAGGCGAAGAAGGAACTTCCAGCGATTCTGGCGGCGATCTCGAGTGCTCAAAAGTTGGTGAAGCCTTTAACCCCTGATCCCAAGCAAGCATGTACCGATTTTCAAACTGCGGTGGAGCAAGCAGCCAATCGTTTCGGTGCCCAAATCCCTGGATTCAACACGAGCCCTGAAGTCCTGTTGTATCTCAGCAAGTACACGAACGAATCACCACCAGAAGGCTGGAAGCAGGTTTCGATGAACTTTTCAATTTTTGGCACCGCCCAGTCTGTGTTCGACACCCTTGGCGAGCTCAAGAAGACGGATATTCCGTTCGAGATCGACGTTCTTGACATCAACCGGACGAGCAGCGATAACTCGGGCGAATCAACGGTGACCGCCCAGATTCAGGCGCGTGTTTTGATGCGTGCGTAAGGCAAGGATTTTTATGAATGTTGGCGATCCCAAAAAGGCAATAGTTCTCAGCATTGTCGCAGTACTCATCGTTTCGGTGGCGGTGTTTCGTTCGCTGCCCAGCGGAGACCCTGATGCACAGCAAGGCGCGGTCGCTCTTAGACAGCCGGACGACAAACCTGCGCCAAAAGAGTCCGTGGAAGAGCCCCCAATACCGACGATCGATGCCTTTTCGCATCCCCAACTAGGCATGATGGCCAATCCTAAGAAGGACGAACCAAAACCGATAAAGACGGTTCTGCGAGTGCCGCGATACAATCCTCCTCGCCCCATCTCTTCAACGAATAGAAACATTCCTATCCTTCCCAACCCTGAAGGAATTACCGGGAACGACCAACAACCCCATGTAGGAGAAACAGTTCTCGCAGTTCGGCTTGACGCGATCGTGCGCTCGGCCTCCGCGATCGCTGCTTTCACCGTGGCCGGAAAATCAACCGCTCCGTATGGAGAGGGCATGACGATCAACGGGCACATCAAGGTCATTCGGATAAAGGAATCAAGTGTGGTTATAGAGATCATGAAACGTCGTTTTGAACTGTACGTGGGCCAAGAGGTGACACTTTGATCCTCATTTGGCTTTACGTTGCGACCGCTCCGCGACAGGTCCTCAAACCCTTGGACATCGCTTCGCGAACGCGTGACGCGATTGATCGAAAGGTGATCTTGAGCGAACCCAAGTTGCGCACCGCGGGATCGGTAGCCCTGAGACTCCCCTCAATCCAGGTATCCGAGTCGAAATCTCTGCCACTGCAGCGTATCACCTCGCCGACCTTCGGGCCCATTGCTCTCTTGGCTCCGCGTGTCGAGACACTCATCCCCTCTACGCGCCAAATCCAGACCGGCGGCGCGTCTCCTGTTTTACTGGACTTGAAGAATAAGCAGATAGAGGACACGATTTGCGACGTCGTCTGCTCGAACACCGATCTTTATGGCGTACTCCAGATGCTCTCCGCCACTACGAAAGCGAACCTCGTCGCGGTGGCGACAACGGATCAAAAGCTGACCCTCTCGCTTCGCCGAGTTCGGCTTGCCGAGGCGCTTAAGCACATTTCTTCAGTCATCGGAATGAGCTACCTAAGATCAGGGTCGACGTTCTTGATCGGACCAGAGGAGCGACTTAAAGCGGCCTACCCGGTCGAATGGGCCAAGGCCAACCCAGTTGCTCAGAACATCGGAACTCAGCAGGGCGGCTCGACAAAAGTCGATCCCGATACGATCAAGGAGCCCCCAATTCCGGTTGAAGAGACGATCACCCGGACCTACTTTAGTAGCTATACCCTTGCAGACGGCCTCAAGGCTACTTTAAAGGAGCTGTACGGCGAAGAGCTCAAGGTCGCGGTTGGACCTGCGTCCGTGACGCCTACTTTAGCCGACAGAGACACGGCAGGGGCGACCGGCGTTAGCCAGGGCTTGATCGACAAAGATGGCAAGCCGATTGGCCGGGCCGTGGTCGTCAATGGTAAGAAATCGCGCGTTTTGGAAGCCATCGAGGTCATGATGAATCTCGATCAGCCTCGTGCCCAGGTCGCGATTATGGTCACGATTCATGATATCGCCGATAATGCGCTGAAAGAGCTCGGCGTTAGTTGGGACATCGGGGGCACCACCATGCAGGAAACGGACCCCAAGGGCATCAATTTCGGCTCCTTTACGCGAACTCCCTTCAACTTTGGGGCAACGATCAAGGCCCTGGAGACGATTGACAAAGCCAACTTACTTGCATCTCCGAATGTAACTGTTCTCGATGGGGAGCGCGCGTTTGTGCTTATTGGCAACAAGATTACGCTTCCCAAGTTCACTGGATACAACGACAACAACGTTGCCATATTTGACACTTCTGAATACAAAGTCGGCATTTACCTCCAGGTAGCCGCGACGGTTTCGGGAGACGGCACAATCACGATGTCGATCTATCCACAAGTCTCAACGGTTGTCCGAAACACTCAGATTAACGGGGCCCAGTATCCGGATATTGCTACACGGGAGGCTCAAACATCGCTCCGTGTGCGCAGCGGTCAAACCATCGTTCTGGCGGGACTTCTTCGAAGTGAGGAGATGACTCAAGTCGAGTCAGTCCCCCTGCTAAGCCAAATTCCGCTGTTTGGGGAGCTCTTTAAGCGCAGGCGGCATACCAAAACTTCGTCTCAGGTTGTCATCAGCCTGACCCCGACCTTGATCCCTCCAACGAGCCAATGAACTTAGACAAATCGCTCGGCGACATTCTTGTCGAAGAAGCCTATGTTACACGAGAGGAACTTGGACAGATCCTCTCGACGCGCGATGACACTACGGAGTCAATCGGTGATCTCCTCGTGCGCATGCGCAGGATTACCGAAAAACAAAAGCTGAAGTGCGTCGGCCTCCAGATGGGGGTGCCGTTCATTGATCTCGCGCGGACGGAAATCGACACCGACAGTGCTCGCATCGTTACTCACGCAACCGCGGTAAGGCTGCTCGCGATCCCTATCGAACGCACGGCCGCGGCGGCCAGCGTGGCGATGGTTAATCCTCTCGATTTGTCCGCTCTCGATGAACTGCAAGCTCTAACAGGGCTGGATGTGGACCCCATGCTCGCCACCGAAGAAGACGTCCGCGACGCGATCTTCCGCTCGTTTGGCGCCTATGACGATCTCGGCGAAATTGTCGGCGAGGCGGTTCGCGGCGTTGATACGGAAGGCGTCAAGATTCAGACGTCCGAGGACGAGGACGAGCAAGTCAACGTCATCGAACTCAAGGAGGTCGTCGAAGGCGCACCGGTTATAAAACTGGCGAATGCACTTCTCACTCGCGCGATCACGATGCGGGCGAGCGACATCCACATTGAGCCCCAGAATCGTCGCGTTCGAGTCCGATTTCGTGTCGACGGCTTGCTTCAAGAAGTCATGGTCGTGCCGAAAGACATTCAGCATCCGCTGATCTCGCGCATCAAAATCATGGCGAGCCTCGACATCGCAGAGCGACGGATTCCGCAAGATGGTCGCTGCACGCTTATATCTCCGCAAGGCTCGTTTGACTTCCGCGTCTCCACTTTTCCGAGCGTTTTTGGCGAAAATGTCGTCATCCGTATCCTCGACAAGCAAAGCGCGATGATCGATTTATCGAAGCTGGGGATGGCGGGGAATGCCCTCAAGACGCTGACGAGCAAGCTCGAAGAGCCGCAGGGAATGGTGCTCGTTACCGGCCCGACCGGCTCAGGCAAAACCACCACCTTGTACGCCGGTGTTCACCATCTAAACGCGATCTATCGAAACATTATCACGATCGAGGACCCGGTCGAGTACCAGCTGGACGGCATTATTCAAGGCAATGTAAATCCAAAAGCGGGCGTCACGTTTGCAACCGGCTTGCGTTCGATCTTGCGCCAAGACCCGGACGTCATTCTCGTTGGAGAAATCCGCGATGGCGAAACCGCGACGATTGCGATCGAAGCCGCCTTAACAGGACACTTAGTTCTGAGTTCCTTGCACGCGAATGACAGCGCCTCCGCTCTGACCCGCCTGATTGATATGGGAATCGAGCCCTTTTTGCTGGCGTCATCAGTCACGTGTAGCGTCGCCCAAAGACTGGTACGTTCGATTTGCCCGAAATGCGTGGAAGCCTACGTTCCCGATCCACATGGCTTGGAACAACTTGGATTGCCGGTGGACACCGTTTACCGCCGAGGGCGCGGTTGCGAGTACTGCGCCAAGACGGGATTTCGAGGTCGAAACGGCGTGTACGAGGCACTGGAAATCACAGGCGACATCCGCCGCATGATTCTCAACGGCGCTCATTCCTCCGAGATTCAACTGACAGCGAAGGCCAACGGAATGGTCACCCTAAGAGACGACGCCGCCGCGAAGGTGGCCCAGGGATTGACGACCGTAGAAGAGGTCATTCGGGTGACGACTTGAGCCCTTACGAATGGGGGAACGGGAGAACGGGAGAACGGGAGAACGAAAGAGCTTTAAAACCCTAACACCCTAACACCCCAACACCCCAATACCCTAACACCTAACACCCAACACCCAACACCCAAAACCCACATTTTATGCAAGTTTTCCGATATAAAGGCTACGATGCCGCAGGCAAGAAGATCGAAGGCGAGATTTCCGCCAACACGATCGACGAAGTCGAGCGCAAGATTTCCCAGCAATCCGTAACGGTTATTGCGATCTTTCCCGCGGGTGCAATTCGAAAGGCGCCGGGTTTGGATGAAGGCCAAAGAAAGGCTTTGTTCGGGAAGAAAAAAGTGGCCGATGCGGACGTTGCCCTTATTCTCAGAGATCTCGCAGTCATGGCTGAAACGGGAGTTCCCTTTGTGGAGGCCCTTGAGGCGGTTATTGTGACTGCTCGAACACCAACACTTCAAGCTGGCCTCAAGAAACTGAAGGATGAAATTGTTGGTGGTCGCGGACTTTCCGTCGGAATGCGAAATGCGAATGGGATATTTCCTGTTATTGTAAGCGAAATGGTCAAGGTTGCTGAGGAAGGCGGCCGATTGGACAAGGCCCTCGCCAGTGCCGCAACCTACGTCGAACGTTCAGCTGATCTTCGCAAGAAGATTATGAACGCAATGCTCTATCCGGTGGTGTTGAGTGTCATTGCGTTTGCCACGTTGGTGGTGATGATCACATTTGTCCTACCACGGTTTGCAAACATCTTCAAGACCATGAAGACGAAAATCCCACCGATCACTCAGTTTTTGCTCGACATGGGCGAGACGATCAAAGCTCATCCTATTCCTGTAGTCGGAGGCATGATAGCTCTCATCGTTCTTGTAAAAGTAGCATGGGCAACCCCGTCCATTTACCGTGCCATTTCGGTTTTTCTTCTTAAAGTTCCGGTGCTTGGAGAGCTCATTCGCCGGCTCGCACTTTCCAGAGCCTTCCAATCTATTTCGACCCTGCTGTCAAGCAACGTTAGCCTCATGTCAGCAATGGAGCATGGTGCCAGAGTCTCGGGCAATCCGGTCATTCACGACGCCTTACTGCGTGCTAAAAATAGTGTCGAACATGGGATTTCGCTTTCTGATGCACTCATTGAGACGAAAGCGTTCCCATCGACCCTTATTCAAATGGTCACCGTTGGTGAACGCACTGGCCGGCTGGGCGTTCTTATGACCAGCACGGCAAACCACATGGAAGAGGATGTCGACGGCCGGTTGAAGGCCCTGATCTCCATTGTGGAGCCGGTGATGATTGTCGTAATGGGCGGAATTGTCGGCCTTATTACCTTGTCCATTATTATTCCTATGTATTCTATCATCGAAAATGTAAAGTAGTTGAAGAAGTTTACCGATAACTTTCATGAGCGAGGTATTATGTTGAAAACCCGAACGAACAAGCACGCAGCCTTCACACTTGTAGAGCTGCTCATCGTCATTATCATCATCGCCGTATTGGCTGCGATTGCGATTCCGAAATTCGCCAACCAGTCTGTGCGCAGCAAAGAATCTGCCGTCAGGGCGGAACTGTCTCTGTTGCGTAATGCGGTCGAACTGTTCAAGAACGACTGCGGTTCGTATCCCGGAGCTTTAGCGGATTTGGTCGTGACGACCGCGCCTGCAAACGGAAAGGATTCCGCTGGAAACAACAAGGCCATCACGGCTACAGATTACAAGGGCCCGTACGTGAGCAAGATCAGCAATGATCCCGTTAGCGGCTCCCCTTTCACTTACACGGTCACGACTCCGAACGTTGGTAAAGTTGCGAGCAGTGCCACAGGAAACGACTCCGAAGGTGTTCCCTTCAGCTCGTACTAAAAGCGAACGGCGTGGATCGCCCTCGCAGCCGAAAGCCGAATCTCTCCCGGAGATTCGGCTTTCCGTTGTTTGCCCAACCTTTCGCCCAAGTCTTGCGATAAATGCGATATGAAGTCGCTCAAGATCGTTCCCCTGTTCCTCATCGCACTCGCCTCAATGGGATGCTCCGGTGGAGCCGCCGACCAAGCGAGCACTCCAGCAAGTGTCGGTTCTTCATCTGGATCCGCGGGCAAAAAGGGAGCGATGGAGAACGACAATGGCTTGTCGGATTCAAGGCCCTCGCCGAAGCTGGCGTCCCAGAACTTCAGCCCTAAAGCAGTCAGCCGATCCGTTATTCGAAACGGAAGCCTTACTGTCCGGGTTGCCGATGTAGAGGCGGCAGAGCGCAAGATCACGGCGTGGGTCACCGAGTCTGGCGGATTCGTGTCGACCAGCGATTCCACGAACTTAAGCGAGCCGTCGCCAACCCTTAACATGACCTTGCGAGTTCCGGTATCCCGATTCGATGCCGCCTTCCAAACGATCGAAAACATGGGCGCGCGGATGGCGAAGAAGATAAGCGGCGAAGACGTAACCGCAGACGCCGTGGATCTCGATGCCCGCTTGGGAATCATGAGGGCACAAGAGCAATCTTTCCGCAACTCGCTCGCCCGAATGAGCGATCAATCGGGGGCGTATGACATGCAAACCCGCTTGATGGACCTTCGCGGTCAGATCGAAAGCTTGACCTCACAACGCAAGAAACTCGCGGATTTGGCCACCCTTTCCACCTTAGAAGTTACACTAGTCGGATCGGCCAAAGGCATGGCGCAAACAGAAGACAGCGGATGGGCGCGGGAAGCCTGGAACTCGGCCACAAGCGCCTTGGGTGCCGTGCTCCAAGTACTCGGCAGCTTCCTCATCGTCGCGATTGTGTTCTGTCCGGTCTGGTTTCCGGTCGTCTTCTTCGGCTGGCGCGCGGTGAGGAAATCAGCGTTGAAAGGTGCGTAAGGCAACGCGAAGTACACTTTCTCGATGCGCATCCAAGCGGCCATTTTTAGAGAACCTCATCAGCCATTTAGTGTCGAAGAGGTCGACTTAGCAAGACCCCGTATGGGCGAGGTCTTGGTCAAGATGAAGGCGGTTGGGGTATGCCATAGTGACTACCATCTCGTGACCGGGGCGACCCAACATCCAGCCCCTGCCGTCGTCGGCCACGAAGGCGCTGGGGTCGTGGAGAGGGTTGGCGACTGTAGGTCCACCGTAACCGTGGGCGATCATGTCGCTTTGAGTTGGGCACCCAACTGCGGTGATTGTTTTTACTGTCACAAGGGTCGTCCGAGCCTTTGCCAAGCCTATTTGGAGCCGATCTGGGCGGGAACGATGATGGACGGAACGACTCGGTTGAGCCAAAACGGCAAGCCGATTTATCACTACAGCGCACTCGCGTGCTTTGCCGATTACGCCGTCGTTCCCGAGCAATGTTGCGTGCGTATGCCCGTTGAGTTACCCTGGGAATCGGCAGCGCTGATTGGGTGCGCGGTGACGACTGGCGTGGGCGCGGTTCTAAATACGGCAAAAGTCGAATCCGGCGCATCGGTCGCGGTTTTCGGGGTCGGGGGAGTGGGTTTGAGCATCGTGATGGGGGCGGTAGCGGCAGGGGCTTCGGTGATCATCGCCGTAGATCCTCACCCGCTCAGACGTCAAAAGGCGCTCGAACTCGGTGCGACCCATGCAGTTTCGAGCAATCCGATTGCAGCGGTTAGAGAAGCAACGGCTGGACGCGGCGCGGACTATGTGTTTGAAGCGGTTGGCGATCCGGCAGTTCAGGAAATGTGCCTGGAAGCAACGAGACCTGGAGGCGTGGTTGTGCTCTCAGGCATTGCCCCGATGGGAAGCGGGACGAACTTTCCGGGCGCGATTTTGACGAGGCAAGAAAAGACGGTCATGGGCAGCTATTACGGCACCGCCGATCCGGCTCGTGACTTTCCCCTTTATGCCCAGATGATGGTGGACGGACGCCTGCCGCTGGCAAAACTGGTCTCCAGGCGGTACAGATTGGACCAAATAAACGAGGCTTATGCAGACATGCTCTCAGGGGCCACCACGCGAGGCGTCGTGGTTTTCGACTAGCAATTCCGACAAGTGTCCAGGCTATTCATATGTGATTCTTACGGGCCGAGACGTCTTCCGTTGACAGGCCCGGAAGAGGGCGGAGATAACAATGGAAACAAATCGTGATAAAGCTATTCGCTATTTGCAGGATACGCATGCTGCAGAAAAAGCGGCTGAAAGTATGCTCGCCGGTCTTGCCGATGGCACGGATTGCCCTGTAGATGTAAGAGTCAGCGCGGCAACCGGACTTCAACAGTGTCGAAATCGGATAACTTTGATTTCGCAACGGTTGACCGAGATTGGTGGGGACAACTCGACGCTTAAAGATTGGCTGGACAATGCGATGGCTAAAGTGAGCGATTTGATGAATCGAGGCCATGACGACATTGACAAGACAACGATGGACTTGGTCAAAGCCCATGCAGGCGGTCATGCCTTGCACGGCATCTATTGCGCTCTAGCCTCGTATTCAAAAGCAACTGGCGACACTGCCACTCAAGAGCTCGCTGACCGCGCGCAGAAAGAGTGTCATGACTTTGCCCACGACCTAATTCCTTTGATTGAGGCCTGCGCTCGACAAGCAGACAAGACCGCCGTAGGAACGCGGTAACACAAACAGGTAACCTTTGGACCCATGGATATGACAACAATCTTGATTATCGTCGTTCTCATCCTTCTCCTTGGCGGAGGCGGATACTACTGGCGCGGTCGCCGTTAGAGATTCAGCGCAACGGACCTTCTCTGAGTAGAGAAGGTCCTAATTTCAAAGTCTCACAAACGGCCCGCCTGTAATAGATTTCAGCGCGCCCTTCGGCTGGCGATGGAGTGATCAATCGCGAGAACGCTTTGTCGCGAAACGGAGGAGCTTTGCCAGCGGATCATAAAACGCGTCTACCACTCGCTCCTTTAGCGGAATAATCGCGTTATCCGTAATCTTGATGTGCTCTGGGCACACCACCGTGCAGCACTTTGTGATATTGCAATACCCAATATTGTCTCGGCTCTTCAGGTCCGACAACCGATCTTCGGTATCCAGCGGATTCATCTCAAGCGCCGCGGTGTAGACCAGGAGTCGGGGGCCGATGAACGTCTCATGCTTCTTGTGTTCGCGCAAGACGTGGCACACGTTCTGACACAGGAAACACTCGATACATTTCCGAAACTCCTGAGCTCGTTCGACGTCTTCCTGAGCCATCCTCCAAGTTCCGTCTGGCGCGTCGGGTTTTCGCGGCTTAAAGGGCTTAATCTTGAGCTTTGCGCGGAAGTTCCAGGATACGTCCGTCACAAGATCACGGATCAGCGGGAACGCCTTCATCGGCTCGATCTTGACGGCTTCGCCTTCCGGCAAATCGCTGCATCGCGTCATGCACATCAGCCTCGGCATGCCGTTGATTTCTGCGGAGCACGAACCGCATTTGCCTGCTTTGCAGTTCCAACGAACCGCCAAATCAGGGGCGAGTTCCGCTTGGATCTGGTGAACGGCGTCAAGAACGACCATCCCTTCCCCGATTTCCGCCGGATAGTCGACGAACTCGCCCTTGTCCTGAGTACCGCGCCAGATTCGAAAGACGACTTTCGCCATGCTAAATCATTATAGCCACTCAAAGGATCAGCATGGAATCGCCAAACGAAAGAAAGCGATAGCCTTCGGCGAGAGCCGAGGCATACGAGCGCAAAACGTTCTCCCTTCCTGCCATCGCCGAAAGCATCATCAGCATCGTCGTTCGCGGCATGTGGAAGTTCGTAAACATCCCATCCACGATCTTGAACTCGTATCCGGGGCGAATAAAAATCTTTGTCGTCATCTCGCCGGGATCAACCTGACGAAGGCCAACTGCACGAGACTCCAGGGTCCGGACAGTCGTGGTTCCCACTGCAATCACCCGACCCTTCGCATTCTGAATCGCGATCGCCGTTTCAACCGGAATCGAACATCGTTCGCCGTGCATTTGGTGCTCTTCCAGGCGTTCGGCTTGTACGGGACGGAACGTGTCGAGTCCGACATCGAGCGTGACATAGGCGATATTCACCCCCTTCGCTTGAAGTGCAGTTAAGATTTCAGGACTGAAATGAAGCCCGGCCGTGGGTGCCGCCGCGGATCCGCCCTCCCGCGCGTACACGGTCTGATATCGCTCGGCGTCGGCAAGAAGTCTCGTGATGTAGGGCGGAAGCGGCACTGCTCCCGCGTTGCTCGGATCGGCATTGAACCTAAGCGTCCGCCGACCATCGTCGTGAACGTCTGTGACACTTGCCAAGAGCGCGTCCGGAAACGTTATCTCGGATCCAATCCGTAGCCTCTTCCCAGGCTTGACAAGCGCCTCCCATACGAGAGGTTCGATTTCACGCAAAAGGAGCGCCTCGACTTTCCCCCCGCTCGGCCGTTCTCCAAAGAGCCGACGAGCGGTCACCCGCGTGTCGTTCATCACGAGCAAATCGCCGGGACGGAGCAACTCGACGCACTCGCGGAAGACGTGATGCGACACTTCGCCGGTGTGTTTGTCTAGAACCAAGAGTTTTGATGCGGCGCGATCGGCCAGTGGCGCCTGCGCAATGGATTCGACGGGCAAGTGGTAATCGTAATCGCTCAGGAGGTCCATGCCATAGCCTCTTCGACATGGTTCAAGTTCGGGATGCGCGGAGGGGTGACGGCTTCTAACGAGCGATCCAAGAGCACCGCGCACCAACCCGCTCCTCGCGCACCTTGATAGTCATCGAGGGGATTATCCCCGATGTGCAGGAACGACTCGGGGCCAAGTCCCAGAGTGGATTCCACGATCCGAAAGAGCTCAACTTCGGGCTTCTCAACTCCGTGCTCTAGCGAAGCGAACGAATGCTCAAAGAAGTCGAAGATTCCCAAAGCCCGAAGCGTGCGTTCTAACGAGTAGTCCCAGTTGCTAAGTACGATCATCCGGTGACCCCTCGCTTTGAGATGGGTCAGGGCGGCAACGCTCTCTGGGTACAGCGTGAAACACCCCGCCTCGGGCGTGTACATCCGGCTCCGGGCGTACTCGGCCAGTTCTTTGCCCTGCGGCCCATTTTGCCCGATCTTCATTAGCCAGTCGCAGGTGAGTTCATCCCAAAAAGCGTCCCCGGCAGACCGATCCCCGGTAGCGTTGATCTGTTGATAATGGCCCCACCGCGATGCGAGGAGGCGATCATAAGTCTCCACTGCGACCTGCTCGTCGACCTCGATCCCAAAGCTTGATGCCGATTCAAATGCAAACCGTCCCGGATGCCAACGGACGTCCATCAGCGTGTGGGCGGCATCGAACGAAAGAATCATCGCTTAAAGACCCGCATGAGGCCAAAGCCCACGCTGAGGAGAAGACTGACAATCAACACACTTGTAATCGGGATGAAAAGCGTGTTACCGCCCTTCTCAATAACGATGTCACCCGGAAGCCTGCCGAGCCGGAACCGCGGATATTTTTCGCCGAGCATGGCAATCGCTCCAACCACCGCGAGCACCAACGCTGAAGTGAGGAGAACCTTCCCAATCATAGGCGGATCCCGACGGTTACGCCTGCTCCTTAGTCGCGGTAGGTTTTTCTTTGGGAGCGGGTTTCGAGTCCGCGTAGAGCCTAATCCCTCGATTTGCGACCATCCCCCCGACCGTCGCCATAACGAGAAGGAGGAGAATCTTCAGAACCACGCCGATCAGTTGGGTTCCCGCGTTGTTAATATCCAGGGTCTTGCCAGCCTGAATGCCAAGTAGCGTGGAAGGCTCGACGACGAACAAGTCAATCGCAAGTTTGAACGTGATGCCGAGCAACGTGACCCCTACGAGGAATACGAGAATTCCGAAAAGTCCACCCGCAATATGCCCTGACCGACGGGGCCAGCGGGAGAGTGCCATAGGCTAAAGGATACCAGGAGCCCTTCCCATCCCGGTAGAATTCGGCTTAGATGGGCGGCCGCGAGATTATTCTGAAGACGGCCTCCCTTGGGATCGTCGAGCGCATTGTGCGTCGTTCATTTCTCTTTCGCGGGCTAGTGCGCCGGTTCATTGCGGGAGACACCCTTTCACAAGCCTTGAAAGTCGCCGAGGACCTCGCCGCGAGGGGATTCAATGTTTCCCTGGACTACTTGGGTGAAAACACGAAGAGCGAAGCGGAAGCGATGGCCGCGATCGCGACCTATAAGGACATGCTCGAACAGATCGCCGCGAGCCCGTGCGCTTCGAGAACGAACATCTCGATCAAGTTAACGCAATGCGGGCTTGATCAGGGGGAAGCTTTTGCCGAGGAAAATTTTCGTGGGGTGCTTCGGGTGGCCGAGGGTCACGGAAATTTTGTGCGAGTGGACATGGAGGCGTCGGACTACACCGAACGAACCATGGCGATGATGGAGAAGGTGTGGGCGGATCACAAGAACACAGGTACGGTTTTGCAGACGTACCTCTTGCGGACACCCGAAGACGTCGAAACGATCATTCGGCTGGGAATGCGGACGCGCCTCGTGAAAGGTGCCTATTTGGAGCCGGAGACGGTGGCGTTTAAGGATAAGGCGAAGGTCGACGAAGCCTACGTGACGCTTGGAAAGCGCATGATGGAAGCCGCGTGTTATCCTGCTTTTGCGACCCACGACGAGAAGATCATTTCTGCGCTGACTCTGCACGCATCTGAGCACAAAATCGAACCCAGCCGGTTCGAATTTCAGATGCTTTACGGAATTCGACGCGACCTGCAGGATCGTCTTCTTGAGCAAGGTTACAACGTCCGGGTCTATGTTCCGTTTGGGGATTCTTGGTATCCGTACTTTACGCGGCGGCTCGCGGAGCGGCCTGCGAATGCGTTCTTTATTTTGAAGTCGCTGTTCAAGGGATAGTTCTCGCAGCTATCCGTGTCGCAAAAAGCAACCGTGCCTGCTTCGACGACGTTGTCGGCAGCTCGCCCGGGAAGACCTTTATTATCACGACGGTGCCGACTCTCGTGAATGCGAGCTCGGTGATCACCGCCACGACGGGAGCGGTCAGCAAGACCGTGTTCATCGCGATCAATGCCTCCGGTGCTTCTCACTGCGACGCTGGCTCAGAGTTCGATCCAAGGTGGTTTGAGCACGACAATGACGACTACTCTGAACGCAAAGGCGCCGAGTGGATATACGGTCACGCTCCTGAGTGGATCCCAGTTGTTCGTGCAGCTTCCGAGCAGCTATGCGATTCCTGCAGGCGCCATGTCGGCGAACATCCCGGTGACGACAAGCGATGTTTCGACAACCACTCCGATCACGCTCGTGGCATACCGGGGACCTTATGTGAAGACGATGACTTTGACCCTAACTCCCTAATTTTCTGCCGAATTCTGAAAAATTGCTCGTATACTGAAGCCATGCGTCTCCTCTGGGTAATGATGGTCGTCGCTCTCGTGGGAGTTTGCCGTGGGCAGGGAGTGGTGTGGGATCAGCAGTATGCGGCTCCAAATGTCCAGGTTGCCCGTCACAGCAACGGGGACCTGTACGTTGTTCAGATGCGCATAAACAATGGGTTTGCTGGTGCTGCAGTTGACCATTTAACGCCTTCAGGGTTCCTTGTGAGTCGCGCCGTTCACAATTCTAGCCCTGGTTCTTTCACATACTCGAAGATAGTTGGGACTCATTTTTCAGGGAACTCGTTAATGTTCGTTGCGAACAATAGTAACAGCGGCGGCAGTCCCACAAAGTCCTATCTCTATAGATATGATTTGACTTCGAAAACCTTTAACGCGATCGATTTGATTTCAGAAGGCAGTTACGTGAGCATTGAAGGATTTGGAGTAGGACAAACGACTTATTGCGTCGTGGGTAAAAGAAACTCAGATTCCAACCATATCGCCGAAGTACGCAGGCTTTCAGATAATGTTGTTCTCAGGCTTACGACATCTTTAACCAAGCCAATGTCTAACTGTGTGCTCAGTGGTGCCGATACCTATTACACCAACGCCTTTTACAATGCCGGAGTCAATGAACGTCTGGTCATTCACCGACTTACAAGCACAACGACCAACGAATTTGAGGCCGTCGGAGGTCATACCGATTTCAACGTCCGAATTGCATTGAGTAACGATGGCAACTATATCTATTCAAGCACTTCCTATTATTTGAATCCCATTTTTCATACCTACGTACGTGCATTTAGAATATCTACGGAGAGCTTTATGCCTGAGTACCACGCTTCGGGTACCGAATCGAGCCGAATAGTGGGAATCTTTCCGATAAGCTCAAGTCGACTGATTGTTCATGAATATCAGAATATTAGGGTGATCGCACCTACTGGAGCAATTGTATTTTCCCTGCCTTTCGTTGAGGGTAGTTATTGGGGAGCACTTGGTACTGATGCATCGGGAAATGGGGTGGCTCTAGCTCGAGAAGGGGACGACTTGGTGTTCAAGCGGTTCGATTCAGCGGGCCTCATTCTCAACCGTTTTGCTATGACGGGCTTCGAAGCCGATCCTTACCAACTGACGGTTGATGCCGCAGGGCAGTTGCGGGCGCTTTACCGCACCACCACGGCGAATTTAGAAAGTTTCTGGAATGTTGGCCAGTTTAATCAGGCCACCCTGATCCTGCCGGGCCCGTACACGGTTGGTGGCGACACGCTCATCGGAACGATCAATCTCGGTGGCGTCGCTCCAGCGGGTGGGGCTACGTTTCAGCTCATTTCCAGTAATCCTGCCGCTACCGTGCCGTCAACCGTGGTCGTGCCTGCAGGCGCCTCTTCTGTGCCATTCACCGTGAACACGAGTCCGGTTGCGACCAATACGAAGCCAACGATCAACGCAAGTTACAAGGGCCTCATCCTTCAGAGCAACTTTGATCTCGCCGCTCCGCTCATAAGAACGGTGACCGCTGCCCCCCAGGTCCAGTATGGCGGGAACAACATTATAGGTACGGCTCGGCTCACCGGCGACGCTCCGACCGGCGGCAAGGTCGTGACGCTGACGAGTTCCAACACTGCCAAAGCTACCGTGCCACCAAACACGACGATTGCTGCGGGTGTTGACGCGAAGACCTTCATCATTACGACGATGCCGACCCTCGTGAATGCGAGTTCCGTGATCACCGCAACCACAGGTGCGGTCAGCAAAACCGTGTTCATTGCGATTAATGCTCCCATCTTCCAAAGCGTCACCTTGGGTTCGTCGGCTATTCAGGGCGGTACAAGCACGACGATGACGCTGACTCTCAATGCCATAGCTCCAAGCGGCTATACCGTGACGCTCATAAGTGGGTCCCAAGCATTTGTCCAGCTCCCGAGCAGTTACGCCGTTCCCGCGGGCACCACGTCGGTAACCCTTCCGGTCACGACGTCCATTGTTTCAAGTTCCACGCCGATAACGCTCGTGGCGTACCGAGGCCCGTACGTAAAGACCGTGACCTTAACCCTCACGCCATAGTATCATTAGGTTCGAGAGCATGGCTGTCATCGAACCCCGAACCGACACGAGATTCAGGCTCTCGAACGAAGCCGCGTGCGAGCTCGCAGCCCGCTTCGGCACGCCTCTGTACGTGCTCGATGAAAGGCACTTGCGGGAGCGGATTCGCGAGTACTGGGCTGCCTTTGCGGCGGTTTGGCCGAAAACTCGACTGAGCTATGCCTCGAAGGCGAATGGCACTTTGGCGGTTTTGACGATCGCGTTTCGCGAAGGCTGCTGGATCGACGTTGCGAGCGAAGGCGAACTGCGGGCTGCTCTAGCGGCGGGAGTTCCAGGCGAGCGCATCTGTATGCACGGCAACAACAAGTCTCTGCGCGAGATCGAATTCGCGCTCAACGAAGGTGTGGGAGAGATCATCGCCGACAACTTTGAGGAACTGGCCGTCCTGGCGCTCCAGTCGAAAATCGAAAATCGAAAATCGAAAATCCTCCTCCGGCTCGCGCCCGGAGTCGTTCCCGACACGCACGAGAAGATGGCTACCGGGCAGGAAGTAACGAAGTTTGGTTTTTCGATTGCCGATGGCGCGGCGGAAGCGGCGGTGACTTATTGCTTGGAAAATCAGATTCCCCTTGTCGGATTCCATTGCCACGTGGGATCGCAGTTGCTCGATCCGTCGGCGCAGATCGCGGGGGCGACCGCACTTGCATCCTTTGCAATCTCGATGAGAACGAAACATTCGTTCTCCGCAAAGACGATTGTCGTGGGCGGCGGGCTGGGAGCCAGATATACCGACGAGGCTCCGATGCCGGTTACCGAGTATTGTGCCGCCGTGGTGAACGCGATCGTCCCAATCTTGACTGCGGCGGGATTGGAGCCGGAACTTGGCCAAGAGCCAGGCCGGGCGTTGGTGGCCGAGGCCGGGGTTACTCTGTATACGGTGGGCGTCGTGAAACAAGTAGCCGGCACCCGATTTGTTATCGTAGATGGCGGCCTGGCCGATAACCCCCGCCCGGCCCTTTACGGAGCCAAGTATGAAGTTGAGCACATCTCCGCAGCGGCATCTGGCTCTTCCTGTCACACTGAACCCACAATCGTAGCGGGCCGCCACTGCGAGACGGACACCCTTATCCAGAATGCAGATTTGCCAGAAGAAGTCCAACCAGGCGACCTCCTGCAGGTTCTCACGACGGGTGCCTACGCAAGCAGCATGGCGAGCAACTATAATCGGTATCCAAGGCCAGCGACGGTCTTGTTGCGATTGGATGGGCGCGCGGAGATGGTGCAGCGTTCCGAGACGTACCTGGAGATGTTGGAACGTGAGATTATTTTGGAGGACTTGTAAGCGTGGATGATCCAATAGCGATTGTAATATCGATAGCGGTGATCCTGCTGAGCATTGCTTTGCACGAGTTCGCGCATGCTAAATTCGCGGATGCGGCTGGTGATCCGACTCCGCGTATGATGGGTCGTGTCACCCTGAATCCCCTTGCGCACCTCGATCCGATCGGCACGATCATGATCATCATCACATCCATAACCGGATTTGGTTTTGGATGGGGCAAGCCAGTCATGGTCAACCCGAATAAGATGAAAAACCCTCGTTGGGATCACTTCGTTTCGGTTGCTGCCGGTCCCGCCACCAACTTGCTCCTCGCGACCGTCTTTGCTATCTTGCTGCGTGTTGCCGTAGACCCAAAAACGATTCAAGTTATCCGATATGTCGATCCCGCGAGCGCGGGCCCGTTACCATTTTTCCTCTTCATGGGCGTGATCATCAACATTGCACTGTGCCTTTTTAACTTAATTCCAGTTGGTCCTTTGGATGGGCACTGGATGGTTGGAACTTTCATGTCGGAGCCAACTAGAACCCGTTGGTATCAGTTCAACCGTGGACCGGGCGCGCTTATTTTTATCGTGTTGATCCTTATGCCCCGCGGCTCGCCGCTTGATTTTTTTGGAATCATTCTCAGACCCGCGGTGAGTTCTGCGGCCAACTTCTTCCTCGGTCTGTAACCAATGAGCGAACGACAACGAATTCTGAGCGGCATGCGGGCGAGCAACGAGCGCCTGCATCTGGGCAACTATGAAGGCGCTTTGCGACCGTGGGTGAACCTGCAGGGCACTTATGACGTGTACGCGATGGTCGCCGATTGGCATTCGCTGACAACCTTGCGCCCGGGCCACACGTTCGACGTCGGTCATAACTCGCTCGAAATCGCCAAGGATTACGTAGCCGCTGGCCTTGACCCGGCGAAGACTGCGATCTTTATCCAATCCCAAGTGCCCGAGCACGCCGAACTCTGTTTGGCGCTCAGCATGGTCGCCGGAGTTGGCAAGCTTGAACGCGTGCCGACCTACAAGGAAAAACAGGACGACCTAGGCGCAGATGGCTTGATCAGTTACGGGCTGCTCGGCTATCCGGTGCTCCAAGCCGCGGATATTTTGCTCTATAAGCCCTACGGAGTACCGGTCGGCAAGGATCAAGCTCCGCACCTAGAAGTTTCCCGAGAAATCGGACGCTCTTTCAACGCGATGTTCGGCGTTGACGTCTTCCCCGAAGTCGTAAACATCATCGACCAAGACGAACTGAGGTCGAAGGTTCCCGGACTTGACGCCGACGAAAACGGGGTCCTGCGCAAGATGAGCAAGTCTTACGACAACTGCATTTACCTGAACGACACGCCGGATCAAACCGCCGCCAAGATCAAATCGGCCTTCACGACGCCGACGAAGCTGCGTAAGACCGATCCCGGCATTCCCGAGGGATGCGCAGTCTGCCAGTACCTGAAGATTTACGATCCGGATTGGAAAACCGCATGGGACGAGGATCGGCAGGGTCTAATCGGTTGCATGCAAAACAAATCCCGGGCGACAGAAATTATCAACGAGTACCTACGCCCCTTCCGAGCGCGCCGCGCCGAGCTAGATGAAGGCACGATCAGAGAGATTTTGACAAACGGAAAGGAGCGGGCAAGGGCGGTTGCATCGCAAACCATGGCCGAAGTGCGGGCCGCGATGAAGCTGGCCTAACGGTCGGCGTTGCATTCTGCACTAAACACGGCCAAATGCGGGCGGCGAACGCACGCCGAACATCTCGTATTACCAACTGCGGAAGCATGTTTGGACCTCTTCGGATAAGCGGTGCGTCCGTACTCTTGATGGGTGAACTCGACGCCGCTGGCGCTGGCAACATTGTTCTTCGAACGCTCATCGTCTACACGGTTCTCCTGATCGGCGTTCGTTTTTCGGGCAAGCGAGAAATCGGCCAAATGGCTCCCTTTGACCTCATTGTCTTGCTGCTCATTTCGAACGCCGTTCAGAATGCGATGACCGGCGAAGATACGAGCGTGCTGGGGGGTATGGTCGCCGCAGGGACATTGCTCACCATCAACGTCACCTTGGCAAAAGTCAGTTACCGCATTCCTCGTCTGCGTCGCCTTCTCGATGGGATTCCAGTACTTCTAGTAGCCCATGGGCGGGCGATTCATCAAAATTTAAGAAGAGAGGGGATTTTGATCGATGAACTGATGGCGGCCCTGCGCGAACACGAATGCGCCACGCTTGAGGAGGTGGAAATTGCGACGTTAGAAATCAATGGGGAAATTTCAGTGATTCGTTGCGATGGATCAGAGCAGCAAATCTCTAAGAGCCGAAGCCCCCTCCGGAAAGAGGCAGAGGCCCCGTAAGCTACCACCTTGCCGCGACGAGGGACGCCAAGTCTTCCAGCATTGCTTCATCACTGGCATCGAAGGCCCCAACCTCGTGACCGTCAACGTCGATCTGTCCTAAAATTTCGCCGGCGTCGTTCCGGATAAGTACAACTATTTCTGAACGGGTTTGCACTGAACACGCCAGGTAGTTATCTAACTCCCTCACATCCTTGACCACTTGGTTCTTGTTCTCGGCGACCGCGGTTCCGCAAACGCCCCGACCAACGGGGATGCGCGTGTGTTCCGTCGACGGGCCCGCGTAGGCGTCCAGCACGAGCGTGTCGTCCTCCAGCCGGTAGATTCCCGACCAGTTGTAGCCAGGCAGTTGGTCGAGGGCCTGCATCGCGAGGAGGCGAAATTCCCAGCCCGTCAACGGGGCGGATGCGACGGCTTTCATAAGCGATGTGGTGAGTTCGGCACTAATCATGGTCGGGTTTAGGACACGTCGGGCGTGAGCAGGACGAATCGATTTACGCGGTCCGAATCGCGACTGAGGAGGACCGCTTCGGGCTCGAAGCCTTCGGAGCCTTCAGCAACAAAAGTCACGTCCCACAGCTCCTTCAGCTTCAAATGGGCGTCAGTTGCGCTAAGGCCGAGGCCATGCAACTCGTTCAAGCTCACCTTAAGCGCCTCCGCGTGATCGTCGATTCCGGCAACGTAGCTCCAGTGCTTGCGCATCGTGAAATCGCCTTCGTAGTCAAGAATTGCGTAGGCGTCGTCGGCGGGGGCGTCGCAGACTTCGATAAACAGGCTTCGGGCAACGAATGGAGGCGCTGAGAAGTCGGCGAAAGCCCGTTTAATGGGTCCGCTAAGGGCGGTTACCACCCGGCGGATGGTAACGTCACGTTCGCTGCGGTTGAAGCCTTCCTGGTGGGCAAACTCTAGGGCCGCCGTGCGAAGGGCTTCAATATCGGATTGTTGCCCAATCGCGGTGTACGCGAGCTGGTCGTAGATTTCGTAAATCTTCCGCGCATGGCGTCGATAGCTGAAAACAACGACCCCTTCGGCAACCGACAACGCCAGAACCGGAGCCCCCTGTTCCAGGCGCCCCTCAATGTAAGAAGCGCGGTGTCCAATTCCCTCTTGCCAATCGTAAGGCGTGAGCATCTCCTAGTTATACGCTGTAAGTGGCGATTTGGACTGCCTTTGCCAAACTAACATGGCACCTCCAAAACATCGCCAGGATGTACACTCCCAAGGGCTTCACAAACCGCGTCTGCTCGTTCATTGATCGATTCTCGATTAGAGTTTGGAACGCGAACGATCAAGACGATGAGGTTCCCATGGTGACGGTGTTGGAACAAAATGCCTCTATCCAATGAAACAAACGCGTCGTAGCTATCGCGAGCAAGCTCCAGAAGTGCGCCATTTTTCGTACCTTTCAAGCCTAGCGTTTCAATGTGATCAACGTCATGCCCAGGCAACAGTACGCCAAAGTCCAGCGGCATATTCTCATCGAGCAGGACGCGCATGATTGATCAGGCTGCCTTGTCAAGGTAACTCTCGATTCCTTCACCAGCAAGATGTACAACCTCGCGGGCCATCGCGGGTTCAATCCTATAGTCGCTTGCGAAATCTTCAAGCTTTTCGCCTCGTTCGAGGTAATCAAATAGGAACGACACCGGGATTCGGGTACCGAAAAAGCACACCGCTCCGCTCATGCGGTCAGGATCTTGCCAGATTAAGTTCCGGTATACGCGCTGGGCGTCCATCTTCCGATTATAGTGCAAGTTGACAAAGTCGTTCGGTCGTCGGTAGCTTGTAGCGCCAAGTGAAACCTGACAGACGGCTTTCATAAGCGCCGTGTCGCGAAGCCCTTTCGCGCCCTTTCGAACATTTTCGTGGTCATCCCGTATTCGGACACTTTGTCTTGGCTGCCGCTCCGAATCCGCGCCTACGGATAGGTATTCACCGAATGATCCAAAGCTGCTTCGCGAGCTCGCCTGACTCTTTCGATCAACTCCAACGCATCCTGTGCCGCCGCTTGCTCGGCTTCCTTTTTCGAACGCCCTTGTCCTGTACCCATCACCTCGTCATCGAAAGTCACGTTAACGGTAAAGCGCCGGTTGTGAGCCATACCGTTCTCTTCTGCGATGCGGTAAATCGGGGTCTTTCGCCAAATCTGCTGCGCAACCTCTTGGAGCTTTGACTTGTGGTCGTTCGGGTTCACGTCGCCGCCGGAGATCATCTGGAGGTACGGATTGAGTTGTTCCAGAACGAACCAGCGGGCGGCTTCCATCCCGGATTCCAGATAGATGCCACCGATGATCGCTTCCAGAACGTCTGCGAGGATGGAAGGGCGTCGCCGCCCACCCGTCTGCTCCTCACTTGAACCTAAAATGAGATAGTCGTCCAGACCCAGCTTCAACGCCGCTTCTGCTAAGGGACCTTCTTGCACGACGCTGGACTTTGCCTTCGAGAGCATGCCCTGATCCCACAAGGGGTAATGCTCGTACAGGTACTGAGCGACGACGAGTCCGAGCACCGAATCCCCAAAGAATTCAAGGCGCTCGTAGCTATCCTCAGTTGAGTTAGAGACGGCAGAACGATGGCTCATGGCGAGCCGAAAAGTCTCTTCGCTGCGCAGGGGGATCGCTTTCGGGATCATGCTATGCGGGCCAGGGTTTCGCCCATTCGGCCAATGCCACGGACGATGTCCTCTTGGGATGCAGTGTAGCTCAACCGCAGGAATCCGGGCCCTTCGAACACGCTGCCCGGAACGACGGCGACAAAGGCTTCTTCTAGCAACTTCTCTGCCAAATCGGTATCGGTGGCACACGAACCTCCCAAATAAGCTTCAACTCCCACAAAGAGATAGAACGCGCCGTCGGGCTTGGGCACGACAAGGTTCGGGATTTTCGCGAGCTCCCGCATCGCCAAATCGCGCCGTGCATGGAACTCATCGCGCATCGCGAGGACGGCCCCATCGTCCATCTGAAGTGCGGCAACTGCTCCCTTCTGCGCAAACGATGTCGGATTGCTGGTCACCTGATCTTGAAAACAACTCACTGCCTTAACGACCGCGAACGGGGCCGCCATGAAGCCAATCCGCCATCCGGTCATCGCGTAGGTCTTGCTGCACCCGCCAATCCAAATGGTCCGCTCTTGAACCTCCCGGCTAAGCGCGGGCAGACTCTGATGGTCGATGTCGTACACCAATCGTTCGTAGATCTCGTCGCTAATGAGCCACAGGTCGTGGCGTATGGCGAGGGCAGCGATTTCTTTAAGGGTTTGGCGAGGGAATACTGCGCCCGTTGGGTTGCTCGGCGAGTTGATGATCATTGCGCGCGTTCGCGGCGTTATGTGAGCCTTGATGTCTTCGAGCGTCGGAACAAATCCGTTTTCGGCCCTTGTATGCACGACCACGGGCATTCCTCCGCACAGGCGGACTTGATCAAGGTAGGTCATCCAATACGGAGCAAAGAGAATCACCTCGTCACCCGGTTCGATGGTTACCCAAAGCGCATTGAAAAGGCAGTGCTTCGCTCCACAACTGACAACGATCTGGGTGGGATCGTAAGTGACCCCATTTTCGCGTTGGAGCTTCTCGACGACGGCCTCCTTCAGCGCGGGAATGCCGGTGCTTGGCGTGTATTTAGTAAATCCAGCCTGAATGGCCTCGATACCCGCGCGACAAATGGGCTCGGGCGTGTTGAAGTCAGGTTCACCCGCGCCGAAGCTGATGACGTCGGCGCCGGCCGCCTTCAGTGCATTCGCCTTCACCGTGATGGCAAGGGTAGGAGAGGGCCGGGCAATGCCCGCACGCACACCAAGGTTCGGAATCGTCACGGAATCAGTTTACTTGGCACTGTGGCCGTGAATGCCACGGTAACCTACGGCTAGGATAGGGAATCCCACGCTGACCCCTTATCGATCCTTTCGCACTTACGTGGTTCATCTCGGAGTTTGACCACGAAAGTGACGAAAGGACGCGAAAAGGGGAAAAGTCAAATGTAGCACGCGGATGTCTTTTGCCGCGTCTGAACTTAGGGGTGGACAGGGCTTCCAAGGGGGCTCCCGGAGGCGCGGCACGAGGCATCCACGCACCACATTTGGACGCTCGCATTTAGAAAAGTCAATGTAGCATGCGGATGTCTTGTGCCGCGTCTGAACCTAGGGCTAGGACGCGGCCTCAAAGAACCTCGGAGGCGCGGCACGAGCCATCCACGCACCACATTTAGTCACCCCACCAAATCAAGCAATCCTAAACCGCGTGCTTGCTGGGCGGAACATCTAGACTGAAGAACTCCAGAACGTCATCCAGGCGATCGGCTTCGGCCGCGCAGCTGGTGTTCATTGTCTCTTGTTTCGTTTTTGCCTCGGAAATCGAACGGCGACGCTCCTCGATCTGCTGTTCCAAGCCCAGGATGTCTAGC
>JBKJJL010000235.1:0-17485 GCA_046597875.1 Fimbriimonadaceae bacterium | reverse complement strand
AAATCCGGCCCCGGGAACCACCGCGTAGGAGCCAAAACTGCCGTTGAGCGTGTAGGTGGTGCTGACCGCGTTCCCCTCCGAATCGACGACGGAATAGTGGGTCGTTTCCTCGTGTTCCTGCCCGATAGCACGGGCTTTAATGGCCGTAGAAGGAGTCGCCTTTTCGGTAATTGATTTGCGCAGTTCATCCGCGTAACCGAGTTTCAGAAGGTCGGTAACTGGCACTTTTTCAAAGTCAGGATCGGCCATATGCTCGGAGCGATCCGCGAATGCGCGCTTCATGGCCTCGACGATGAGGTGCAGGTGATCCGACGATGCAAACCCGAGGCTCTTCAAGTCATCGTTTCGCAGCATATCGAGCATTTGAATAAGCGCAACGCCACCACTGCTGGGCGGAGGCATCGTAATAATCTCATAACCTTTGTATTCGCCGCGAACCGGTTCACGCCAAACGGGCTTGTACTTGGTAAGGTCCGCAAGGGTCATCGTCCCGCAAGCTGCGATGAGCGCCGCTGTTTCCCCTTCGTAGAAACCCTTTGCTCCCATTTCTTGAATGCGAAGCAAGGTCTTGGCGAGGTCGGGTTGCTTCCAGATTTCCCCCGCTCGGTAGAGGTCTCCATTCCGGTTAAACTGGGTGTAGCTCGCGGGAAACGGCTTGAACTGACTTGCTTGCGAGCTCAGACTGTCCGCCAAACCAAAAGACAGTAGGAACCCATCCCGAGCTAGGCGCACCGCGGGTTCTACGACCTGCTTCCAGGGAAGTTTGCCATGTGCTCGATGGACCATCTCCAGTCCCGCCACCGTGCCTGGCACTCCGGCCGCGCGATATCCGACGAGCGAATCACCAGGGGACTGCTTATACATATCTGAAGTGGCACTTGCGGGGGCGACCTCTCGAAAGTCCAGCGTGGTTGCGGTGCCATTGGCAAGGCGGATGACCATGAATCCGCCGCCGCCGATATTCCCCGCCGCTGGGTGCGTCACCGCCAGCGCGAACCCGGTTGCAACAGCGGCGTCGATTGCATTGCCGCCCGCTTTCAAGATATCTGCGCCTACCTGGCTCGCGATCTGGCTATCGCTAACGACCGCATCCTTCGCGAATCTCGCGGGGTGTTGAGCAAGTCCGCAAGCCGGAAGCAAAATGAGAAGGGAAGCAATCCAGCGCATAGGACAAGTTTAGCGCAGACACTGCGGTGAGATAGCTACGACTCCGTCAGAATTTCGTTTTCCTGAAGCACGGGTTCAACTGGCGTCCTCAAGGCTTCAATATGCTCCACCAGAGCACGCCAACTCGTAAATCCGTACTCCTTGGCGAGGTACCGCTGGACGTCGTGGAGCCGAGGCTTCCCACCGTTTGGGCGCCGCAGTCGCTCCATCGCTTCCGGGTCACCCGCTCTGTATGCCGCGAGCAAAACCTTCGCTTGGTACCTTAAGGAACCGAGGCTTGCTCCCTCAGGCAGTTGATTCTCCATGAAGGAACCTACAACTCCCTCGCGGGTCGAACAATTTTTCCGGTTTTTGCGCTTTCAACGGCAGCGAGAGCAATGGAAACAGCCATGAATCCGTCGTATCCGCTCACTGCAGGTTCGCGTTCACCTCGGCACGCCGCCACGAAGTCCTTTAACTGATTGAAATAAGGATCATCACTTAAAGAATACGGGCCTTCGTTCCGCGAGCCACCCGCGGTATGGGTGCGAAGAGATGGCGCATTCCGGCTGTCGTACTCGATCATCCCACCCGAGCCGCAGACCTCGAACGTTGACCTGAAGCCGCTTGGGTCCATCCACGTGGACTCCACGTGGGCGACCGCGCCGGAATCGAAGGTAAGCGTGGTGAGCGCGTAATCGACACCAAAGCCCTTTTTCGCGGAAACCGACCTCGAGTACAGGAACGCAACCTCGCCCAGAGTCCATCGGAGCCAGTCGAAATCGTGGACAGCGAGATCAACCAGGACGCCGCCGGAGCGCGAGTGATCCAGGAACCACTCGGCCTTTGGGGGGCCGCCGCCGCGGCGCATCCGGGCGGCAGCCGGATTGCCGACCGCGCCGTTTTTCACCAAGTCGTGCCCCTTACGGAACTCGGGGAAGTACCGAACAACGTGCCCAACCGCGAGCGTCACTCCCGCCTTTTCAGCGGCTTTGACAATCTCTGCGCCATCTTCGAGGGAACCTGCGATCGGTTTTTCGACGAGCAATGGGCGGCCAGCGGCAATCGCTTGCAGGGCACAGTCCTTGTGGATATCGGTCGGTAAGCAAAGATCAATCGCATCGCATCGCGCCAGCAACTCGTCGCACGAACACGTCAGTTCGGCGGAGAAGACATCGGCGAATCTGCGCGCTTTCTCATCGCTGACGTCGTAAACCGCAAGTTCCACGCCCGGGATGTTGCGGTAATGCCGGGCATGAACGTTCCCCATTCCGCCGGCACCGACGATGCCAACTTTCAAAGGGGACCTCCTTTGTCTAGGACGAGGGCCGCGAGGGCTTCTAGGTCGACTCTGATCGGCTCAGGTAGGGAAACTGCTTTACCAGTAGCCAACATGTACGCTCGGGCGGCTTCCACGTTCGCCCAGTTCGTGAACGCGTAGCTGAGTTCGACATGAAGGCCCCCGACTTGACGGGCCCGGATTCGGCTCGATTGCTCAGCGTAGGCCAATATCGCGAGATCCGATAGAGCTCCAACTTCGATCTGATTGCGCGGCTCCAGTTCGTAAGCTTTGCCCGCAAGCTCCGAAACAAATGAATCGCCGCTCGATGTGAGCGGCCCTTTTGCGCGTCGTCGAAGTCGATCCGAGATGAACGTGCGATTGATTTCGTTCGTGCCTTCGTAGATTCTGCTGACGCGGGCGTCGCGATAATGCCGCGCGATGGGAAACTCCTCGGTAAAACCGTATCCGCCAAAGCACTGCAGAGCTTCGTCCACGATGAAAGCCTCGGCCTCGGTCGCGAATACCTTGCAAGCGGAGCATTCAACGGCGTACTCTTCGGCGGCTTTTCGATTGCCCGGAATATCCCCAGCGAGCGAATGAAACGCCTCATCGATCAGCGCCCCGGTACGGTAGATCATGGATTCAGCCGCGTAAAACTGGGTTGCCATCTCGGCAAACTTCTTCCGGATGAGGCCGAAATCGGAAATCGGACGGCCAAACTGGCGGCGATCCTTGGAGTATTCGGCTGCGATTTCCATTGCGTGGCGCGCGGGTCCGATTGACATCGACGAAAGCTTAAACCGTCCCATATTCAGGGCATTAAAGGCGACATGGTGTCCCAGTCCGGGCTCGTAAAGGAGGTTTTCTTCGGGAATCTCGGCGTCTTCAAGAATGAGCCGAGCGGTAGAGGAGCCCTTCAAGCCCATCTTGTGCTCCTCCCGAGAAGTGTGGACGCCGGGGTGATTCCGCTCGACCAGGAACGCCGAGAACTTATCGCCGTCGATTTTCGCCATCACGAGGAAGAAATCCGCCCACTTCGCGTTGCTGATCCACATCTTCGTTCCGTTCAGAACCCATTTGCCGTTTTTCAGCTCGGCTCTGGTAGATGCGCTAAGGGCATCGCTGCCGCTGTTTGGCTCGCTAAGCGCGTAGGCGCCGATCCATTCGCCGCTCGTGAGCCGTGGGAGGTATTGCTGCTTTTGCGCCTCCGTGCCGAAGAGAATGAGGCCGAACTGACTGATCCCGCTCGTGATTCCGACCGTGACGCTGAAGGAGCTGTTCAAACTCAGGTACTCCAGGATTCGAGCGGCGACGGTCTTACCTAGGCCCAGGCCCCCGTAGGGCTCGGGAGTGTCGACCCCGCAAAAGCCAAGTTCTCCTGCCATTCGGATGAGCTTGGGCGTAAGCCCCTCCTCTTGTTGATCAAGCCGCTCGACGACGGGCAAAATCTCCCCTCGGGAGAACTGCTCGGCGCTTTGAATCATCATGCGCTCGTCGCGATCGAAGTCTTCAACGGTGAAGATTCGGCTCGGCGTGGTGATAAAGAACGCGCCACCCGGAGCGGTTAGGACTGTCGTCGTCGACATATGGGAGCATTGAACCCGGATCGTGGCTCTGCCTGCCTGATTGAGAACTAAATGGAAGTATGCCCCGTCGGTAAATGTGTGGATAACGATCCCTCGATGAGGCGATTGGGGAAGTTCGTAGGGTGCTTCTTGCTGGCGACTTTTCTGGCTTTTCAGCTTGTTCGCGAACTTAATCCGCTGGCGGGTACGTGGACTCCGGTGCGCGCGACTCTTGACGGAACGCCACTTGGGGATGTTCAAGGATGGCGATTATTCCTGAACATCGAAACGGACGGCTATGCAAAGGCAGCCGAATACTGGACCTGCGGCGTGGCGCGCACGAGTTACACCGAAGGGAAAATCAAGGTCTCTCCAACTACCCTTTCGGTCCACGAGTATCAATGGGCAACGGGCTTTGTAAACCCAAATCCATGTGGAGAGTTGAAGCGGTTGGCTAATGGCAACTTGACAATGAACGTGGCGACCGCGGATGCAAAGATAATCGTGGTCGAGCTTGCGCGGGAATCGAACGCGGAGTCTGTTTTTGACTGGGCCGGCTGGCAGTGAAACGGAAATTCTTTGGAGTTAGGCGCTCACATCGCCAAACTTGCGTTATCATGTAGAAGTACGCGAGGCGAGAGTTCGTCGAGCGTTCATCCAAATGACATCCAAAAAGGAGGTTGTCAAATGATCAAAAATAAACGTGAACGCGAGGACGGGGTTTCAAGGCGCGACTTGCTCGCGGGCGCGGCAGCGGTTGCCGTGGCGGTCGCCTCGCCAGTAGTCCTCGCCGCTCCTGTGGCCAAACGTGCAAAGGGGCAAGAGGCTTCGCCAACGGGTACGCCGTTGCGCCGCTACATGGCGGCAAGCGCGGTTCTTGGCGATGGTCGCATCTTGGTGACAGGCGGATATGACCGGCCTCTCGCCGAGAACGCGACGCCATCGCCGTTGAACTCGGCGATGATCCTCGATCCTCGCACGGGGAAATGGTCGAACGCGGCCCCAATGAGGTCCCATCGGGCTCGTCACGCCGCGGTCGCGCTGCTTGATGGCCGCATCGCCGTTCTCGGCGGCTTGGGAATGAATCCAACCGCCTCGGTTGAGATCTACGATCCTCGGACGAATACGTGGGAAGCCGGAATTCCCCTGGCGCAGCCACGGTACGACCACTCCGCCGTCATTGACGGCACAAACATCTATGTGCTGGGAGGCAGTTCGAACTCAATGCTCTCAAGCACGGAGATCTACCAAACACAAACAACCCGCACAACGAATCGCGGGGGGTGCAACTAGGCATGCCAATCTACATGAAAATTGACGGAATCGATGGAGATAGTTCCAGCGACCGGCATCGCAACTGGTTCGACATTTTCTCCTTTAGTTGGGGCGAATCGAACCAAGGAATCGGGAACGGCGGGGGCGGAAGTGCCGGCCGCGTAAACATGTCGGATTTCAGTGTTTTGAAGTCCTCGGGCAAGGGTTCTCCCGCGCTCTTCCTCCACTGCGCCAACGGGAGGCATTTGCCAGCTGTCCAATGTGAAGTTACAGTTATCCAGCAGGATCGTGAAGAGGTGTACCTTCGGTACACCCTGACGGATTGCGTCATCACGAGCTACCAAACGACTGGAGACGGCGGCAGTATTCCGAACGAAAGCGTGAGCTTTGACTTCGTGAAGATCCTGTTCCTGCAGAACTACTTCCTGCCGGATGGATCCGTACGCACGCAAACCGCATTCTGGGACCAAGCAAGGAACCAAGGCGGAGGAAGCTAACTCCACTTAGATGACCGAGCGGCGTGGGCATTATTAATGTCCCACGCCGCCGGCGAAGAATCCTCAAGTGAAGTACTCTCCTGTTGTGGAGAATATCGTCACGCTTTTCAGACCGACTGGACCCACTGAACTCGGCCTGGTTGCGGCGTCGGGCTTCCGGCGCTGGCCCGCGATTACCTTCTCAGCCGATTTTCTACCCGGTTACGAACGTTGATTACGCGATCGAGATCGCAAGCACGTGGAATGTGAAGGACAGCGGATCCGGATTCGTTACTGAGTTCGACGTTCGCACCGCCTTTATGGAGCGATACGAAATTCATACGGTCGGTGCGCTTCGGCACACAGAGTGGTGGGTTCCGGCGCAAGACTTGGAGGAGCTCAATGACAACATCGTCGGCCTCATTCGAGTCACGCACAGCTTTCCGTAGCCGCTGCCTCACAGCATGCTGCAGTTCGCCGAACCTCAATCTGGAAGAGTCGGCACCCCCGTTCTCCCGTTCTCCCGTTCCCCCGTTCCTTCCCCCGTGTACAATAATCACTAGGTTTAAGGGCCCAGCGACGATCTGGCGACGATAGCCGTCGTAACGATAGAGGAAGTGCGGCGTCATATGGATGAACTCCAAAGGAATACAGAGGAGGCACCGAACAAAATGGTTTCTGCAACAGCTGCACACGCCGTCGTACATTCCGGTTTAGGTATGGATCTGAGTGACAATGCCCTCGTCCGCCGAGCCCGGGAAGGGGACTATGAGGCCTTCGAGGCCCTCTTTCAACGTCATCGCCAACTGGTGTACCGTTTTGCCTACCAAATGGTGCCGCGCCGGGATGATGCCGAAGATATCGTCCAGGAGGCATTTGTTCGGGCGTATCAAAATTTAGCAAGGTATCGCGATGAAGCAAAGTTTACGACCTGGCTTCTAAGAATCGTCAGCAACCTATGTACCGATCAAGCTCGGATGCGAAATCGCCGAGATGCACTCGAACAGCAGGAAGCGAAAGGCGGTTTGATGTGGATGACGAGCATCGAAGGGCCCGATCCGATTGAAGAACTTGAGCAAGATCGAAGACGGGTTGCGCTGCGAAAAGCATTGAGCGCCTTGCCCGTTCACCACCGATCCATGATCGTCTTGCGAGATTTAGAAGAACGAGAATACAGCGACATTGCCCAGATTGTGGGCTGCACGGTGGGCGGGGCGAAGTTGAGAGTCCTACGCGCTCGACGTGCACTAAAGGAAAGAATTGCGCCTCTCTTGGCGGACTAACGCTATGAAACGAAACGATGAAGACCGACTGATTGAACTCGCGTTCGAGGACATCTCTGCCGAAGAGGCAGCGGTGCTCCGAAACGAACTTGAGAACGATCCTTCCCAGGCAGGCAAACTGCGCGCTTACGCTGAAATGCGTGACGGCCTTGCCTCGCTGCGCGACGTGCCCGAAATGCAGATGAGCTGCGATCGGCTGCGCGATGCCATCCTTGCCGGCGGCCTGAAAGAGCCGCGGGGCGGAATATGGGCCTGGCTGGCCGTGCCCGTTGCCGTTGCCGCTGGCGCTTTCCTCTTTACGATGGTCACCAAGCGCACCCAGGTGGCCTTGCCAAACATCCCCGTTGCGGTGACCTCGTTGACTGGGCCAACTTACGACGTCGCCATGGATCGAACTGCCAAATCTGGCCTCGAATCCATTCGGATCGAATCAGCTATCACCCCCCTGGGAAATACCGAGTTCAAGATCGCGTTGGAGCCGGATGTCTTGAAGTCCGCACCAAAGAGGTCTAACTCGCGCGTTGCAAACCGCACGAGTAAAGAAAGTAATCCTACGATCGAGAACGTTGTTGCCCCTCCTGCTCCCGCAGGTTCGGAGCCCGCAAAAATGAGTCTCACCGCGGAAGGGCCAGCCTTTGAGAAAGAAGACAAGCCCCTAACGGCTTCACTCATCGTGATCACCTCTGACGAAAATGGGGACACCGGGACCCAACGCGCTACCGAAGTGGAGTCAGTGTCAAATGTTGTCATCGGCGGTTAACTTAAGCCTGGCCGTGCTGGCCAGTTGGAGCGGCTCCCAGCTTGACGCGAGCGAGGTGTCGGCATTGAAACGCATAGAACCTACGATCGTTCGAGTGATGAGCGGTACGCGTTCAGTTGGTGCCGGAGTGCTGATTGACTCCAACGGATACTTTCTCGCGCACCGATCTGTTTCAGTGTCTCCTGTGCTGTTCGGAAGGCTGAACACGGGCGAAACGATCCAGCTATCAGTTGCTTCGATCGACGAAGTCACCCAACTCGCGTTGCTCCATGCCGAAGGGTGGAAGCCAGTCGGCCGAAGCAAGGCCACGGTTCAAGCGAACTCGAGTCCGGTAGTTCAGAAGGCATCGGCGTCGAACGCGACTCGGGTGCTTTTGGTTCTGCCCGAGGCGACAGTTCGCGGCGAGCTTACGCAATCAAACCTGGTTGGCGTGATGAAGCCCTCGCAACGAGGCTTAACCCTTTCAGAACTTCGATTTGAGGATCCAGGTGGCTCCTTCGGTGGCGGTTTGGTGTTCACCTTGGATGGCCGTCTCGTCGGTGTCTTGGGTGCCACGCTTGGAAGCTTCGAAATGTCGCAACGAGATTCAGTGTCTCGGGTGCAAGCGGGCGCATCGTTCGGCGCAGGTGGAGGCGGAATCGCGGAGTTAATGCCGAGTGCCAAACGCAACTACGGCCCTTCCGCAATGACGATCGGCTATACCGTAACGCCAGACATCCTTGAACGAGTAATCGCTGGCTTCTGCAGCCCCTCCCGAGAGGTGGGTCATCCCGCCCTTGGCCTCATGTGCCGCGATGCTCAAGGTGGTGGCGCCTTGGTCGACAGATTGGTTCCCGGTTCCCCAGCACAGGTGGCGGGGATACGTCCTGGCGACGTCATCCTCGAAGTGGCGGGCCAGCGCATTTTGAACCAGATTGACTACACCCGGGTCCTGGTTCGTCAGCGCGTCGGAGATACGGTCGCGGTTCGTATCCGCCGAGTGGGCGAAGAACTCACGTTCTCCCTAAAAGTTGGCAAGTAGCCTCCCGGTGGCATGACCGTCCCGGTCATGCGTAGAAGGAGCGTCCCGCTCCTTTTTCGGAAAGACTGAGAAAGAGCGTACCCCCAGCAGTCCTCGGGGTTAAAGCCAAACCGGAGCGGGACGCTCCGGTGACGCATGACCGGGACGGTCATGCCACTCCTCTGTAAACAGCTATCCTAACCGGCTCGCCAACTTTCCAAACGCACTCGCTCCTGCGTACCGCGCGTGGCTGCCGAGCATTTCTTCGATTCGCAACAACTGGTTGTACTTGGCCACTCGATCACTTCGATTCGGCGCGCCGGTCTTGATTTGACCACAGTTCGTCGCCACGGCCAGGTCCGAAATCGTCACGTCTTCGGTCTCGCCGCTACGGTGGCTCATGACCGACGTGTATCCGGCCCGATTCGCCAAATCAACCGCGGCGAGCGTCTCCGTAAGAGTTCCGATCTGGTTCACCTTAATGAGAATCGAGTTCGCGGTACCGGTGTCGATGCCTTTCTGCAAACGCGTTACGTTCGTTACGAAGAGGTCATCACCAACAAGCTGGACCCGGTCGCCAAGGGCGTCGGTGTGCATTTTCCAGCCGATCCAATCGTCCTCTGCAAGTCCGTCTTCCATCGAAAGAATCGGATACTTGTTGGCAAGTTCGGTCAGATACTCAACCTGTTCGGCAGGCGACAACTCACGCTTGTCTCCTGCCTTGTAATGGTAGCTACCCCCCTCAAAGAATTCGGACGCAGCCGCATCGATACCCAGCCAAATCTGCTTGCCGGGCGCGTATCCCGCCTTCTGAATCGCCTCGATAATCAAGTCGAACGCCATATCCTGGTCGCTCAAGTTCGGGGCAAATCCGCCTTCGTCGCCGACGCCGGTGCTGAGGCCCTTCCCTTTCAACACTTTCTTTAGCGAGTGAAAAACTTCGGTTCCCCAACGCAGGGCTTCCGAGAACGAAGGCGCGCCCACGGGCAGGATCATGAACTCTTGAAAGTCAACGTTCGAATCGGCGTGCTTGCCTCCATTGAGGATGTTCAACATCGGAACCGGGAGGGTATTTGCCGTGACGCCGCCCACGTAGCGGTAGAGGGGCAGTCGGGTTTCCTGCGACGCGGCTTTCGCGACTGCGAGCGAGACGCCTAAAATCGCGTTCGCACCAAGGCGGCCTTTGTTCTCGGTTCCGTCAAGTTCGATCAGCATCTCGTCGATCGCGGTTTGATCGGTAGCATCCCGATCGAGAAGGGCGGGGGCGATGACCTCGTTGACATTTTCAACCGCCTTGAGGACGCCCTTCCCCATGTATCGGCCTGCATCTTCATCTCGCAACTCGACCGCCTCGAACGCACCTGTACTTGCGCCGCTGGGCACGGATGCCCGCCCGTGCGCGCCGGATTCGAGGAGAACATCGACCTCAATCGTAGGCTGGCCACGGCTATCAAGAATCTCACGAGCGGCGATGTCAACGATGATCGGCATAGGGTGTAGGGTACCCGCCGTGTAGGTTCCCACACGTCCGCGCTACAATCGGGGGCCAATGCAGATCGTGGATGCCATCGAAGCGATCCTTTTTGTTGCCGACGCTCCGGTATCGCTCGTCGAATTAGCGCGAGCGGTTGATGCCGGCGAGGGGCAAGCCGAGCAGGCACTGGAGCTCCTCCAGGGCAGGCTCTCCAAGCAAGGAGCGCTCCAGGTCATTCACATCGCGGGCGGCTACCAGCTGTGTACGAGGCCCGAACACGCCGAGCGCATCGCCGACTACTTGAAGCCGCAAAGGCAGCGCATTTCACGCACGCTCATGGAGGTTCTGGCGATCGTCGCCTACCGCCAACCCCTCACGATGGCGGAGATCGAAGCCATCCGAGGAGTTCAGAGCGATTACGGAGTGAGGGCGCTGTTAGAAAGGCGCCTGATTCACGAGGTCGGACGACGAAAGGCGCCCGGCAGGCCCGTTTTGTACGGAACAACCCAACAGTTCATGCACCAGTTTAACTTGGCGTCACTCAAAGATCTGCCCCCGTTGGATCCGGATACGGTTATGCCGAGTGCGGAGCAGTTGGACCTAGATGTGGGGGAGTAGGGTGTGATTTTTGATTTTAACTATCTGGAGTCGTCATAGCTCTCCCATCGAAAATCGAAAATCGAAAATCCACACCACCTACCCTCGCCGGTACACTTGAAGACCTATGGCGAATCAGAATTTCGATGCCGACGTCGTTGTGATTGGAGCGGGCCCCGGCGGATATGTCGCGGCGATTCGGGCGGCCCAACTTGGGGCAAAAGTCATCGTTGTCGAGAAAGAATTCCTTGGCGGAACCTGTTTGAACTGGGGTTGCATTCCCAGCAAGGCGATGATCGCGGGCGTCGAGCGTTTGAACCACGTCAAGCATTCGGGCGACTTCGGCGTGAAGATTTCGGGGGAAATCGGTTTCGATTTCGACCAGTACGCGAAACGCAGGGACAAGATCGTCGCCTCCCAGCGAGGCGGCATTGGAATGCTGTTCAAGAAGAACAAAATCGAGCATGTCGCCGGATTCGCGAGCTTTGCCGATGCGAACACGCTCAACATTTACGCAGTCGGTGTCAAGGGCCACTCCGCGAACGCGCCCGAAGGCAAACCCACGCGAACCCTCACCGCAAAAAACTTCATCCTCGCGATGGGTTCTTCGGTAATTCACCTGCCAATTCCCGGTCTCCAAGGCGGGGCGGCAGAGGGCGTTTGGACGAGCGATGAAGCCGTCTCGTGCACGAAAGCCCCGAAGAGCATGCTCATCGTCGGCGGCGGCGCGGTTGGCGTCGAGTTCGGCTATGTGTTCAACGGCCTCGGCACAGAAGTGCACTTGGTCGAACTCATGGACACTCTGATTCCCCTATCGGACAAAGATCTCGGCGTCGAACTCGGCAAGTTGCTGAGCCGCCAAGGCATCAAGGTCAAGACCAGTTCCGGAGTAGACAAGGTCGAGAAGATCAAGGCCGGCTGGAAGTGCTTCCTGAAAGGCGGCGAGACAGTCGAGGTCGAAGTCATCCTCCTTGGGGTCGGTCGCAAGGCGAACACCGACGGTATGAACCTCGACAAGATCGGGGTCAAGCTCCACAAGCGCGGGGTCGAAGTCGTGGACGATTCTTTAAAGACTCACTGCCCGAATGTTTATGCCATCGGCGACGTCACGGGTCGTATCCAACTTGCCCATGTGGCTTCCCATGAGGGCACCATCGTCGCGCATAACATCGTGAAAAACGACTCGCGCAAGGTGGAGTACAAGGCAGTCCCGAACTGCGTCTACACGAATCCCGAAGTCGCGACCGTCGGCCTTACTGAAGCCGAGGCGAAGGAAAAGGGCTACGACGTCGTGGTTGGCAAAGCGAACTTCCGCATCTTCGGGAAGGCGATGGCGATTGGCGAGCAGGACGGCTTCGTCAAGATCGTCGGCGAGAAGAAGTACGGTGAGCTGTTGGGCGTCCACATGATCGGCCCCCATGTAACCGACATGATCGCCGCTGGGGTCGCCGCGATTCGGCTGGAGAGCACGATGGAGTTCATGGCGGAGACGATCCACGCCCATCCGACGCTCTCGGAGGCGATGTTAGAAGCCTACGAAGACGCCATGGGGCACGCGATTCATAAGATGTAGGTACCACTATGTTAGCTCTGGCCTGCCTTCTCCTTTCGCAAAATGTTCCGGATCCGGATTGGGTGCAAGGCCTAGGCCGGGAGCGCGCGGCCTATGGAGACATTCCTAACTCAGGTGAATGGAAGTTTGTACTTTCGGGCAATTTTGGGGGGACGACCATCCTGTATCGCGCTGGGAGTTCGACAGAGCGCTACTATTTGAGCTACACCAGTGGCTCCGGCAAGAGGCGCCTCTCCCGGACCACCTTGGTTAAAGGGACTATTCGTCGCGACTGGATGATCCACATGAAAGATGGTGGGCGCAGCCGTATCGCCCGTCCAGGCACCCTGTGGACTTTCGCCATTGCCGGCAACGAGATCGTTGGCAAAGTGCCCGAAGCGGCCATGAAGGACTTGCAGAACTCGGAACCCCTCGTGGGCTACACGTTCAACATCCATGCGCCCTACTGCTTCGTTGTTTTCGAATCTGGCAAGGATGTGGGCACAGAACCCTGGGACGTCACTTCAAACGACAATCTTCCCAAGACCGTTTCCCCGTATCCGATCCCCAAGGTGGAAGCCGACTACGTCGGTCGAAAGCGACACCGTTAGGCAAGGACTTTGGTGGAGGGTATTTCAGAGAGATTATCTTTTTTTGACACACTTTCAATGCGCATTGAATCACTCGATTGAAGAGTTGAATCGTTTGGGCAACATCGATCTGTTGCCAAAAGCTCAGCGCGTGATCCTGCTTGTCCACGCCGCTCAGGGCACTATTGACAATGGCGGGCTCCAGTACTTCTTTGAGAACGACTTTCCGGGATTGCCGCCATACGCCGAGTTCGCAGACGCGTACCGTGAAATAGGGGCAGAAGACGTCGCTGCGGTTATTGAGAGTGCAGTTGCTCTGTTCGGCTTTGACGATCCGCACCTCTTTCAGGCGGACCGCATTGCCTTCATGGAAGTCCACGGCGAAGAGCTCTTTGATGACCTTGATCAAGCAATCTGCGGTCGGGAGGAGGTTTGGGCCCACGTAGACGCCTACGCGCAAGCGCAGTGCCCCACGTTAACTGATGCAGAATTTTCAGATTAAGGCTACCGCTCCAAACGGGGGATGAGAGGTGGCTCTCACTAGATTCTAGTTCGCACGAACCAAAGCAAAGGTAGCCAACAGCCCAACCCCCACCCCGGCGCACGAACATCGCCGACCCTCCCCCTTTTTTAAGGGAGAGGGTACTGAACGTTCTTCTTAGTGGTGGTGATGATGGCCGTGGCCTTCATCTTCTTCTTTCGGGATCTCGGCGACGATCGCTTCCGTTGTCAGCAGCAATCCGCTGATTGAGGAGGCGTTCTCTAGGGACTGGCGGACGACCTTGGTCGGGTCGACGATGCCGGCTTTGGAGAGGTCTTCAAACACGAGCGTCGCGGCGTTGAAGCCCATGCCCGTGTCCTTCACCTTCTGTACCACGACTGATGCTTCAGCTCCGGAGTTCTCGGCGATGGTTCGCAGAGGAGATTCGATCGCCTTGCGGATGATGTTCACACCGATCTGCTCGTCGCCTGCAAGCTTGAGCTTGTCGAGCACTTTTCCCGCCATGATAAGCGCGACGCCGCCGCCGGGGACGATGCCCTCTTCAAGCGCAGCGCGAGTTGCGGCCAGCGCATCCTCGACTCGGGCTTTCTTTTCCTTCATCGCGGTTTCGGTGGCTGCTCCGACCTTCACAACGGCAACGCCGCCGCTCAGCTTGGCTTGGCGCTCTTGAAGCTTTTCCTTGTCGTAGCTGCTGTCGGTGTTCTCCACCTGTCGCTTGATCTGAGTCAGTCGGCCTTCGATCGCCGCCTTCTCGCCCTTACCGCCGATGATCGTCGTGTTCTCTTTCGTGATGACGAGCTTCGAGCACGAGCCGAGCATTTCAAGCGTGACGTTTTCCAGCTTGATGCCGAGATCTTCGCTGATGAACTGGCCGCCCGTCATGATTGCCATGTCTTCGAGCATCGCTTTTCGGCGATCTCCGAAGCCCGGTGCCTTCACCGCCGCGACCGGTAATCCGGCGCGAATGCGGTTCAAAACCAGTGTCGCAAGGCACTCGTTCTCAATGTCTTCGGCGACGATCACGAACGGCTTGCCCATCTTCAAAACCTTCTCCAGCATGGGGATGAGGTCTTGGACGTTGCCGATTTTCTTCTCGTAGAAGAGGATCATCGGCTCTTCGTAGATCGCTTCCATACGAGTCGGATCGGTGACGAAGTAGGGTGAAAGGTAGCCCTTGTCGAACTGAAGGCCTTCGACGATGTCGAAGCTCGTTTCGGTGGATTTGCTTTCCTCGACTGTCACAACGCCGTCTTTTCCGACCTTGTGAATGATCTTCGCGACGAGCTCGCCGAGCTCTTCGTCGTTCGCGGAGACAGTCGCGACTTGGCGAATGTCCTTCTCGCTGCTGATCGTCTTGGAGACTTTCTTCAGCTCTTCCACAATCGCGGTCACGGCCTTCTCGACGCCGGTCTTGATTTGCGTAGCATTGCTACCCGCGGCGACGTTCCGAATGCCTTCCTTAAAGATGGCTTGGGCGAGGACGACGGAGGAGGTCGTGCCGTCGCCAGCCGTGTCGTTGGTCTTGCTGCTCACTTCGCGAATAAGCTGGGCGCCCATGTTCTCGAATCGGTTCTCGACTTCGATTTCTTTGGCAATGGTGACGCCATCGTTAATGACGGTGGGCGATCCGAACTTTCGTTCAAGAACCACATTGCGCCCCCGTGGGCCGAGGGTAACTTTTACCGCGTTGGCGAGTTTGTCGACGCCTACTTCAAGAAGCTTGCGCGCATCATCGGTGTATTTGATTTCTTTTGCTGCCATGGTCATGTCCCCTGCCCCAAGTTAGCACTCGGGCTGGTTGATTGCTAATTATGGCACAAGGAAAGAAGATTCAGGTCGACAGAAGGGCGTTCCGAGCGTCCATTTGATGGAACGCTCACCGTCACCAAGGCTTGCAACGTCCCGCCCTTCCCGTTCTCGTGACACCAAATGTCCATAGCCGATGCGACAACCTAAGGATGACGAGCTCCCTCCCGTACGTTTACTGATTCGCCTGTGGCCCACGCACGAAAAAGGCGCAGGTGCGAACACCTGCGCCTACCTTGCAAGACTCTTACTTCTTCGAACCGGCGAGTTCTCTTTCTAGCACCGCGAGAACATCTTCCAAGCGGAGGATTACGTAATCGCTGCCGTCCAGCGTTACTTCGGTGCCGCTGTACTTGCCGTAGATAACGGTGTCGCCAACTTTAACGTCCATGGGAGCCATGGTGCCGCTGTCGAGGCGTTTGCCGGGGCCGACGGCGAGGACCGTGCCTTTGAGTGGCTTCTCTTGCGCGGTGTCGGGGAGGATGATGCCGCCAGCCGTTTTTTCTTCTTTGGCTGCGGCTTCGACGATGATACGATCGTGAAGCGGTTTCAAGTTCATGGTTTAGTTGCTCCAGACAGGCCGCGGGGCGGCCTGTCGAATTGTTAGCAGTTTACCCAAGAGAGTGCTAAGAGAGCTACGAATGCCTTCCCCTTCCCAGGAGATCAGGCGGGCGGGACGCCCGCTAGCCTGATGCGGGCCGGAGGCCCGCGCTCCTGGGGCGAGGGATTAAGGTTAACGCTTCGCTGGTCGCCGCAGGCAATCGCGGAGATAAAGCTCGGTCACCGGCATCTCTTCGTACTTCGGCCCGAGAAGGTTTCGCAATCGGCGCATTGCCTCTTCTCTGGAGTAACCATGTTCCGATTCGTAGCGATGCCAGAACTCGCGCCACCAGCCCCGAGGCTGAACTTTCGAACCCCAGTACTCGGTTGGGCGACCCGTGTCTCCGCCGGTTACCAGGCTCCCGACGCTCTCGGCGTGCTTGTACACGCTGTCGATATTGGACTTGATCTCGCGCACATCGGCGGACGAGATGTTGCCCGTCGAAGTAGCCTTATAGAACTGGACCGTGACGCGAACCGGGAAGCGCTCATCGCGTTCGATGCTGAGGTTGTCGATCTCGGTGAAGGGTCCTTCGTCTTTGCCGTGGCCAATCACTGCGTTTTCGGTGTCGGTTTTCCCTTTGGACTCTTGCAATCCTCCGCCCCCACCACCCAATCCGCCCGCGGCAGGCGCACCATACTGCATTTCGCGATGAGAGTTCCGCTGCTTCAGGGGAACTTGAATAATGAGCATCATGTTGAGGCCCGCGCCTCCGCCGGAGACGTCACCTCCGCCCGCGCCGAAATCCGACAGGCGTTCGCCGGTCAGGCTCGCGCGCTGGCCTTTGTTGTTGAAAAACAACCTTTGACCCCATGATGCGCCGCTGCCGAAGCCATCGCGCTGGTTGTCGATGATCGTCGTGCTGGTTCCCTCTCGAGTCGCAAGGATTGTGAGGACGGCAGGATCGCCGGCGACCGATTGGTAGTTGAAGAGAACGGGATTGAACTTGGCGATTCCTTGCTTGGGAATCGGCAGGAAACAAGCCTGCGCGCTGACGAGAACTTTGGTATCGCGTGGAGCGAGGAGCGTCTTGTTTCCGCCTCGCCAACTGTTGGGGTTGGAAAGGAACGCCGTCGGATTGGCGAGGAAATCGCGAAGCGAAACCCGTTGAAGACCCCTTCCCCGCGATTGGTTCCCTACCATGAGTGTAAAGTCGTCCGGATCCATGTCGCCGGTGATATCGGAGAAGTTCGGGAACCGGATAACCGGCATCGCGGAAAGTTCAAGCTGCCCGCGCTGATTGCGCGCTCCCACTTGAATCGTCAGATCGCTGATATTCGGGCCGACGGACGAGCCTTTGTAGCGACCCGTGTCTTCCCACATCACGTTCACGAGGTTCAGGCCGCTCCGGCCGACGAGTGCGGCGGCGTCGGGCTGTTGAGTCATATTCGCAACGCGGCGAACGACGTCGAGATAGTTGCTCGAGTATTCGGGGCGTTGCTTGTTGGGCGAGGCGATAGGATTCCATCCTTGCGCGGCGGAGATGCTGGCGAGTGTGGCCAGTCCAAAGATCCAGGGCATTCGTTTCATAGTGTTCATGCACCCCCCACGGGTGTCTGTAAGGGTAAACGCGCAG
>JBKJJL010000094.1:0-10777 GCA_046597875.1 Fimbriimonadaceae bacterium | reverse complement strand
GAAGTCGTTAAGGCGGTGGATATTCCGGTGACGGTAAAGGTTAGAGCAGGCTGGGATTACTCGCTCTTCGCCGCTCCCGACCTTGCTCGCAGATTTCAAGACGCAGGCGCGCAAATGATCACCCTTCACGCGCGGTTCGCCAAGCAGGGGTTTGAAGGGGAAGCCGATTGGCGATTGATCGGAGACATGCGGGACTCGGTTTCGGTTCCCCTGATCGGAAATGGCGACGTGAAAACGCCGGATGATGCTCGCCGGATGATGCGCGAAACCGGCTGTGACGGGGTCATGGTGGGGCGTGCCGCGATATCGAATCCTTGGGCGTTGGCACGGATTTCGGCTTGGATGAGGGGGGATGCTCCACCTTCAGAACCCGACCTCGACGAGCGCATTCGGATCGCCCTGCGGCATCTGCACCTGATGGTCGAATATGAAACAGAAGCGGACGACAACGATGCCGAACTACGCGCGTGCCGGGCACTGCGGGGCCAAATGCCGCTTTACATCAAAGGCTATCCCGGCGCAGCTGTACTACGCGACCGAATCACCCGTTGCTCGACGGTTGCGGAATACACGGACATCTTGAACGAGTTCGCCGTTAGCCATGTATCCTTAGCGCCATGATCATTGAAATCGTTGCGTGCTCGCCTCAAGATTGCGAAGCGATCGAACGCGCGGGCGCGAATCGGATCGAACTGTGTTCTGGCATCGTGGCAGGAGGGGTTACCCCGTCGCTTGGTTTGTTTCGAACCTGCAAAGAAGCAACCGGCCTGCCCATCATGGCCATGATCCGACCTCGCGAAGGCGGCTTCTACTACGACCGGTCTGAACTCGAAACCATGCGTCGCGACATTGACATTTTTGGCGAAGCCGGAGCTGATGGTGTCGTGTTTGGCGTTCTACAAGCAGATGGGAGCATCGATCAAGAACGCATGGCAGAACTCCGTGCTCGAGCAGGCTCTATGGTCGTCATGTGTCACCGCGCTTTCGATGTCACGCCCGAACCCTTCTTGGCGATAGATGCCCTCGTCGAAGCGGGCGTGAACCGGGTACTGAGCAGCGGACAATCTCGCGAAATCGTATCCGGACTTCCGAAGCTGGCCGAAATCATGGCCCACGCCGAGGGCCGAATCGAGGTCCAGCCTTGCGAAGGAATCCGACCGGAAAATGTGGAGCAAGTTCTCACGACACTTAAGCCCGCGTGCATCCACCTCGGGCCATTCACCCCGAAAACAGATCCTACATCGGCTCTCGGGACGGAAGTTGAATACGGAAATCACGTGATCGTCGACGAAGCGTGCGTTCGTCATGTCGTAATGGTCTGCAACAGCCATAATTCAATCAGTTGAAGCGAATCGCTGTGATCACGAGCGGAGGCGACGCCCCCGGCATGAACGCCGCCATCCGAGCGGTGGTTCGCGCTGCGATTGGACGCGGGGTTGAGGCGCTCGGTTTCTATCACGGTTACCAGGGCATCATCGACAACGAAACGATCCCGCTCGGGTCAAAAGATGTCGGGGGCGTAATCTCTCGCGGCGGCACGCTCCTGAGGACGGCTCGAAGCAAAGAATTCATGACCGAAGAAGGCCGCGACCGGGCAATGGGAAACCTGGTTCGGAACACCATCGATGGCCTCGTCGTGATCGGGGGAGACGGCTCGCTGACGGGCGCCCTCAAACTGCACGAAGAGTTCGGTTTTCCCGTTATGGGCATCCCGGGCTCGATCGACAACGACATCTCCGGAACCGACTACTCAATCGGATTCGACACCGCGGTCAACACTGCCTTGGAGGCCATCGATCGCGTGCGGGACACGGCATATTCCCACGAGCGAATCTTTGTGATCGAAGTCATGGGGCGGCGAAATGGCTTCATTGCGCTCGAAGCTGGGCTCGCCGGCGGGGCAGAAGCAATCTTGATTCCCGAGGTTCCTTATTCCCTGGTCGAAATCTGCCAGGACATGAAATCGGCGGCGAATCGCGGGAAGAAATCTTCGATTCTGATCGTCGCAGAAGGGGCGGCAAGAGCCTCGGACATCAAGGATTTCATCGAAAAGAACACGGGCTTTGAGGCACGCCAGATGGTTCTCGGCCACATGCAGCGTGGCGGGAGCCCGACCGCATTTGATCGTGTGCTAGCACTCCGGCTTGGCGCAATGGCGGCGAATCGCATCATCAGCGGGTTCACCGGCGAGATGGTCGGCGTCGACGGTGGGAAACTCGTCTCGCATCCGCTGAGCTATGTCTTGAGCACGGAAAGACACATCGATCCCGACAAGCTCTTGCTCGCGAACGTCATGGCGCAATGAAAACGGAATCGGCTGGACGGGGTCCTCGGGCGGCTAGTTAATGAAGACCCCATTCCGAGCCATCCCTCTTTTGCCACACAAGGCTCTTGCCGGAACTGGCAGTCTTACCGGGTCGTCGGGTAAACCGTTGCATACATGAGCAAGGAGCAGGCAACTGACGAGTATCGGCGCCTCTATGGCACGGCTCCCGCGATTGTCACTCAAGCACCTGGACGCGTGAATCTCATTGGCGAGCACACCGATTACAACGAGGGTTTTGTCTTTCCGGCGGCGATAGATCGGTTCGTGTGGGTCGCGGCATCGTTTTCTTCTCAGCCGGAATATATCTCGTGCGAGTTGGGGGAATCGGGAGATTGGGCGAAGTATCCTGAAGGCGTTGCGTGGGTGCTACGGCAGGATGGATTTCAGCTTCGGAATCTCCGTGCCGTCGTTGCGAGCGACCTACCCATTGGCGCGGGAGTCAGCAGCAGCGCCGCATTGGAACTTGCTTTCGCGGTCGCTTGGAATGAACTTGAAGAACTGCATTTGGCGGATCACGCCCTCGCCCGCTCTTGCCAGCGGTGTGAAAACGAGTTCATCGGCCTCAAGACGGGATTGATGGATCAAATGGCCTCGGCCCGGGGGCGGGCGGGGTACGCGATGTTTTACGATACTCGGACGCAAGATATGGTGTTTACTCGCATTCCGGAGGGGGTTTCGATCGTCGTCGCGGATACGACCAAGGGACGAGAACTCGCAAGCTCGAAGTACAACGAACGGAGAGAATCGTGTGAGCAAGCGTGCTTGATTATGGGAGTGACATCCTTACGGGACTGCGATTTAGCAATGCTTGAAGACGCGCCCCTCGATGACGTCCTCTTTCGGCGGGCGCGGCACGTAGTTACCGAAAACGCAAGATGCTTGGAGTTTGAAGGGGCGCTTGAATCGGCGGATAGGGAACGGGTTGGATCCCTTATGAAGGCGAGCCACGAAAGCCTTCGTGATGACTACGAAGTGAGCTGCGCCGAACTTGACGCGATGGCCGAGGCCTGCTGGTCGACCACGGGATGCATCGGAGCGCGGATGACGGGCGCCGGGTTTGGGGGTGCATGCGTCGCCTTGGTGCAAGAAGAGTCTGTTACGTCGTTTTGCAAGGAAGCCGCCCAAGCCTACTTCCCGAGAACTGGAATCGAGGGCCGCTTTATGGTCTGCAAAGCCGCCGATGGCGCGCGGCGGGTGGCGTAGCGTTGGATCGCCTCTTGTTTTCTTCCCGTTGCCAAGAACTCGGCCTTTCGCTTTCGGAAGGGCAACTTGATCAGTTCGAAGCGTTCGAAGAGGACCTCTACGCGGCAAACGAAGTGACGAATCTCACGCGAGTCCCGCGGGAGCAATGCTTTGAGCGGCACTTCTTGGACTCGCTTTTGCTTCATGACTTGATTGAGAAGTCGGTTTGTGACCTCGGCACAGGGCCCGGCTTTCCGGCATGGCCGCTCGCGCTGGCGAAACCGACGTTGAAGGTAACAGCAGCCGATTCGAACCTAAAGATGGTCACGTTTCTGCGAAATCATCCGTTGCCGAATCTCGACGTGGTGCAAATTCGTGCCGAGGATTGGGACGCGTGGGGTCGGTTCGACGTCGTCACCGGACGCGCGGTTGCCCCGCTTTCGATTCAGTTGGAGCTCAGCGCGAGACTCGCTAAGGTTGGAGGTCGAGTGATCTTGATGAGAACGCCCGCCGACAAGGACGAAATTGATCGGCTCAAGCACATTCTCGAAATGGAACTCGAAGCGGTTGAGGAGCGAACCTTGCCAGGAACGGACATTGTGCGGGTCTTCCCGATTTGGCGCAAGAAACGGCAAACTCCCAGCGGATACCCCCGCCTATGGGCGGATATCAAGCGCAATCCCCTCTAGCCTACAGTTGCGTCGATACGCCCATCATTGTGGGTGGGAAGCCAAATCTGTTGTGTTCTCAACGGGACCCTTGCGCCTTGTTCCCATCAGCAACAATCCAGTGGTCACGACGCCCAGAATAACGGAGGCTGTGAGGATTTTGTAGGCCATGGTAGATCCATCAGCCAGGCGGCTGACATAGCGTTTCTCAAGCAATGTCACCTTCGCGTCCGATGTTGAATGTTGGTCAAGCAAGATTCGTTGGTTTTGCACGAGCCACTTTTGGTAGCCGCTAACGATCGATAACATAATGGGCGCGGTTGTCACGGTAAAAGCAATGCCTACAAGGACGGGAATCTTCCAACTGTTTCTTGACGAATGGCCAATGCACTATTTTGGTCACATCAGCCTTGGTAAGCTCCTGGACAAGGTGACAGATCGAGCCAATCGGCTAAGGCAGCGTTTAAGTATAGCTTCTTGGGGGGAGAAGTGGCTTCTGCGAGTTGGTCTCGCTGCTGTACTTGCGGGGCTCGTGTTTCTGAACGTTTTTGAGTCGGCGGCGACTTCCGGCAAGCCAGATCCACCTCGCGCCACTGTTGCGGTCGTCATTGCCGCCGTTTGCTTTATCTGCCAGCCACTCTGTCGAAGGTGGCGAACGCATCTCGAACTTCAGCTCTACCGGGAACTGCGCTCCTAGTTTCCCTCATAATCAAGGCCATGAAGATCGGCATCTTCACCGCGTTGTTCGGTGACAAATCTCTCGAAGAAACTCTCGATATCGTTCAGGCGGAAGGCATTCAGGCCGTCGAGTTTGGCGCGGGCGCGTATCCTGGAGCGGCGCACTTGGGCGGCAGCCACGCTGGCGTCGAAGAACTGATCGAGAACAAGAGTCGGCGTGACGCACTCGTTCACGAGGTCGAAAAGCGCGGCCTGATCATCAGCGCGATTTCCTGCCATGGCAATGCGCTTCACCCGGTCAAGAGCATTGCCCAAGATCACCACCGCGCGTTCGAGAACTCGGTGAAGCTGGCCTCGGCGCTCGGGGTTTCCTGCGTAAACGGATTTTCCGGTTGCCCAGGCGACGGTCCCGACGCTAAGAACCCAAACTGGGTGACATGCGCCTGGCCCGACGAGTATCGGGACATCTTGGAATGGCAGTGGAACCAAGTGGCCATTCCGTATTGGAAAGATCAAAACGCCTTCTTGAACAAGCACAACGTGAACTTCGGGATCGAAATGCATCCGGGCTTTATGTGTTATGCGAACGATAACCTCCTGCGCCTGAGAAAGGCATGCGGAGATCGGATCGGCGCGAACTTCGACCCGTCCCACCTGTGGTGGCAGGGAATCGACCCCATCGCCGCGGTTCGCGAACTTGGCATGGAAGGCGCGATTTTCCACGTCCACGCGAAGGACAACCGGGTCGACCCGTACACCTCCTCGCTAAATGGCAACTTGGACACGAAAAGCTACGGTGATATCGCCAAGCGCTCGTGGGTGTTCCGTTCTGTAGGCTACGGACACGGCGTCGAGTGGTGGAAGGACTTCTGTTCCGTGCTGCGAACGGTGGGATACGACCACGTCCTGTCGATCGAGCACGAGGATGGCCTCATGTCCCCGATTGAGGGCTTGCGTAAGGCCGTTTCGGTGTTGCAGCAGGCGGTGATCAGCGAGTCCGCCGGGTCAATGTTCTGGGCGAAGGAATGAACCCGGGGGAAGGTATTGGGTATTGGGGTGTCAGGCGTTGAAACAATGCAACCCCAATACCCTAATACTCTAATACCTTAATACCCCAATACCTACTCGCCCGCCTCTTCTTCAATCTCTTCGATGTCACCGTCATCCGCTGCCTGAACAATCCTTGCGATTGAACGCACGCTGTCTCCGGCGGCGAGATCGATGAGCTTCACGCCTTGAGCGATCCTGCCCACCAAGCGGATGCCGTTCACCTTCATGCGGATGCCTTGGCCCTTCGTGGTCATCAAGAGCAACTTGTCGTCGTCCTCAACGACCTCAGCACCAACGATCTTTCCGGTCTTTTCGGTGACGTTCATCGTCAAGATGCCCGAGCCCCCACGGCCCTGCACACGGTATTCGTCGAGGTCGGTTCGTTTTCCAAAACCATTCTCTCCGACAACGAGCAGCGTGCATCCCGGAACGACGATATTCGCGGAGACCAGGTGGTCCAGGGCGTTCTTGAACTTCGCGGCCTTGACGCCACGAGCTTGGCGGCCCATGCCTCGTGCCTGAGTTTCATTGAAGCGGATCGACTGGCCCTCTCGGGTAACGAGGACGACATCGGCGTTACCGGGAGTCTTGAGGACCCATCCGAGTTCGTCGCCTTCGTCGATATCGAGCGCGATGAGACCGTTCGAGCGAATATTGCCGAACTTGCCCAGTTCGGTGCGTTTGATAACCCCGAGTTTGGTGATCATCGTCAGGAACCCTTCTGCATTGATATCCTTGACGCTGACGGTGGCAGTAACCCGCTCACCGCTTTCGATTGCGATGTAGTTGATAACCGGCATCCCCTTCGCGTAGCGACCAGACTCCGGAATTTCGTAGCCCTTCAGACGATAAACTTTTCCTCGATCCGTGAAGAAGAGGATGAAGTGGTGGGTGCTGACCTGGAAGAGGTGCGCCGGTTCGTCGTCCGCCTTATGGGTGTTCTGGACGCCTTTGCCGCCACGCTTTTGTTGTCGCCACGCTTCGATGCTCACTCGTTTGATGTAGCCGTCCCGGCTAATGGAGATGATCGCCTCTTCTTCAGGGATCATGTCCTCGTCGGTGAACTCTCCAGCTTCGCGGGCGACGATCTTGGTCCGTCGCTCGTCGCCGTGCTTGTCGCGAAGGGCGATGAGTTCGTCCTTCATGACCTTCTCCAAGCGAGCCCTATCGTTGAGGATATCGAGCAGGTTTTGAACCTTGTAGAGGGCTTCCTTGTAGCGATTCTCCAGTTCTTGTTGGGAAAGCCGGGTGAGCTGCCGAAGCTGCATGTTGAGGATCGCGTTCGCCTGAAGGGGCGACATCCCGAACTCGCGAACGAGTTCCACGCGGGCGATACCCGCGTCTTCGCTGCGGCGGATCAGGGCGATAATCTCGTCCAAGAATCGGCGCGCGATCTGGTAGCCCTCGTTGATGTGGACTTCTTCAAGCGACTGATAGAGGTCGTATCTCGTACGCCGCTCAATCACGATGCGCCGGTGCTTTACGAACTCATCGAGTGCCGTAATCAAGGGTGAAACCCGTGGCGAACCCTCTACAAGGGACAGCGTGATCGCACCGAAGGTGGTCCTTAGCTGCGTGTGCTTGAGAAGGTAGTTCAGCGCCTTGTTCGGGTTCACATCGCGACGCAAGGAGATTTCCATCCGCATTCCGCGTTTGTCGGAGTAGTCCTGAACGTCGGTGATGCCGTCAAACTTCTTCTGCTTCGCGAGGTCGGCGATGTATTTGATCAGGTTCGATTTGTTGACCTGATAGGGAAGTTCGGTGACGACGATCGTGCTCTTGCCCATTTCGCCAGGCTCGATCATCGTCTTGGCTTGCATGACGATGCTGCCACGACCAGTTTCGTAAGCGCTTCGAATCCCCTTCGTCCCCATGATGGTGCCGTAAGTGGGGAAGTCGGGCCCTGGCATGACTTCCATGATGTCGTTCAGGGTCGTTTCCGGACGATCAATGCGCATGAGGACGGCATTGATGACCTCGACAAGATTATGCGGGGGCAGGTTTGTCGCCATGCCGACTGCAATCCCTTGGCCACCATTGCAGAGGAGGTTCGGGAACTTGCCGGGAAGGACGGTGGGCTCGTTCAAAGTTTGGAGATAGTTCGGAACCCAATCGACGGTCTCGCGGTCGAGGTCTTCCAGCATTTCCATCGCCAAAGGCGTGAGGCGGCATTCCGTATAACGCATCGCAGCCGGAGAGTCGCCATCGACGTTGCCGAAGTTGCCTTGGCCTTCAACCAAGGGGTAGCGCAAGTTCCAGTGCTGGGCCATGCGCACGAGCGTCGGGTAGATGACCTCGTTACCGTGAGGGTGGAAGTCGCCGCTGGTGTCGCCGGATACTTTCGCGCATTTCGTGAACGCGCCGCCTGGAACGAGATTCAGACGCCGCATGGCGTAAAGGATGCGACGTTGAACCGGCTTAAGTCCGTCTCGTACGTCCGGAAGGGCACGTGCGATGATGACGGACATCGCGTAGTTCACATAGCTTCGGCCGAGTTCTTCCTCGACGTTAATGATGGAGACATTCGGATCTTCAGGCATGGTCTCAGACTCTTTTGAGCTTGGTCAAGCGCACTTGAATGGGTCCAGACAAAGAAAATTCTGGTACCCGATAAAGACGGACGGCAGCCTTAAAAAGCCGCCGTTTTGAACCTAGATTATACCTGCATCCAGTTTCCTCACGACTTCCTCACCGGCTAAGCCCATAATCTTAGCGTGCGGGTGTTATTGGTCGAAGACGATCTCGTGATCGCAGAGCAGATTGCGCGGACCTTGGAGCGCGAACGCTACAAGGTCGATGTCATCCGCGATGGCATCGAAGCCGAGGCGCACGGGTACGACTCGGGCTATAACCTGATCATTCTGGACGTCATGCTTCCTCGGCGGGACGGCTGGACGATTTGCCAAAATTTGCGCAAGGCCAAGGTCACGACGCCGATTTTGATGCTGACCGCGCGAGATTCCGTAGATGACCGCATCCGAGGTCTGGAAGGCGGGGCGGATGACTACTTGCCAAAGCCCTTCGACACGCGGGAGTTGATGGCACGAATGAAGGCTCTTCTTCGACGGGATCAGGTGCATCGAACTGGCGTCATTACCGTTGCCGATTTAGAAATAGACACCGTCGCTAGAACGGTACGTCGTGGTGAGGTCTTGATCAAATTGACCCGACGAGAATACGATTTGCTTGAAGCCTTAGCGCGCAACGAAGGACGTACACTTACGAGAGAGGCAATCCTGGAAAGGATATGGAACAACGAGGAGAGTCAGCTAAACACCGTAAATTTCCACGTCGCGTCTCTGAGAAAGAAAGTGGACGCCGATTTTGAGCCTAAGCTAGTTCAAACCGTGCACGGAATAGGCTACGTTATGAGGCGACCGTGAGGGAGTGTTAAGGTGTTAGGGTATTAAGGTGTTGTGGTATTGGTATTAGGTATTTAAGCGACACCCAACACTTTAACACCTTAACACCTTAACACCTTAACACCCCAACACTCATTCCCATGCGTTCCCTCCGTTTTCAACTGATCTTTTGGAACACCGCCATCCTTGCGTGTGTTTTGATCGCCGTCGCGGGGACCATTGCTTGGCTGAACTTGCAACGAATGGACCAGGGGATCAGCCGAGAACTTGTCGAGCGGTCACGGGGCGGAAGGATGGGCCAGTTCCAGCGTGGCAGACCGCAGGGGGAGGGGCAGAATGCGAACGGACCGGATCCAAACCAACAGGGGCCAGGTCCTGCTGGCGAGGGTCCCCTCGGGGGCCGGGGGCAAAACATGAGGCCGGGGGCTCAGTTCCAGAAGGGCCCAGGCTTCCGGGACGCGGAATCTGAACGCATTGGATCAATACGCCGGCCTAGGGTGATGGATCGCTCGGGGACTCCCCTCGTCGGCCCGCCTCAGGAAGTACCTCTTGACCCGATTGCACTCAAGAGTTTCAAGGGCGAGCCAATTTTCACCGAGACGACCTTCCAGAACGAACGCATCCGCGTTTATACCACGAAAGGGCCGCCCAACTTTGGCGAAGACTCTGTGCTTCAGGTCGCCCGAGAACTGAGGGATTATCGAGAGCTCGCCCGCGTGCAATGGGTCACTCTTCTGACGGTGCTACCCTTTGGAATCTTGCTAGCCGCTTTGGGAGGTCGGTTCCTCACGACCCGCGCTATGCGGCCGATCGGAGCCATGGGACAAGCCGCGTCGGACATTGGATCGGGCCAGTTCGAGCGCCGAATCCCCGTCGCTGGAGATGACGAGTTTGCCCAGTTGGGGCGCCAGTTCAATACGATGGCCGAGCATCTGGGTCTCTCATTTGAACAGCAAAAGCAAGCCTTTGCTCAGCTTGAAGCCTCGTACGAGAACCAAAGGCGCTTCGTAGCTGACGCCTCGCACGAACTGCGAACGCCGCTCACGAGGCTCCAACTGGTGACCAGCGAAGCCCTCGCCGATCCCAGTGCCGACCAGCGAAGGGCGGTCGAGATCGCCGACCAATCCGCGCAAGCGATGGCGAACTTGGTTAGGCAACTCCTCGAACTGGCAAGGGCGGATTCAGGCGAACTCAAGCCGCATCTCGAGACTCTCGATATTCGGGCGCTCATTGCCGACGTCGTCGAAGCGTTGCCTTGGCGCGAACAGGTTCAGCTGAAGCTTCCTGAGCATCCGGTCGAGCTTTCGGTAGACCCAAGTCAGATCGCCCGGGCGCTCATTAACCTACTTGAGAATGCCAAGAGGCACAGCCCGCCCGAATCGCCGATCCACGTTCTCGCGACCGACGAAGGGGGCACGACGATACGAGTTCAAGACGAGGGAGATGGCATCCCAGCCGAGCACTTGCCCCGCGTAACCGAGCGGTTCTACCGAGTGGATGAAGCCCGCACT
>JBKJJL010000246.1:0-6504 GCA_046597875.1 Fimbriimonadaceae bacterium | reverse complement strand
CGCTGGCTCAGCGAAAACGTCCGCGTGCTCATGCTCGATGAACCCACGAGGGGGATTGACGTCGGCGCGAAGCGCGAGATTTACGAAATCTTGTACGAGTTGTCCAAGCAGGGCGTCGGGATTCTAGTCGTCAGCAGCGAACTGCCGGAGATTCTGGGGATTTCAGATCGCATTTTAGTCATGCGTCAAGGACAGATCGCCGGAGAACTTTCCCGCGCCGAGGCTAACGAAGTGTCGGTTTTGGAGCTCGCCCTGCCGAAGGCGGAAGCGGCTTGAGCGCGCGGACGACGCGAAATATCCTCATCGTTCTGGGCACCGCGGCTATGGGTGGCATTTTGGGATTTCTCCTCTTAAGAACTACGCCCTCCTCTTCGCCCGAAGAACGCTTGGTTGCGCGACATCGTGGAACACGGCTCACCCAAACAACCATCATCCGCACTCCATTTCCCCAGTTCATATCTGAACTGCATGCCAAGTACCCCGCGTGGCGGGTTGGATTTGATACTCAGACGGTTACGTTGCGGTCTCCAGATGGAAGGACATCGCTCTATGTAAGCCCTGGATACTACAATCCTGATTCGGTGTGGAAGGACTTGGGCAGTTCCGAACAGTGGACCACCCTCGTCGTAACTCGCCCCGTTGGCGTCCCCGATTTTTTCGGAGCAGATACTCCGAGCGGAGGCGAAATGGTCGTCGACATCCCAGTGAAGTACTGGGGACGTGCTGATCGCCATGGATTCGCCCTTAAATTGGAAACCCTTCCCAGTTGGCTGTCCGATCTGTACCGAGAACGAACCGGAGCGAAAGCAAAGCGATGAAACGTAGCCGCGAGAGTGTCGGCATCCTCTTGGTGCTGTTCGCCCTCTGCGCGGTTAGCTCATTCGCCGTAGAAGGATTTGCCTCGCTGGAGAATGTCAAGGGGCTTCTCCAAGCGGTTTCAACGGTCGGAATGATCGCTTGTACGATGATGCTGTGCCTGGGAACGGGCGACGTCGACCTCTCGATTGGGTCTACCGCCGCCTTGAGTGGAGTCGTTGCGACGGTGCTGGTTAAAAACGGCAATTCGGCCGTCATGGCGATTGGGACGGCCCTTTGCGTGGGCCTTTTCGTAGGGACCATCAACGGGTTCGTCGTGGCCAGATTAGGCGTAAATGCGCTGATTGCAACCCTTGCCAGCATGCAGTTCGTACGAGGGGCGGCCTATCTCGTTGCGCCTGGCGGCACGTCAATTGGCATCTCGGATGAGGCGTTTATCAAGGTTGGAACTTGGGATCTTGCTGGAATCCGGGCGCCGATTTTCTACATGATCATCGCCTTCCTTTTGTTTGGGATTCTGCTGAATCGAACCGTGTTCGGTCGGAACGCGTTGGCGATAGGCGGCAACATGGAATCGGCGCGCTTGGCGGGGATCGAGGTTGCTAGGACGCGGATCATGATCTTCGCACTCCAGGGCGGAATGGCTGCCTTCGCGGGCATTATTCTCGCCTCGCGAGTTTCCAGCGGGCAACCACAAGCCCAAACCGGGCTGGAACTTCAGGTGATATCGGCGTGTGTCTTGGGCGGAGTTTCGCTAACCGGTGGAGTCGCCTCGATGGTTGGCGTGGTTGGAGGAGTCCTCATCATGGGCGTCGTACAAAACGCGATGAGCTTGCGTAGCATTGACACGTACTGGCAGATGGTGGTCAGTGGAGTCGTGCTGCTTGCAGCGGTCTTGTTAGACCGGCTGAAAGCAGCACGACGTTGAGCCGCTTCTAGGGGTAGGGGCGAGCGGTCAGATTCGTGCCGTCCCAGGTGGCGATGATGTAATGGCCTCGCATGCGATCGGCACCGGACAGGGTGACCGTTGCGGGGCCATCCAGGTTGACTCCGTTGCGGCCAGCAAAGACGTTGAAGGTCTTCGTGTCAGCGTCGTTCGTCCACGTGTAGGTAGATGCGCTTAATCGATCCTTTGTTTCTCCGGGCAGAACGCGGTTTGAAGGATCGTATGGTTCTGCATTTATGACGAAGTGGATATTATTCGTATCGTTATTGGTTCCTTTGAGGGTCACGCTCGACGTCAGAGGATAACTGTTTCCGGCGATTTCGTCGCCGCCTCCACACGCGAGAACTACGGCAAGGGCAATGAGGGCTGAAGACCCCCTGATGAATGAGTTAGAACTTTTCACCCTTATATCTTAATCCATTGACGCGCAAATTTCTACAACTTTTTTCATTTCTTTGCCAAAATAGCAACGAGCCAAGACCCGCGGCTACATCCTCTCTATAGTGGATGCTCGGGACCCCGCCTACAACAAAAATTCGTTCTCATCCCGTTCGCCGACAAGTCGCTCAACCATTAATCGGTTCACGCGGCGACCGTCCGTATGGAGAACGGTAAAGCGATGCCCCTCGATATCAATGGATTCCCGTAGCTTGGGTTGACGCCCGAACGCACCGAAAACCAATCCGCCGACGGTGTCGAACTCCTCGCTGTCGAAGGTCGCGCCGATCTCGTTGGTCAAGTCGTCCAGATGCATTCGGCCATCCACGGACCACCCGCTTTCGACGGGCACGAGGTCGGGATCTTCGACATCGTATTCGTCAACGATGTCGCCCACAAGCTCTTCGACGATATCTTCGATGGTAACCACCCCCGCAGTACCGCCAAACTCGTCTTGCACAACCGCCATTTGGGTTCGATGCGACTTCATTTCGGCGAGCAAATCGTGCAGATTCTTGCCTTCCGGGACGAAGTACGCAGGCCGCATGAGGGCTCGCAGATTGGGGGCCTTGCCCCCCAGCATCGTAATCAACAAATCCTTCGCGTGGATGATGCCGATGATCTGATCGTCGGTTCCGTCGTAAAGGGGGATGCGCGAGTGTCCCGATTCGTGGATCAGGCGCATGACGTCGTTCGGATCGGAAGAAATTGGCAACGCGTCCAGGTCCACTCTGGGAGTCATGACTTCTCGGGCAACCGTATCTGTAAAGTCGAAAACCGAGTGGAGGAGCTTCTTCTCTTCCGCTTCAATCTCACCGCTTTCTTCGGCTGATTCCACCAATGTCTTGATTTCGGCTTCAGTTTGGTTAGCGACGGCAAGCTCGGCCTTGCTAAGACGGGCGGAAATGAGTTTTGCGAATCCGGTGTATCCATGGGCCGGCCACGCTAAGAGCGCGGTCGTAGCCGAGATGAACCGAAATAGGCGTAAGGCAACCCCGTGCGGATGGACGACCGAGTACGTTCGGAATCCGTGCTCCACCGTTAGCGTCAAAGGCAGAACGGGAAAGATGACCAAGATGCCCGCAATGAGGACAACCGTCCAAAAACTCGCGGGATCCCATCCAAACCATCCCGCAAAAAGGGGAGTACACGAAACCGCAAGCATGAGGGCGATAAAGAGGATCACGACGTGGGTGAGTCGGCTACCCAGTTGGCAAGCGGCGGCATGGGTGGGTTGACGATCGAGGAGTTTCTGAAGCAGCACGCCGCGCTTTTCGCCTTTTTCCTTGAGAAGCTTGACGTGCATGGGTCGCAAAAGTGCGACCGAAGTTTCGCCCGCGACGAAGAATCCGTTTAGCACTTGCAACAAGAGCAGCCCAAACGTCAGCGACCATGCACCGCCGGGAACGCTGGGCAAAACCTGCATCTGGGCCACCCCAAGTTGCGCGCCTGTCCCGATCGCGAGGGTTGCCGTTATCGCACCGGCGACAAAAAGCGCTGCGCTTAGTTGCGTTCTACGGAAACTCGGGTCCGATTTCGAAGTGTGGTCAGCCATACCTATTTGGGCAGCATGCCGAAAAGAACCAGCCCCATGATAACGCCCACGGCCGCGCCGAGGGTGAGTTCGTAAATGGAGTGAATCTTTGCTTCCCACCGACTTTGCGCAATGATCGCGGCGAGCACGATGGCAAGACCGGCGACCACGAGCTGGTCAGTGAGAAACATGATGCCAGTAGCGAGAAAGAACCCGAAAGCGGCATGTCCGCTCACGAGTCCGCCCTTCAGAACCTGGCCTCGCTTGCCCAGGCCCTTACCGATAACGACGATGATGAAAAGAAGAAACAAGCCGAGCCCAATCCGCGGCATGACCGGGATGCTTGGGGTGTCAGCGGTGAGGCTGATCTTGATCGCCTCCCATCGCTGAGGCCCGAGAAGCATGAGAGCGCCGACAACGAGAGCGATGATCGTGGTGATGAGCACCGCACCCGCCGAGATGTCCTTGGCGAACTTTGCCATCGGATGGTAGTTCGGAGATGTCAAGTCCACCACCGCCTCGATTGCGCTGTTAAACATTTCCGCAACGAGGACGAGGCTGATAACGAACAGCAGTACGAGCATCTCGCGGAGGCTGAGGTTAAAAAGCAACCCCATGAGCGTAACCGCAAGCACCACGTACAAGTGGAATCGCATGTGCCGCTGGGTCTTGAAGGTGTAGACGAGGCCAGATACCGCGACTTTGAATGGACCCAGGATGTCGCGTTTGCGTGCGACGCTCATGGTGCGACTCCGGGGCAAGAGGGGGCAATCTGGCAATTGATGATCGATGATTTATGATTTATGATTTCTTCGCCGCGATCCGCTGCGACCTCTGCGTGATGCCCGTTTCGGGAATCTTCCCGACCTTCAAGTAGGCTCGTCCACTCGCGTTGCTCGGGAAGGCCGAGTTCTAGGCCGATTCGGTGCATTTCGGCGAACATGACTTCGCGATCGGCCTCTTCGATGTCATCGAATCCGCGAAGGTGGAGAGCCCCGTGGAGGGCAAGGTAACACAGCTCGTCAGAAAGGGAGATGCCTCGCTCAAGGGCTTGGCGTTCGGCGTACGCAATGGAGATCGCGATTTCGCCCCAGGGTGAGCCTTCGAAAATCGGAGCGGGGAAGGTGAGAACGTCGGTCGGCTCGTCTAGGCCTCGCGCCACTCGGTTCAGGTCTTGTATCTCTTCGGACAGCAAAAGTTCTACCGAACGCTTTCTACCGTTCTCGGTTTTCGGTTCGCTGTTCCCGAGCACATGAGCCAACACCGCGCGCAACCGAGAAACCGGAACCCGGCGGGCCGTTGTGTTGAGGATATGAACTGCGACGGTACTGGGAGGTTCCATAAGCGCAGCGCTACCTTCCAAGACGAAGGATCGCCGGGGAAAGATGGATGCGAGGGTGCAGTTCCGCGTTCATAGGATCCGGGCGTGACGCCCGGTGCATAAAAACTACTGGCGTGAAGCTCGGCGGCGCTTTTGTCGTCGGCGCTTTTCGCTCGGCTTCTCATAATGGGCGTGCTCTTTGAGCTCGCGCAGGACCCCGCTTTGCTGAAGCTTCTGGTTAAAGCGCTTCAACGCGGAATCAACAGATTCATTCGACTGGACGGATACGTAGACCAAGGTTTCTCTCCGGTAACGCTTCTATTATGGCACAACGTTTTGATGACGACAGGCCGGAAAGGCCATCCTGCGCACATGAATGGCGGTAAAGCCAGTGCCAGGAGGCTTGAACCCTTTTCCTAACCCGCAATTTTGCGGGTTTTCAGCACAAATTCATGCGTTGGCCTGAATTTGGTGTATTGTGTATCTGCGTTTGATCGAAAATCAAACACGGACGGAGGATAAAAATTTTGAAGAATATTCTTACATTAGCAATGATGGCAGTGGCCGGTGGAGCCTTTGCCGTCGTTTTTGACATTTCGGGGGGAACGGGCGGCGGTGCAATCGCTGACGGTACAGCAGGCAACAACAGCCCTGGAGCTTCAACTGTCGTAACGATGAATGTCGCCACGATTGGTACGATCAACTCCCTCAGCCTTTCAGGTGTATTGTCTTTGACGCACACCTGGGCAGGTGACCTTTCTCTTGTGCTCTCGCACAACGGTATCAGCGTTGACCTGATGGATCGGAACTACCGAACCGCAACAACCGGTTTCGGTCTCGACGGGAATCTTAGCGGCTCTTACATGTTCGATGAGAGCTCTGTTCTGATGGGGACAACCGCGGCCATCGCTGCTGGAACCTATGGACGCCACGCTAATGCCGGTTTCGGTAGCAGCACTGCATCAAGTGCATATGCTGCATTCGCCGGTCAGAGCCTTAACGGTGTTTGGACGCTAACCGCGTTTGACTCCGCTAGCGGTGACTTGGGTTCCCTTAGTGGAATGCGCATCGTCGGAGATTACACTCCAGTGCCTGAGCCTGCAACGATGGCCGTTCTCGGCCTCGGCGTAGCTGCTCTGCTTCGCCGCCGCCGCAAGTAAGCGCACAGCGGTTGAAAATTGGAAAGACCCCAAGCGGAAACGCTTGGGGTCTTTTTGTGTGCGTGGGGGAGGGAGGGAGGACGGGAGAACGGGAGAACGGGAGATATTAACTGTGAACCTGCCCGATTTTATGTACCAACGACGACGATTTTGTAGGGTGATTTCTCATCCTTGGTTTGGCGGCTCCTTGTTCATTTGATAGAACTCCATGGGGGTGTAATAGTTCAGGGATGAGTGGATGCGGCCATGGTTGTAGAGCTCGACCCAATCGGCGATCGAGGCCTGCGCT
>JBKJJL010000196.1:0-4108 GCA_046597875.1 Fimbriimonadaceae bacterium | reverse complement strand
GGCAGTCCCGGTGCCTTGCCGTCTCATCTCCGGGACAATGTTGATCGAGAGTTGCCATCTCTCGGGATGGAATGATCCGATATCGTGTCCGATCTCCATTGATCCGACGGCGACGCCGTCCGCCTCCGTAATCCAATGGAGTGCCCGATGCTCAGGCTCGGTCGCCTCGGCTTCCTGATCTGCTACTGCCGGATCCTCCGCCTGATCTGGCCACACCGCGTTGAAAATGCCATAAAATTCAGCTATGGAGCAAGGTCGAATCTTCACGCAGTTATTATGCGATACGGAAGTTTTGAATCTTTACTCAGCGTAAGCCCGTCGCTATGGTTATGGAAGGAATCCTAACCGCACTTGGACAAACCGTACCCTCCGATGCTAACCCGATCATGGCGTTCTTGGGGGGCACCGTCTTTATGGTGATGGGAATCGGCATGTATGTCGTCATGGCGCTCGCGCTTATGACGATTGCCAAGAAAACCAACACACCCAATGAGTGGTGGGCATGGGTACCCATTTTAAACATCTTGCTGATGCTTCAGATAGCGGACTTACCGATGTGGTACATCATCCTTTACCTCGTTCCGTGCACATTTCTATTCGTTTGGATTTACAACTGGTGGAAGATCGCTGAGAAGCGCGGTAAACCAGGCCCGATCGCGATCGCACTTCTGATTCCATTCGTAGGTTAGTTCGTACCCCTCTACATCGCTTTTGCCGACTAACTCTCCTCCAATCGGGGTCGGATGTCCGTGCGTCCGGCCCCAAATTGCTGTCGGGAACTAAGAGGTCGAGGGTTACTTAATCACGAACCAAATCTCGCCCTTGTCGCTGTCGTTTCCACCCTTGACGTGCATCATCTGGCCGCGACGTCCAGACGCGTCGCCCGAAATCTTTCCCGTCTTTCGATCAAGCACTAAGTTCAGATCTTTCTTCCCGCCGCGAGGGTTGATGTCGACGAAATCGTCTCGGTCTTCAAGACCGCCATCGTCATCAATCAGCTTAATCCGAATGTAGACTTTGTTGCCCCGGACCTTCCGGGAGTGGCTCCATCCAATCGGTCGTCCATCGTCTGAAATGAACTTCTTAGATTCCTTGCGCGACCCTCCGATCGTGATCTGCGAATAAAAGTCGGCTCGATCGCCACGAATGAAGTCGCCGTCGAGATTATTGATCTGGGCGACGCGTTCAATCTTGACGGTTACGGTGCCCGTTTGGGCGGTACTAAGGGCTGCAAGTGCCAGTAAGGCGGTAGCGGTTAAGATCCTCATACGATGTTCTACGCCAGATTTGCGCAAAGTTCCGAGTACAATTGATAAATTCCCCCACTTGGAGACTTTGCGTTGACTCTGAATGACCCTGCTGAAGAACCTGTAGAAATTTTTTCTGAACTTGAAGATTCGTCCGCGGAAGCGGGATTGTTGGACCAGTTGGCTGCCGATTTGGACGAGCATCGGAACCTCTATCTTCGCACCTTGGCGGACTTCCAGAACTTTAAACGAAGGGCGATCCAAGAGAAGCATGACTTTCAACGAGGCGCAACCCAGGACTTGGCCCGCGACCTCTTGCCCGTGCTGGACAACCTCGAACGCACGCTCGCAGCCGCGGAGGCGGGGGCACCCTTGGAAGGGCTCACCCAGGGCGTGCAAGCCGTTGAGCGACAACTGCGTTTGGTGTTGGATCAGCGGGCGGTCAAGCGGATTGAGGCACGCGGCAAGCCTTTCGATCCGGACCTGCACGAGGCCCTGGGCCAGGACGTGAGGGAGGACCTGGACGAAGGAATCGTGACCTTCGAGATTGAGCCCGGCTATCGAATGGGCGAGAAGGTTCTCCGACCCGCCCGCGTTCGAGTCGCAAGTCGATCATGAAGTTTGGTACTGACGGCGTTCGGGGAGTCGCGAATCGGGAACTGACGCCCGAGTTTGCCTTCAAACTGGGCCAAGCTGCCGGGCTGGCTATCGACAAGAAGTCGGTCGTTATCGGACGCGATACCCGCCGAAGCGGGCCCATGCTCGGCGCGGCGCTTGCTTCGGGATTCTGTTCCGTGGGCGTTGATGTGATAACACTGGGAGTCGTTCCGACTCCGACTGTGGCTTTTGTGGCCAGGCACGGTGGTCACGGTTTAGGCTGCGTCATCAGCGCCAGCCACAATCCTGCCCCGGACAACGGAATCAAGTTGCTTGGAGCCAACGGGGGCAAGCTGCCGGATGCCCAAGAATCCGCCATTCAATCGCTCTTGGAAGTGCCCGTGACTAACCGGCCCGAGGGCCGCGAAGTTGGCTACCTGTACCCAGATCACGCTCAGATCGCCGCATATATGTCCTTTCTGGAAACGGTCGTACCCGAGCGACTGGATGGCATGAGGATCGCCGTGGATGCCGCAAACGGAGCGGCGTACGAGCTAGGACCTGAGATTCTTAGGCGCTTGGGGGCGACCGTTCTGTTGATCGGTAACCATCCGGATGGCATGAACATCAACGAAGCGTGCGGCGCGACCCACCCGGTGACGATTCAAGACTTTACGAAGGGCAGTGGAGCTCAGGTGGGGGTCGCTTTCGATGGCGATGCCGACCGCGCTGTCTTTAGCGACGAAGCGGGACAGCTCATTAACGGCGATCGGACGATTGGTGCGTGGGCGGGCTATTGGCGTCGGCATGGCGGTTTGGAGCCGCCGGTCGTCATCGGCACCGTCATGAGCAATGGCGGGTTCGAGCGATACTTGACTGCAGAAGGCATCCGCCTCGAGCGCGTGAAAGTGGGCGACAAATACGTGAGCCAAGGCATCGAGACCCACCAAGCGAAGATCGGCGGTGAGCAGAGCGGCCACATCATCTTCCCCCACCACGGCCCAACCGGTGACGGCCTCGTAACGATGCTCGAGTTCCTTCGCGTGCTGAAACTGGGGGGCCAGCTGGCTTCCAGCGTTTCCGAAATGTACGAGAGCATGCCCCAGGTTCTGATCAACGTCCAGATCGCCTCCCGAGACGGTTGGGATCAAAATGCACCCGTTCAGGCGGCGATTTCCGCGGCTGAGCGTGCATTGGCGGGAATCGGCAGAGTGAACGTGCGAGCAAGCGGAACCCAACCCATGATTCGCGTCATGGTTGAGGCCGAATCGTACGCGCTGCGCGATGCTCAAGCCGATTCGATTCTCGCTGCCATGGTGAGTGAGCTCGGCGGAAAAGTGTACAGCAAGGTGGATTTAACCCATGCTCTTGGCGATTGACGTCGGCAACACTCAAACCGTTTTCGGGGTTCGCTCCGGGGGCAAGTGGCTGCACACCTGGAGGCGGGCCACCGACTCGCGTCATACCGAGGATGAGCTTGCAGCGTGGCTTTTCGAGCTCTTTCGCCAGGCGCATCTTGAGCCTCGGGTAGAGGCTGTCGTCTGCGCGTCGGTCGTGCCCTCGGCCAATGAAGCGATCCAGCGGCTGGCCCATGAGTGGTTCAAATGTGAGCCCCTTTTTGTGACGAATGCGCTCGACCTCGGGATCGAAGTCCGCTACGATCCGCCGAGTTCGGTTGGGGCAGATCGCCTTGCAAACGCGATCGGGGCCCTCTCCAAGTATAAGCCCCCGATTGTGGTGGTTGACTTCGGGACGGCGACGACCTTTGACGCAATCGCCGCCGATGGCGCCTACGTGGGGGGCGCGATCCTCCCGGGAGTGGTTGTCTCGACCCAAGCTCTTGTGGGCCATACCGCGAAACTCCCCCAAATCGAGTACAAGGCGCCCGCCCAAGCGATTGGCAGGAACACGGTGGAATCCCTTCAAAGCGGCATCGTTCTCGGCTACGCGGGTGCGATCGATGCCCTCGCCAGTCAGATATCGGCGGAGCTAGGAGGGGCGACCGTGATCGCGACGGGCGGCCTTGGCGGCCTGTTCTTGGGCGTCTGCAAGATGATCGAATCCTACGACCCCGACCTGACGCTGGACGGATTAGCCCTGATCTGGGAGCGGGTGTTAAAGTAACTCTTTTTGCGTTCTTATGCGTTTTTTATAAAGCCTTTCGTTATTAGCGGCATGAAGCCAAAGATTGCTCTGCTCATAACTGTTCTCGCGTCCATTGTTTTTTCAGTTGGTTGTACGACCGAGAAGACGACCGTTATCGA
>JBKJJL010000009.1:0-7380 GCA_046597875.1 Fimbriimonadaceae bacterium | reverse complement strand
TTTCGGGAGTAGGACGGGGGCGGCTGAAGGAAGAAGGTCGAAGGTCGAGATGAGCGCAGAACTAAAAGTGAGAACGAAGTCGTTTGCGATTGCTTGCGTGGCCTTCTTTGATACTCTGCCAAGGGACTACGCCAGTCAACACTTTGGGAGGCAACTTCTTCGTTCCTCGACGTCAGTAGCGGCGAACTATCGGGCGGCTTGCAGAGCCAGAAGCGATTCTGAACTCTTTGCAAAACTGTGCATATGCGAAGAGGAAGCTGACGAGTGTACGTTTTGGTTTGAACTGATTGAGCAAACGAATCGCAGTTGTCCCCCGTCTGCATTGGTTTCGGAGGCGAATCAACTGACAGCAATGATTGTGACCGCCAAAAAGAAACTACGGGCATCGGGCAAGGTGCGAGAAGAAGTTGCACCTTACGGCCCGAAAACAGAAACACATCATCCGAGATTTTTGGATGAAACTGATTCTTCGACCTTCGACCTTCAACCTTCGACCTTATGAACGCTAATCCACAATCGACAATAAAAAAGAACTTCCTAACCGCCATCAAGGAGGGCCTTAACGAGGAAATGTCCCGCAACTCGGATATGGTTTGTATCGGGGAAGACATCGGGCTCCTGGGAGGAGCTTTTGGTGTGACCGAGGGATTGCAAGAGCAGTTCGGCGCGGCTCGAGTCATTGACGCTCCCATTAGCGAGGCCGGCATTGTGGGCTCTGCGGTTGGCATGAGTTTGAACGGCAAGACCGTCATGGTCGAGATGCAGTTCATCGACTTCATCTCCTGCGGATTCGATCAAATCGTCAACATGCTCGCGACGTACCACTATCGCACCGCGGGCGACGTGGATATGGGGGTCGTCATTCGGGGCCCCGCTGGTGCTTATGGCGGTGGAGCTCTTTATCACAGCCAGATGAACGAAGCGTGGTTCGCGAATTCGCCTGGTATCAAGATTGTCTGTCCATCGACTCCCTCCGATGCCAAGGGCCTCATCAAATACGCGATGCGGGACCGGAATCCGGTTCTCTTTTACGAAGTAAAGCAACTTTATCGGGATAACTCTATTGCGGAAGAGCTGCCCGAGGGTGATCATCTACTCGAGTTCGGTAAGGCTGCGATTCGGCTGGAGGGTAAGGATGTTACTCTCGTAACCTATGGGCAGAATGTTTATCACTGCTTAAAAGCGGCTGAAACCCTCGCAGAAGAAGGTGTCCACGCCGAAGTCATCGATCTGCGCACGCTCGTGCCTTTGGACGAAGATGCGATTCTGAACTCGATCGCGAAGACAGGCCGACTTGTCGTCGTCAACGAAGCCCCGATGACCTGCGGCTTCGCGGGCGAAATCGTTGCTCGGATGGCCGATAAAGCGTTCGAGTACCTCGACGCGCCGCCCATTCGGGTGACGCGGATGGATACGCCGGTGCCGTGGGCGAAGCCCCTCGAACTTCATGTGTTGCCTTCCGTAGACAAGATCGTAACCGCCGCCAAGCGCGTCGTGAAATTCTGAGGGCTTCGCGTATGGATGGATAGCGCCCAACCCATTTCACGCCCAAATGACCAAGCCGACATCGGCCCCGAGCTTGGCTAAGTCATATTTTCTGGGGTCTGACTTTCGACCCGGACTCACAATCGCGTGAGTTGTAAGCCAGCATATTGAGGGCAACGCAGCCTTCAACTCGCGAAGAAGCACTCGAATCGCGAGTTCCTGAGCCTCCGTGTAAGGGTGGACGCCGTCGTTTTCGTTCACGAAACTAATCCCGATCGTGTAGTCGTTCACGCTACAATCGGCAACAAACTCCTTCCGGCGATTCTGAACCCGGGACACTCCAGCCGCCGATTCATTCGGGCCGTAGGAATTTCCCGCATGGCCCGTTAGGCTCATCACCGGGCAGCCCTTCCAGACCGTGCCGTCCTTGTCGATCAGATAGTGGTAGCCGAGACCCCGTTCCCGCAGGGTTGACACCGCGCCCGAAAGGGTGGCCCCGGCGGTAGCGTGCAAAACGACCGTGGTGATAACCGCGCTCGCGGGCCGCTTGCGATGGGCGAAGTACGGTTTTATCAATCGAATCTTCATCATAGTATGGGTATGGATCTTCGTCGATTTTCAACCATCGCCCACGCAAATCATAGCTTTGCTTCGCCGATCACCCGCGATCGCGCCTTGCACTTGTTGCGCATTGCCGGGGTGGGGCCAGGAACAACCGTGCTCGATATCGGCTGCGGTTTTGGGGGTTGGGCGGCTCTGGCCTGCAATGCGGGTGCAAGAGTCACGGCTGTCGATCCTAACGCTGCGTTCCTAGCGCGTGGGCGCGAGGGCGCTCCAGATGTCAACTGGATCGAGGCCGAATATGCACCCGAACTGATAGAGGATGGCTCTCAAGACGTCGTTCTCTGCATAGGCTCCACCCACGCGCTGGGCGGTATGGATGGGATTCTTGCCGAGTCTTCTCGTGTCCTTGTGCGCGGGGGAGCGGTTCTTCTGGGAGAAGGATTCTGGCGTTGCGATCCCGATGTTGCTTATCTGAAAGTCCTGGGAGCCGAGCCAGATGAAATGGTTTCCCACGCGGCTAACGCAAAACGAATCACAGGCGCCGCTTGGAGCGTCGTGTTTTCGACAACGGCGACTCAAGCCGAGTGGGACGACTACGAAGGCTTCTACCGAAAGAGCATGGTGCAATGGCTAGCCAGCAATCCCGCTGATCCCGAAGCCAACGTCTTCCGAGCGCGGAGCGACGGATGGTATCGCGCCTACCTGGAAACGGGAAGGGTAACGCTCGGATTCGGTTATTACGTAGCGGTTCGTTGAGGGAACGCGGGTACCAGCCACCCGCGCCTACCGAACGCGAATGCCAATCGAGTAGTTGAAGCCCTCGTCAGCTTTACTTCTCACACCACGGTACGTGCCCGATGCCGGTGCGCCTGCCGGGCGCAATGCTCACATTTCGATCCGATCTGCCGTCTCTTTGGGTCGAAACTGATGAGCGAACGCTGGGAGCGCTATAATAGCCATTCGGAATGAGGTTCAGAGACCTCGCAAGCCGAACGCTACGGAGGGCGCAGGCCAATGCTCGTATTAACGCGCAAGTTACAACAGAGCATCGTCATAGGCGATGAGATCGAGGTGGTTGTCCTCGAAGTGAGAGGCGAGCAAGTTCGTCTAGGTATCCGCGCGCCCAAGCACGTGACGGTGCATCGCAAGGAAATCTACGACCAGATTCACGAAGCCAACGCAGAGGCTTCGCAGGTGAATCCTGAGGACGTACCCGGCTAACGCGTCCACAGAGGCATTTTCTTTATTGGTAACGTGCCCACCAACTTCCCAGACCGCGAGTCATAGACGTAGACTTTCCGACCAGCATCGTCGTTCACGTCCGCGAACAAGAGGCCGTGCATCAGGGCGAAAACTTTCTGAGGGTGTGGAAACAGAACATAGCGGACCTTACGAGTCGCCAAGTTGGCGAGGGTCATCGGCCTTCCCTGGTCGTTCCAATCGTAAAAGCAAGCCTCCTTGGTCTTGTCGTCAAAAGCTTCCAATCCGAGGGCCGAGCTGTATTTTCGGTTCTCGGGTGTGTATGGCACGCTCCACGCACCCGATTTCGCATCGAACACGGTTCCCCCGCCACTTGGCTTCTTGATGATCAACCAACGTTTGTCCAAAGCATGGAGAACCAGAGGCGGGTCGTATCCTCTGGTCGGCCAACTCAAAACCACTCTCTTTTCGTTCCCACTCTCGTCTAGCTCCTTCAAGGTAGACGTGCGATAGCCATCCAGCAAATAAAGCTTGCCAAGAAGTCGTTGCAAATTATCTCGGCCGGCGTGCTCCACTGCCTCAAGCTTTCGCAAAATCGAAAGGTTGCCCCTTTTTGCATCCACCTGCGCAAGGAAACGCATCTGCGATGGACCCGCGGGGGCCGTCCGCGAATCCATGCCGAGAATGACTAACCATCCCGCTCGGGTAGCGGTGATGCTTGAAGCACGGAGAACCCAGGGGCTTTGGGTCACCGAAATCATGGCTGAATCCTTAGCCCTCGTCTCCGGACGCGCAAGTAGCATTTTGTTGATTTCACCATGGGCCCACTGGGCCCGGAGGTGGCCTTTGTTCAGTAACTGCAACGTACCGTCACCGGCTGCAAGGGTATGTCCCAATCGGGCCTCAACGGCCGGAGGGCCAATCTTCCGAGCGACGCGGCCGTAAGGGCCAGTAACTACGAGTGCCCACTTGACTTCTGCAACTGAATAGGGGGCCAGCCGACTGGCGGCCTGACCTAAGACCACGGTTGACGCAACGAGAATCAACATCTACAAATGGCACCTTCAATGATTTCAAGGTCGCGGGACAGAAACAAACCGATACGTTCTCGCAATTCGTCGCTCAGTGGGAGGGGTCCATTCATGGATCATCTGCAAGAGCTGACGGACGCGCTCGTTTGGGTCAAGCGAACGGTAATACTCCAGGTCGTCCTGTTCGGCTTGCTCGGGTGAGATTTCCTTCCAAACGCGGTCAATCTGCACTCATCCGAGTGTACCTAGACGTGGTTTGGGTTTCGCCCCGCTGCACCGTTCCTCTCAAAACTGTTGAACACGGCGATGATTTCGGGAAAGGTTGTTTCGCCAGCTACAGATAGTGGCCTACCTGTCAGGATCGGCTTTCACGAACAACTGCCTCAATCACGCGGCCCTTTCGATCAAACACGACCTCCAACTGCACCTCGGAAGCCGACTCCCAGAAGAGAATGGGGTGCCTGCGCCGCCCCAGCCAGTAGTCGAAAGAGTGCTGGGGGTCTGAGTCGGTCCCGCCCCGCGCATAATCGCTGCTGCCTTCCGGACTCCCCAACAGTTGAAAGACTTCATACGAACCCCTGCAGGTCTGAGCTGCTTTGGCCGCTCCGTTTGCCATCTGGTATCGAACGTTCTCATAAATCCATCGGTTCGTTGCAGGAGACGCGATCCATGTTGCGCGATCGAACGGAACTTCGCGAGGAGTCGACCAGGCAATCACGATCGCGAAAAGCGCGAGGACCGCAACTGCGGCTACAAGGATAACCTTCCACTTCGCTAGTTTCAGCGCCCTCATTCTACATCTTTGGCCCCACCGAACCAGTCACTCGGAGTAAGCAATAAACTGCCACAACCAAAATAGGGGCACCGGTTTTCACGTCAAGATTGACGGCCGCGATAATCGCCCCGGGGAGGTGCAGAATCAGCACAAACCACAACGCCCACTTCCGACTCTTCCACAAACCGGCGATCAGGAAGAACGAAAACACCGTCATTGCCAAGGCCAGAGTCCCAATCGCAAGCCCATACTCCGGCTTCACGAGCTTCCCCAACTCGTCTGAATATTCCCTAAGCCTGGTCGTGACCGGCTTGGCCAAAGCCGCCCCAAACCCCGCCGCCGACACCATCGAGGCCAAGCCCGTAACACGCGGCGAGCACCCGATCCCAGACGTACGGCTGAGATTGTTTTGGTGAACTTCTCCTCCGGCGCTTTTTGGCAGGCACGGAAGGAAGACGAGCTTTCGGGCTATGATTTCTCATGCACCGCTGGCTCACGGCGATCTTGGTTCTCCTCGCGGGCGTCGCCTCCGCTCAGGAACCGATCGTGATTCGGATGATGGCCGGTCAAGCCCAGGGGATTCCGCCGAAAGAAGCCACCGATCCGCGTTCATTGGCTCGGCGAGCTGTTTTCGAAGAATTCCATCGTCAGAATCCGGGCATCCGAGTGATGAACGCGGGAGGGCTCGAACTCACCGGCGATCGGGCCGAATCCGGGTTCCTCATGGCGATGGCGGGCGATACCGCGCCGGACGTCTTCTACGTCAACTTCCGCCAGTACTTCGCCTACATCGATCAGGGGTTTTGCAAGCCCCTAGACGCCCTCGTGAACGCCGATCCGAAGAGCAAGGAACGCATTAACCCGTTCATCGAAAAAGTCCTCCGCAGCTACGACGGCCAACTCTACGCGATGCCGTTCTATCAGGTCGCGATGGCGCTGTACTACCGCAAAGATCACTTCAGAGAAGCGGGCCTGGACCCCAACAAACCTCCTCGCACGTGGGACGGAATGATCGCCTACGGTCGCAAATTGACCGAAGTGAGGCCCGGTCGAAACGGGTTCGTTTTCGCGGCCGGAATGGGCGGACGGGGATACCATTGGAGCAACTTCGTATACCAAGCGGGCGGCGAGGTCGCTTACCCGACCGATAGCGGAATCTGGAAAGCTGGGATCGCCACCGACGCGGGGGTACAGGCACTCGGAATGTACCGTCGCCTTGTTGTGGACACGTGGCCCGGCACCGACGGCAAGCAAAAGGGGCCTATCGCCCTGCTCACGTCTGATCGGGGCAGCGCGATCCGCGAGGGGAAAACCTCGATGTGGTTCGATTATACGAACGACGTCATCGTGAGCCTTTCTGACCTCGATCCCAGTATCCTCGGCGTCGCCGCCCTTCCCGCCGGCCCTGCCGGAGCCAAGAACGAAATCAACGCCGGAATGTGGGCGGTGAACGCGCAGATCAAGGATCCGAAGAAGATCGAGGCGTGCTGGAAGTTCATCGCTTACTTCGCCGGGGACGAGGCGGCTAGGATCAATACCGAGAAGTTCGTCGAAATGGGCCTAGGCAAGCTCGTGAATCCTTCTTGGCTGAAGAAGTTCGGCTACGAGGACATCGCGGCTCAAGTCGATCCCTTGTACGTCAAAGCCAACGACGAGGTGTTCAAATCCGGTCATCCAGAGCCTTACGGACGCGGGATGTCCCAAGTCTATGCGGTGCTGGATCAAGCGCTCGACCGGGCCAAACTCGAACCCAAAACACCCGCGATGGACATTTTGAGGGGCGTCTCCCAAGAAATGGACCAGAAGATGCTCGGATACACGCCTCCCGAAGTGCTTGCCAAACAGCGCACTTGGGCGGCGGGATTCGTCGTCGGAATGGGCATTATCCTCGTCGTCGCGTCGATCCTGACGTGGCGATACACGCGCAAGCACACCCAGGTTTTCCAGGAGCGACTCGCTGCGGGAACTCCTCGGGGTCGGGTGTACCGATTCATGGCCGCGTGCCTCGCTCCGGCGGCGATCAGCATCCTCGTGTGGGCGTACTATCCCCTCGCCCGCGGACTCGTGATCGCCTTTCAGGACTACCGCATCGTGCAGCCACCCAAGTGGGTCGGATTGGACAACTTCATCGCGGTGTTCGCGCAACCGGTGTTCTGGAAGTCCCTGATGAACTCGTTTCTGTACGTTGGACTCACGCTCGTAATCGGGTTCTTTCTTCCGATTTTCCTCGCGCTCGCTCTGAACGAAATCCCCCGCGCGAAGACCTTTTTCCGAACTGTTTTCTATCTCCCCGCGATGACGAGCTCGATCGTCGTGGCATTCCTT
>JBKJJL010000005.1:0-6383 GCA_046597875.1 Fimbriimonadaceae bacterium | reverse complement strand
AGTAAGGCAAGCATAGTCCTCGCGAACGATTTCCTGGCCGTGGTGGTCGACGGTGTGCGTATGGGGAACAACGCGCACAGGAAACTCAAAGTTAATCGTAAGCGGTTCCTTGCCGATCTCGCAATGCAGCCAAGTCTTATTTGGAGCGAGAACGCGGACAGCAAGGACTTTGCTAGCACTGAGGGTCAGTTGTTCACCGACCATTTTCATGGCTACTTCGACTCCACTGGAAGTTGTGAACATGCCAGAAGTGAGCAGATTGATCGAGACTCCATCCTCACCTTCCGTTACTACGACTGCGGTGGCGAATTCTAAGGCAAGGGCGCCGCTGGATTTGCAGCAGGCCCAGTGGTAGGTGTTGTTCCGTCGCCCATTCGGGAAGGAGAAGTAGCACCAGTCGGCCCCATTTTCGTCCTGGGCACCGAGGATAGAGTTGAGCAAGGTCTTCTCGACCTCAACCAGGTACTCCAACTTGTTGGTAGCGAGGAAGAGCTTCTGCGAGAGGGTCATCCAGGTCGCGGACGAGCACGTTTCGACGAGGCCGCTAGGATCGAAGAAGCCGGGTGAGTTAAACACTTCTTTGTGAGTCGCGATGCCTCCCCACGGCCCGCCCGCGGGAGTGAGGTGGTGGTCTCGAATGTTCGTCCAGAGGGATTCGACACAAGCGAAGAGCTCCTCGTTTCCGGTCGTCTCGTAAAGGGCGAGGATTCCTTGCAGGCACCAAATGATTTGGTACGCCTTGCCGGTTCCGATGTCGGTTACGTCTTTGGCGGTAAGAAACGGAAGTCCGTTTGCGTTGGCCTCCGCGAACGTGCGCTCAGCAAGCTCGATGAGATCACTCGCTCCGCACTCACGGCCGAGTCGGGCAAGCGGCTCAAGAATCACGAGGCTACTTAGGCCCTGGTGATTACCTTGAGAGATGACCGATTTACCACCGCATTTGGATCCTGACCCGCCGAACGTGTCCACGAGCAACTCGCCGATCTTGTGCGCGATCGGGAGAGCATGCTCTGCCCCGGGCACTTTCGAAGCATCCAGCAGCCCGAGAATCAGCCATGCGTGTACCCAAACATCCCATGTGCGAGTGCAACTTGCCTCCGGGTGGGTGAAACGGGCAGCGGAATCTGCGGAGTAAGTGCCCAGATAGCCCGAAGGCTCCTGTTGCTCCTGGAGGTAACTCACGACGAATGCGATCCGCTTTGCCCATTCAGCTGATTGCGTTCTTTGGTGAGCCCGCGAAGCGGCGACGAGCCACTTGCCTGCGTGCTCCCCGTACCAATCACCCGTGTCGCAGCCATCCTTTTGCGATGGATGAAAGAGCCGTAGGCCCTCAGAATCCTCGTCGCAGATGAAGGTCTGCAAACGCGACACTTCATTTGAGGAGATCGCTGTGAGCAGCGGACCCTGGCTCAAATGAAAGGGTAGGGCATTCATAGCGGCTCGATCGAAGGTGTACCTGCACCCAGACAGCCAGCGGTGACAACGAACGCAAACGCGCCCGATTCCAGCGGATTATCATTGTCCGACGACTGCAAAATGAGCTCCCCGTTGATGATCAGCCGCAGCTTGTTTCCAACCGCTTCGACCGCGACTTCATAGTTCTCGAACGGCTGCCACGGGTAGGAGACCTTCGCCAAAGTAATAGTTCCGTCCAGAACTTTCTCAAGCCGAATCTCACCGGGTGCCCCGAAAAGGAACGCGTAGTGTCTTCGCGCGCCTTGAAATCGAACTGCGATCCCGCCGGATTCGGCCATCCGAGGAGTGATTCGGGCGGAGACACGGTAGTCCTTCCACTCGCGATGGCCCTGAACAAGGAATCCAGTTCCGTAGTTCTGCGCGAGATACTCATAGTTGTCTCGGCGAGGACGGAATCTGTCCAGCGCATCAGCCCAGGCGCGAGACCACATTGTGCCTTGCACGACGGGCCAACTCGTCGAAGGAATGTTCGCCCAGTCCATACGCTCGATCACAACGGCCCCTGCTGAGAGTTCGAGCCCGATCTCGTGGATCGGATAGCCGTGCGTATCGGGGACAGTCCACTGGATGTCGCGCGTTTCATTGGGAGCGAGCTTGAAACCCTCCTCCCCCACCACGCGTGATTCGTCGTTCTCGTCGTAATGACTGAGGAAGAAATGACCACTTGCTCCGTCTTCTTGCCCAATCAACCGTGCTTTCACGACATGTCCGCTGTAGATCGTCGGGCAGGCAACGAGAACGTATCCGGTGACTCGATCCTTCGCTTCTGGTGGAATAAAGGTTGGGGTTGAGACTCGTACGGGCTCTACTGATTGCGGGTTCTTGGAGATAAGAAGCCCCGACACTTCATCCGTGAAACTCTGTCGAATATTGCGAACGAAGCCAAACTTTGCGTCCTTCACTCGGAACCCCTGCACACTCCCCGGGAGGTCAAAATGGAACCGGGCGCCCTCTTTCGGATGAATCGGCGATTTTCCCTGGATCCCCCTTCCCGCATTGATGACCTCGATCGCTTCTCTCGCCGCATCGGTTATCGAGCGTCCAGGATCGGTGGACGGCAAGAACAGCCGGTCCGCTACAGGCCCGCGCCAATCTTGCTTTGAAAGACCAGCGAGCCCATTTCGCACTCCGAGAATCGCACCCACGTTGCCGGAGTTGCAATCGGTGTCCCAGCCGCAGGTGTTCACGATCTTCATGGATTCGTCGAAATCGCCTTGACCGTGAAGCAGCGAGAGGATGATAACGCCGTGATTCGGTACAAGATGGCACTGGCCGCGGTATTTGTCATACCCGTAGTTTGTGTGCAGCTTTGCGAGCGATGCCCTCCAATCTCGATCCTGAATGTGCCACTCTCGAATGTCGTCGATCAGGCGTCGCACGATGGAATCCGGCGGAATGAACGAAACCGCGGTATCCAAAAGATGGTTGATGTCGCGCTCCACGAATGCTTCGGCCACCAATGCCGCAACCACGCGAGCGCCGTTGATCGCCTCGCCGTCGTGACTCACGCTGGCGGCTCGGTACGCGAAATCCGCCGCTTGGCCCGGATTTCCAGGGCATACGAGCCCCCATCCGTCAATGAAAATCTGCGCTCCGATTTGTTCGGAAATGGTTTGGCCATTGAAAGCCGCCGAGCCGGATTGCGGCGCTTGAATGCCTTGCTTGAGTCTGAGGTAGGCAGTGTGTTCCGTCGAATTTCCGAGACCTCCCCACCAAAGAATCGTTGTCTCTTCAATGAGATAGTTCAGCCACGTCTGACCGATCTGCGCGGGCGTGATGTCTCGGTCGTAGTTGTAATCCTGCAGGGCCCGCAGAAAGGTCAGGGTTCCAGAAATATCATCGTCAGTGATGATGAGGTCACGCTTCGTTTGTTCGTGGATGTAGTAGGTGATCTCCCCGAACTCTTGGGTAATCCGCTCGTGGCTCCAGTTCTCTACTGGGCGACCCAAATAGACACCAATGAGCTTGCCGAGCACTCCGGCATAAACCGTTTCCGCGTACAGGGGATGCGAAGGGTTGTCTATTCGCGGGTATCTGTGAGAAGTAGCGTCTTGGATCATGAGCGTTTTAGGAGGAGGGTCGCGATGGGCCGATCGCCGGTTTTGAGTTCAACTTTTGCAGTCACAGTTTTGCCGGTCATATCTGCATTGCGCACAGCTTGGATTAAGTAAGAGGGCGGAGATTGAATCTTGAGCACAGCTTCAAATCCTCGGGATACTGCGGTTCCCGGAACCTGTTCCATTGAAGACGGATCGATACCGGGCGTTGCCTTGACTTTGAACACGGTCTTGAGGTTCTTGACTTCGGAAATGGTTTTCGTTGACCCGTCTAGGGTGGTGACAGGTTTTCCCTCGATGGAACTGGTCAGGATGGCCTTAACCTTTTCCTGCATATCGGGTGCAAGGCTGGCGAGCTGCACGGTGGCGACGTGGGTCCCCGAGATAACGTCCGCCCTCAATACGGTGGTCGGTGGAGGTTCCGCGAGCGTGCCGGAGCCGGTCACGCCGTCGCTCAAAGTGAGATCGGCATCGATTTGTAGGTCGGCGAGTTCAAGAACCTGGAGAGGAATATCGTCTCGAATCTTGAGCCCCGTACTGGCAAGCGAGGTTTGAATCGCGTCCTTTGTCGATTGGGTAACGAGTTGGCCCGAGATAATAGACGCGCCCGCGGTGCTCCCTCGAAGAAGCACTCCCGCAGCAGGCTCTACGACGATCGCACGGAGAGTTGCAACGCCGTTTGGAACCGCATTCGGCGTCCCTTGACCCGTCAAAGTTGGCTTCATTCTCAAGTCTTGATAATTTCGAATCTGAGCGATCTCAACTTCCGTCGCTACCTCCCTCTGGAGGATGCCCGCTGAAACCACGAGCGTCCCTGCAGAGGGTGCATTGAGGACAGTTAGCGGCGGTTTCGCGATTCGATCCGCCGAACCAATGTCGGCAAGGATTTGCCAGGCCAAGTATTGCTTTACATTCTGCTCCCCAGTGACGATCTCAAGCACGGGTTGTCCGGCTTCGACGTCCGTGAAGTCCGGCACTAACTGGCGAATAACGTAAGTCGCATCGGTGGACGGAATAGAAATCGCCGCCGCCGATATCTGCACTTTGTCAGCCGTGATAATGTCGTCTACACGATAAGTACAGGCAAAGATAAACGCACCGATGACTAATATGACTACCGTGTAACCGATCCGCTCAAGCCAAGTCATGTAGCGCGCATACAATCGGCGCTTCCATTTGGATTGCGTGCGCCATTCTGTAGGAAACTGTGTTTTCATGCGTTTATCTCTTGGACAACGGTCTCTTGAAGGGTTCGATGAAGTCGGAAAAGTTCTGCGTAAAGTCCCTTCGCAGTAAGCAGTTCCTGGTGCGTTCCGATTTCTACAACCACACCGCGGTTCAGAACTATAATGTGATCGGCGTTAAGAATCGTTTCGAGCCGGTGAGTGACGACAATGGTGGTTCGGTTCTCGCTTACCCGTTGAAGCATTGCGACAATCTGCCCTTCCGTTTCAGCATCCAGTGCAGACGTCGGTTCGTCAAGAAGAAGGATTTGCGGAGAGTGAAGGATCGCGCGTGCAATCCCGATGCGCTGTTTCTGTCCCGCGGACAGACCGTTCCCAGATTCCAAATCTTGATTTAGTCCGCCGCCAAGGGTTGCCACCCAGTCAGAGAGTTCAACCTCCTCCAGAACATTGAAAAGCTCATCATCGGTCGCTTCAGGCTTCGTAATACGAAGGTTCTCGGCGAGTGTGCCCGAGAAGATAAAGGTGTCCTGCATCACCGTCCCGCACTGCCGCAAATAGGTGGTGCGATCCAGATCGGTCAGGTCATGACCATCAAGAAAGACCTTTCCGGAACTCGGATTATGAAAACGAAGCATCAATCCGAGGAGTGTAGATTTTCCTGCGCCACTTGGCCCCACAATCGCGGTTGTGGTTCCGGGAGCAACCCTAAAACTAACATCATTCAAAACGAGCCCAACCTCGGGCCGCTCGAAGCAGACCTTTTCAAACTGAACTTCACCTTCCACCACGCTGACGCGCATTGCTCCCGGCTTATCCGTTACCGCGGGCTCGGTTTGTAGGACATGCATGAGTCTCTCTGCCGACACCATCGTCTGCCAAATCCAGCAACCAAAGTTTACAATGCGTTCTAGGGGAAACGAGAGGCGTGATAGGTAAGCGATCAAAGGAACCGTCATGCCAAGAGTCATTTCTCCAAAGATGACTTTCCTGATGAGGAAGAGGTAAATCGTCGTGGACTTTAAAAACGGAATAAGCTTTTGCGTAATGAACTCAAATCCCACCAAGATGAGGTAGCCATTCATGGCGACGCGTTGGACGGCAAGATTTGCACTGCCATTGCGCTGAATTTCTGTACGACCCCTTCCAAACGCTTTTATGGTTGAAAAGCTGGCGGTGGCCTGCAGAATTGCAGCATCGCGCAGCTCCGTCAATCGGAGTCTTCGACGGTCCAAGATGCGGCCAAAGTGCGTTGCATAGACAAACAGGATCGTCCAGGGAATAAGGAATCCCATGACAATCATCGTTAAGACGGGCTCAACATATGTTGCGACGGACAGGATCAAGGCGAACTCAACCAACATGGTTGCAGTCGGTAAGATCCTCACTAGCATATGAGCAATTCGATCCGCATCCGTCGTGACTCGAAACTGTTGTTGCCCAACCGGAACTGACTCCACGGAATCTAGAGAAAGTTTTTGAAGATGTTGGTACATCGCCTTGCGTATGCCGAGTCCTATCAGCATTTCCGCAGTCGTATAGAGGTACGTCCGCAAAGCCGATAGTCCGTACACGGTGCCAGCTAATGCAGCGATCGAAAGCGCGATCGTCAGCGTGAGGTTCCAATCTCGCTGTGGAAATGCTTGATCAATAATAAACTTTCCAA
>JBKJJL010000270.1:0-18463 GCA_046597875.1 Fimbriimonadaceae bacterium | reverse complement strand
GGCCGCGGTGCCTTCAATTCTGGCTACAACCGGGATCGTGACGTTCAGATCCTCCAGAGCCGCAAGGACGCCCTTCGCGACCTCGTCGCACCGGGTGATTCCGCCGAAAATATTGATTAGGAGCCCCTTGACATTCTTGTCCATGAGGACCAGCTCGACGCATGATTTTACGCGTTCTTGCTGAGCGCCTCCACCGACATCAAGGAAGTCTGCCGGGCGACCGCCCGCCGCGCTGACCTCATCGAGCGAACACATCACGAGGCCGGCACCGTTCCCAATGATGCCGATATCGCCGCCCAAACGAACATAGGCAATGCCTCGCCGAGCGGCCTCTGCTTCGATGGCATCTTCGGCGGCGTCATCCTTTGAATCGTCGTATTGGGAATGGCGGAAGAGCGCATTGTCGTCGATTGAGACCTTTGCGTCGGCCGCAAGGAGTTTGCCATCTGGCGTGAGGGCGACCGGGTTGATTTCGACCATGTCGGCGTCGGTTTCGATGTACGCCTTGACGAGCTTCTTGATCATGCTCGCCATTTGGCCCTGGGCGACCTTGGGAATTTTTGCCTTCTTGATGGCCTGTCGAAGTTCGAAATCGCTCAGTCCCCAGGCCGGGTCAACGTGAAGACGAACGATCGCTTCGGGTTCGCTGTGGGCTACTTCTTCGATATCCATTCCACCGCGAGCCGAGATCATGACGACCACTTTTTGCTTGGCACGATCGAGCAAGACGGCAAGATAGTACTCCTCCGCAATGTCCACCAACTCGGCCACAAGGACCTTCTCAACGACCATGCCCTGAGGGTTTTGGATGCTGATCAGGGTCTTTCCGATGAGCTCCTTCGCGAAGGTGGCAGCAGCGTCGGAGTTATCGAAAAGCTTGACGCCGCCCGCCTTGCCTCGGCCGCCCATGAGCACTTGTGCCTTGACGACAACTTTTCCCCCGAAGCGGTCGGCAATGGCGCGCACTTCTTCAGGATTGGAGGTCACTTCGCCGCCGGGAACGGGGACATCAAACTTGGCAAGCAAGTCCTTGGATTGGTACTCGTGGAGCTTCATCGGGAACCTTAAGGATACCAGTAGCACTCCGATGTGGGCGGGGCGGGACGCTTGGAACGGGGGAACGTCGGACAGAGGAACAGATGATTGAAACGAGTAAGACAAAATGTCTTCGGTCCTGTCTTTGTCCGCCCATCCTGCCGTTCCCCCGTTCCCCCGTTCCCGTTCCAAATCCGCCCCCCATAGGTACCATCATGTTGCCGATGCTCACGGAAACCCAAGTTCTCGACGCCCTTCGCCAAGTTCAAGACCCAGATTTGCACCGAGATATCGTCACGCTGGGGTTTATCAAGAACCTTGTTATCTCGGAGGACCGGGTGGCATTTTCGGTCGAGCTGACGACTCCTGCGTGCCCGGTCAAGGAGCAACTGAAAGCCGAATGTGAGCAAGTTGTAGCAGCCCTAGGTGTACAGATCGTCGAAGTTGAGATGACGGCGAGGGTGAGGCAATCGCGTGATCAAGCCCCGCTGATACCGGGCGTCAAGCATTGCATTGCGATCGCTTCGGGAAAGGGCGGAGTTGGCAAGAGTACGGTGAGCGTGAACCTCGCCCTCGCTCTCGCCCAGACTGGCGCGAGGGTCGGCCTCATGGACGCGGACGTTTATGGGCCGAGCATTCCCTTGATGATGGGATGCGACGGCGAACAGCCGCTGACCGTCAATCAGAAAATCCTTCCGATTCAACGCTTTGGAGTCAGTTTGATGTCCCTCGGATTCCTGCTCGCCCCCGATCAAGCGGTCATGTGGCGAGGGCCGATGGTTGCAGGCACCGTGAAGCAACTCCTCGAAGATGTGCAGTGGGGAGAACTGGACTACCTGCTCGTGGATCTACCTCCCGGCACAGGCGATGCTCCGATGTCCTTGGCGCAGCTCGTGCCCTTAACTGGCGTCGTGTTGGTCACCACTCCGCATCACGTGGCCGCGAATATCGCGGGGAAGTCGATTCTCCTGTTTCGAAAGCTTAACGCTCCGATTTTGGGCGTGGTCGAGAACATGGCGGGATTCATTTGCCCCACTTGCGGAACCGAGAGCCGCATCTTCTCGGGGATGACCGGCGAACAGCTGGCCCACCATTATGGAACGCCGTTTCTGGGCACGATTCCACTTGATCCCACGATTTCTTCGTCTTCGGACAATGGACAGCCGGCCCTCCTTGCCTATCCTTCAACTGGGTACGCGAAGGCCTTCCGAGCGATCGCGGGACAGGTGGCGGCTCAGGCGAGCATTCGCGCGATGAGCCGTGAAGAAGCACTGGTCTAATGTCCCTCCGGACGGGTAAACCTTACGCCATGACTTCTGTACAGTTGCTGAAAGAAATGTCCGAGGTTTCGTACCGCGAGCTAGAGTCCGCGATTGAGGGCGTTACGGAAAAGCAGTCTTGGGCGGTCCTGCCCAATCTGGGGCCAGACTACCTCCACACAGATGCATGCATCCATGGCGTCACCTTGCATATTGCCACCGGCAAGTTCATTTATGGATCGGTCAGCTTTCGTGAGGCGGAGATTCGTTACCGACAGCTTGCGGACGAAGTCGAGGCGATCGAACCGTCGTGGGAAGCCGCCGTTGCTTACTTACGCAAGTCCCATGCGTATTGGCTTTCGACGTGGGCTCACTTTTCGGACGAGGACTTGCTGAAGGAGTACCTCCATCCAAACTCGGGCAAGTTTTGGCCGGGCTGGAAGTATATTCATCTTCAAATCACCCACGATACGTACCATGCGGGGCAAATCTTCATGCTTCGCTATGGATGTCCCGAGACCGACGAGCGTCCGCCTTCGGTGGCAGAGGACATTCGAAAGTACTGTCCAGAGACGATTTCGTGGTAATCGTCCTCCTCCTCACGACGATTGTTTACTTCCTCCTCGTATGCACAGGACTCCACAATCGGACGCTGACGACGCGCAATGGGATTTTTTGCGTCGCATTCTATGTCGCTGCGACCTTGTTGTGCACTGGCGAGCATTTTGGGTGGGTAACGACGCGAGTCGCGTTGATTTTGATCGGCGTACAAGCGCTGACCTACAAAGTCCTTGGCTGGGAGCCCATTGTTCCCCAGTGGAAAGGCAGGTTTCCTTGGCGGTAGCCGTGCTGATCTCTTGAATCAGGTTCCTGCAGTACGCACCCGCGGGGTGCTGTCTCAGTCTTTGACCACGACGTCGCTGAACTAAGCCTTAGTCTTGAGTCTGCGTCGCTTGATCATCAGGCCCAGCAGGCCCGTTAAAGCCACCATCGATGTAGGCTCAGGAACCACCTGAAAGTCCAGCACATAGGAGGTCGGGTCTCCGGTTTGCTGGAGCCAGAACGTGTACTCGGTGCCGGTCAGAGGGGGCACAAACCCGATCGAGCCCCAGTTCGAGCCCATGATGGGAAGGATGTCCATGCCGATTTCGGGCGTACCCCAAAGGCACCAGCCGAGCAAGTTGGCGACATTGGCATTCAGGGGGTCCTCAGTGATTATCGTGCCTTCCTGAACGGCAAGGAACGATGCGGGATCTTCGCTCACGTAACCTCGGACGATGATGCCCGTAAGGGATTGCCCGGCACTCAAACTGAAATGGAAATAGTCGCGGTCGCCAGGGCCGGTCGTTCCGATGAGTTCGTTCGAGCCCACTCCGACGCCGAGGCTGTTAGGGAGCAACCGGTCATCTGAGAGGTCTCCATTGATCGCTTCGTTCCAGATGACTGCGGATTGTCCGCAGGCGGCAACAGCAATGAGGCCGCCGAGGGCTAGGGTCTTGATGGTCACCCCCGTTGGACGGGATTCGAGGGCGGAAAAGTTACCGCTAGGGATACCAGTTTTCGCGAGTTTTATCGGCGATTGCCCGTAATCGCCCGCCACAGTCCTGCCGCGAGGTTGGGGTCTTGGGTGCCACCCACAATGCTGACCGTCACCCAACGCTTAGAATCCGCCACCGAACCGTAAACTTGAACGTCCACGGGTCACATTTGTTTGGCCGATACTAACTTGGCGACCGTGGAACTGGAAGGGTCCTGGCTTTTCCATCCATCCCTTCGTTTTCATAGCCTCACCGTACGGTCCCATCCAGCCCGGAAGTTCGCGATCGATCGCAAGCAATGCGTCGTCGTAATCCATTTCGACATAGTAAATCGTCTGGCTGAAGCGGTTCCCGTCATAGGGCCGATACTCGTGAATCGGCACGCCTTTCAAGATCGAAAGTTCGAGTTCGCCCGAGGCGGAACGGTTCAAGAGAACAACAGAAAGGATTGCGACAAGGGAGCTTCCCATCAAGACGAAACGCCGTACTGGAATGACCATTTTCGGTCCCTTTCGCTCCATTTCGTGGTTCCTCCGGAAGTGTTCCTACGACCCGATCAGCACATACCCTTCCGCGATACGATGCAGTTGCTCTACCAACTTAGTTACCGCAGCGTCGAAGATGAGCTTTCCCTTCTCCGGCGTCGCAAGGGTGGCGTAGCCGAGAGAGCCTTGTTCCGTCATTTCGTCGAACGTGTGGATCATTCCGTACACGGGGGGATCGGGTTGCAGGCCATCGTCGCGCAACTTGTCTTTCCGAACCAGTTCGGGACGGACGTGCATCATCAGGCTCGTTTCGGCCTCGCAAGCGTGCCGGATTTCCTTCGTCGGCCCCTCCATGATGCCCGCGACTTCGCTGGCGATCGGGCTAAAGTAGCCGGAATGCCCCAAGACGAGATGGGGATATTTCTGCTTCAGCTTGCGCATGACGACGCCATTCGGCTCCGAATTGCCCCCGTGTCCGTTCACGATGAAGAACCGGAGAAACCCGTGCGGTTCCAGGGAATCGACGACGCTCTCGATCGCGCCCATGTAGGCATCGAAACTCGCGCTCAAGGTTCCGGCAAATGCCAGGTGATGGCCCGACGCGCCGAGCCAGAGCGTCGGAGTGAGGAGCACCTTATCTGCGAGCTGTGCCTCCGCCGCTTCCGAAACTGCGGTCGCCAAGATCGAGTCCGTAAAGAGGGGCAAATGGGGGCCGTGCTGTTCGAGGGAGCCAGTTGGAATCACGACAACGATCTCGCGCGGAAGCGCTTCAACCTCCGGCCAAGTGAGATGGGCAAGTTTCACTCCTGCAGTTTACGCCGGGGGGAACAAAGCCAGCGCAGCCGCCCCAAACAAACCGGCGTCCGCACCATAGGGAGACCTGACAACGGTCTCTAGACCGTCGAGATCGAGCCATTCGCTGAGGCCCACGCCTCCGCATAAGACAACGACCTCGGGCATATACATCGCCTGAAGCGTTCGAAGAGCCCTTACCGCAGCGTATCGGGCCGCGTCCTTTTGAGCTTCGGTCGGCTCAAGAGAAAGCGATGTTCCGCCGAGGAGGTCCTCGAAGGTTTCGTCCGGAAGTGGAGACAAGTCATTCAAGCGCGGATACTCGCCATGCGGGCCATGCCAAAGGCGATGATCGGCGACGAATCCGCAGCCGACGCCAGTTCCCAACGCTAGCGTGGCCACACGCCTTCCGGCGAAAAGGGGATGGCAGGCGTGTCCCCATGCGGTCGCCAAGCCATCGTTTAGGGCTCTTGTGGGAACCCCGAACTCCCGGATTGAGAGTCGAGCACCTTCGTGGTTGGGAATAATGGGTTTGGCTTCCAAGACAACGCCAGTGGCGGGTTCGATGGTTCCGCCCGCAGATATCCCCAGGCGAGCGACTTCGTTGTTCTCGATCTGCTGCCGAATCCAATCCTCACGTTCGTCACGGCCCTCGGGAAGGGGAATGCGCTCGGAGCGAAGAAGCCGCATGTCCTCCGAGAACACGCCGAAGCGGAGCCAGCTACCGCCAATATCCACCGCGCCAACGAGGCCAGGCTCACTCCGCGCCGAGCGCATGAAGGCTCGGGTTTGCTTTACGGGATCGTTCAGAGCCCCGCCGACCACCACTGCCGACGCTCCGATTCGCATCGCGATTTGAGCTTGCTCTGGCGACCCATAGCGCCCTTCCGCTAGAACGGGGACCGGGCTCTGGCCAACCGCCGCGCGTAAAAAATTGAGATCAGGGCCGGAGAGCCAAGGAGTTGTATCAGTGTATCCAGACAAGGTTGTACTAATCAGGTGGCATCCAGCCGTGAGCGCATGGTGGACACTCGCAATGTCATCGCAGTCTCCTAGAGCGAGAACGCCGTTGCGTTTGATTTGGGTAACAAGATCGCCTAAAGTTTCGCCGTTTGGACGATTCCGCCTGGTCGCATCCAAAGCGATGATCTCGCATCCAGTCTTCAAGAGGTAATCAACTTCCTGGCTGGTGGGCGTAATGTAAATCGGAGAATCGGGATACACTTTCTTTAGGAGTCCAATCGCTGGTACCCCGGTAGCCGACCGTATTGCGCCAACGGACTCTCCCTCAAGTCGAAGCAAGCTCACACCTTCCGCAAGGCTGGCCCGGGCCATCGCGAGTAGCACAGTTACATCATCGCAAGGTGACCCTGGGCTCGCTTGCACAGATGCAATCAAAGGTGCCTGGCGCAGGATGGCAAGTAACTCAGCGATTGACATATTCTTTAGAATCGTATCCCGTATTCGACACTAAACTTCCACGGACGATCTTGATCCGTGCCAACACTAAATGTAAGTCGTCGCAAAGTCTTGCTTCTAAATGGTGGCCGATAAGACAAGCGAACATCATACTTTAGGCGTTCGCCTGGAAGCGGACTCGAGAGTTGCCTGCGTCCGCTGAGAACAAAATCACGGCCAAGAGTTATCGCAGCCGTGACGGAGAACTGGTCGAACATATTGTACTCAATGTTTAGATAGTCAAGCCCTAACTTACTCGCCAGTTGCTCCGTGACCGAACCTGCAATATACGGAATCGCCAAACCGAGTAGTGCTGATTGCAGCTGGCGATCCGCGCGAAAGTTCTCACCGGGCCGCCCCGCAAGTACGTCCCCTTGTCCCAAGATCGCTAAGATCTTATCCGAACTCAAATCAGGCGGGTCACTCTGCGCGGTTAGTCTCAATCCATTTTCGGCAAGAAGGTCGCCGCGAATGCTCAGGGTAATGTCATAGCGCTCCACGCCACCCGTGAAACTCTGCGCGGTTACCTGAGTTCGGCCCGTGAGGTCAACTTCCACCCGAGAAACTGCGGTTCCGGAGGCTGCCGCGCGATAAGTTACCAGAATGGTGCCGCCATCCTCGATGGTTATTCGAGCATTTGGAAGACGGACATTTCCCTTTACAACGACTAAAGTTGATGAGAAAACGGGGGATGCCAGAGAACCTTCAAGTTTCCCGCCACCAGAGAGCTCGAATCGACCCGTGCCCGCTTTCAGAACAAGATTGTTCGATGTGATCACCGAGACATTGAAGACCGGGTTAATGAGCGGCTCGCCGCTCAAGGTCTCATTTGACTCCAAGGTGGGAACCGCCAGAGTGGCTGCGTTGACGAGGATGGTTCCGTTCACTTCGGGCCGCTTGATGGTCCCCGTCAAGTCCAACGCGCCTGACATTGTAGCGCTGATCGGGCCGCTCTTCGGATCGGCATACTCCAGCACGAGCGCGTTCATCCGAAAGGCTCCAAACAGTCTGTTCGCCAAAATGACGTCCGTCGAGTCGCTGAATAGGTTCTCTAGGTTTTGGAGCGAGAATCCCAGCCCTTCCGTTTCAAATGTACCGCCCTTGACGCTCGTCCCATTTGCGGAAATGTTAACCTTTTCATCTGCGAACTTAGCGAGAAGAGCCACATCCGTGAAACCAGAAACGCCGTTTCGCGGCGTCAATGTTTTGGCACCGAGCGTAAACTGACCCCCAACCTTCACGTCTGCACGAGTGCCACTGAACTCCAGCCCCGCAGAGAACTTGCCGTCTGTTCTCGCCGGGTCGATCCAAGGGAAGAGGTCCGTTAACGAGGACAACGGCCTTTCCGGTATTTGGGCGACGATACTCAGGGGCTCGTCTGCGGGAATTTCAAACGGATATCTGAACGGCACATTTGCGTTCAATGTGCCGGTAAATCCTTCCAAGTTGAACACACCGCCTGCGGTGATGGATCCTTCCTTGATGAGGACCGAATCCAAATCCACCCGGCGCGAGCGAGATCGCGGATCACGAACCCGAATCAACGATCCCGGCCAGGGCGAAATCAGCGCGTCTGGGGCTCCTTCGTCGTAGCTGAGTGACGCGACGATTTCGGGTGATTTACTCGGTCCACTCACAAGGAACGAAAAGTCGCTACGGCCCGCAATGTCTGCCAGCTCTGGCTTAAATGCGGCAAGCCAACTCCAGCGAAAGTTGGTGAGCTCGCCGTCCATGGTAGCCTCCCCATGCTCATCAATCACGCCTTTGTTGATTCGCAGAGCCCCCGGTCCACCAGTCCACTCGAACTGATCAATCGTCCAAACACGGTTCATGCGAGAACCTTTGGCGACGATCTGTCCCGCCGCTTGCCCTCCAATCGCGAGCTTATCAAAAGTGAAGCTGTTGAGCGCCAAATCTAGGTTGTCCAAAGACCCGGTCACTTGGGCATCGAGATCGATCTTCCCTTCGAGGCCGTCCAAATGGGTTCGCATCTCGTCTGGTACGAGCGACTGTCCATCCTGATTCACCAGATAACGTTTCGCGGCGTCGAAGATGACGTTGGCTTCAAAGTTATCCGACACGACGTCCGCAACGAGTTGTTTCGTCGCGAGACTGTAGGAAAATTGAGGAACTTGCACGTACGCGTTCAAGTCTCCGAGAAAACCAGTACCAGTCCAGTTATCGCCATCCAAAGAATCTAGAGTGACTTCACCGCTGCCGAGGAACGCTTCGTTCAAACGCAGCCCGGACACCTGCGTTTTACCGGACAGAGCGATGAGCTTCGATTCCGAGAAGGCTCCTCGCAACTGACCATTTAACAGGCCCTCAACGGAGACGTCGACCAGATTCGCCGCGATCAGGGAGCGGATAGGGATCGCTTCGACCAGAGCATCGAACGTGCCTTGCCGCTTGTTCATGTCGAACGTTCCTGTGCCCGTAACAACCCCTCCGGCAACTAGGGCACGGCTCTCCGAAACGCGAAGAATTCCGTTTTGGACAAAGGTTTTGGCCGTGAGATGATCAACTGCCAATCCCGCCGCCGCGACGTTGTCTGCTTGGACATCTGCTTCAAAAGTAGGAGCATCCAGGGTCCCCCGCACAATCCCATTGGAGATCGAGGCGATCCCAGCTAGCCCCTCCGGAGGATATTGAGAGAGATCAATTCCAGATACCGCGAACGCGCCGTCCAGAGCTCGGCTCTTAAAGGTAAGCGTTCCTTTGCCCTTCGCCTGCGCACCCCTTTTGAACGCGAGAATATTCTCGGCTACCATCTTGTTTCGATCAATGACGACGTCTCCGCGGGCAAATTGGATGTCCTGACCCGAAACCTTGGCTCCAAACACTTCCAACTGCCCACGAGCTTCGAGGGATTTCGAGGATCCCGCGACATTGCCCGAGAACGCGGCCGAGCCCTCCAACTCGTCAAAAAACGCTTTAAGCGGAACGCTCGTCGAGAGGAGGTCAATCGAAACCCGATCGCGAGCAATGTTCCAGTATCCGCTGGCCGACGTCGAACCCGCGGGTCCGACCAGCGTAAAGCGATCCAGGTTCACTTGGCCCCCAAAATAGCGTCCCCCGGCGTCGAACCTTCCCAGCTGCATCTTGTATCCTGGTTGCGTCGAGTTGCCCGATCCTGAGGCTCGGAACACGACCTGGGGCTTTGAAACGGACCCGAAAATCACCGCATCCAGGTCCGCGATGCCACCCAATGCGACCAGGCCGTATCGCCGAAGCGTTTCCCTTAGGTTCACATTCTTGGCTCGAACGTGCCCCCCGAGTGCCCCGTTTGCGAACTCGTAAGAAATCGCGCCCAGGGCAGGGGAACCTTGCGAAATACCTTGTAGTTCGCTGACGAGCAAACGTTTGGCGTCCGAGTCGATGCGCGCTTTCACTTGGGATCCATTCAAAAAGTCCCATTTAACGGTTGCGGCGGTCGCATCTCCGGAGACTCTGAACCCATCCGCATAACTCAGCCAGCCCAGAAACGTCCCGTTGGTAAAAGTCGTGCCCTTTGGCAAAGCTTTAGCTAATACGTTCGGGAGCGAACCCGGGTTAGACACCGATGCCTTCAGGTTCCCCGCTAACGATTGGTTGCCACCCCAACGCCATGACCCATCAAAATCTGCGGCAGCGCCTGGGTCTAGCGCACGAACCTGACCTCGGAACCCGGAGAGGGTCACGAGGCCCCTGGCCACGATGTCGTCCGAAGTCACATCGGAGCCATACCGGAATCCGCGAATATGAGCAGAACCGGTGGACTGCCAACGGATGGGTTTCTCGGCCTCAATGACAAACTTGCCCTCCCCCGTAAAGAGGGCGGATCGCGCTGCGAAGGACTTCAGTTCGGGCACGTCTTTACCTTCGGGAGTGCGTGCGAAATGCTCGACGAGTCTGGCAACTTCGAAGTCCCTGGCCGAGTACCTCACTTGCAGCAATCCAGTCTCATCGGTAAGCGCCTTAACGCGGGTGGTGCCGGAACCTTCTATCTTGAGAGGAGCATGAGCGTGCCATACCGGCCCTGCTCCGAACATTCGCATTCGAGGGCTTGAGACCCACCGCCGCCATTCGGGCCTCGTTGTTTGATCGACAAGGAGAATGGAGGCACCCTTGATATCGACCGAGTAAGGCAGTTTTGAATCGCTCGGATCAGCCTTTGGGGGTAAGTACTTTTCAAATCGAAACTTCCCATCTGGAAGTCTCTCAAGGCGCGCAAACAGGTCGCTGGCCTCCGCTCGAATGGGCCTTCGTCCGGGAACAACGTCGTGCAGCAAAACCCTACGGACCGAACCCAATAATGTGCCATCCGGCTCCTTCAACGTCACCCTATCTAGGTACAAGATGTTCAGTCGATAGTCGAAGTTGTACGTCTCTGCGCGCAGGGTGATGGGTCCTGCTGACGTGGAGTGCAGATACTCGATCGGAACCCCGGCCGCGGAGAGAGCCAAGAGACACGCGATAACGTAGGATGTGCCCCAGACACCCAAAATAGCCACGGGCAGGATTCCTCCCAGCCCGCCCAATACGCGCATGAATTTTCGCAGCACAAACGGCCTTCACCTATTCTGACGCTTGCGAACCTTGAACGGCCCGCCGATACTTAACCTCGTGCGCATCGATTTTCCAAGCCAGGTAACCAAAGCCGAGATTCTCGCGGCGTTGAGTCATGCTCTCGACCTCGTCGAGGGTCAGCCGGAAGGACACGCGTCGCGAACCAGCCTGATCGCGCAGCGAGTTGCGGACGTGTTGGGTCTGCAAGAGAGCCAGAAAAATTCGCTTTTCTTCGCCGCTCTCTTGAAAGATGCGGGATGCTCCAATAACTCAGCACGGATTCACAAGCTGTTTGGCGGCGATGACTTTCTCGTCAAACATGGCGTGAAGCTGATCGATTGGTCCAATCCGGTGGAATCGCTCCGGTACGCATGGATCAATACCGAACGGGACGGTTCCGTCGTCGCCAAGCTCCGCAGGATGCTCACCGACGTCGGCTCGCCGAAGCAGGTCATGGATGGTGTCACGCATGCTCGATGTACGAGGGGTGCCGAAATCGCGCTCATGCTTGGATTTGATTCGGAAACGGCTTCTGCCGTGAGGGATCTTGACGAACATTGGGATGGTAAAGGCGCGCCTCGGCATCTCAAAGGAGATGCAATCCCACTCCTTGCTCGAATCCTGTGTGTGAGCCAAACGTTGGAAGTTTTCGTCACTGCCTTTGGCATCAACGAGGCCTACGAGATGCTTAGCCGCCGGGCTGGAAGCTGGTTTGATCGAGACATAGCCACTGCTTGTCTTTCTTTCCGAAATGATGCGGCGTTCTGGAACGATCACGCGACTCGAGCTCAAGACGCGACCCTCGATCTTGAAATCCCCGCAGTTGCGCAGATCGCAGAACAAGCCGACATCGACCGGATCTGTGAGGCATTCGCGCTAATCGTCGACGCAAAATCCTCCTTCACCGCCGAGCATTCCACCCGTGTCACGCAGCACGCGCTCGACATCGCCGATGTCTTCGGGTTATCTCCCGAGCGTCGGACGACCCTCCGGCGCTCTGCCTTGCTGCACGATGTTGGAAAGCTGGGTGTATCCAATGCAATCCTTGAAAAGCCCGGCAAGCCGACTGACGATGAGTTCGAGGCGATTCGCAGGCATCCAAAGTTTACGTATGACATTCTGCGTCCGATCACCGGATTCGCTCGAATCGCCGACATCGCCGCCGCCCACCACGAGCGACTCGACGGCCGAGGCTACTGGCGAGGACTACGAGCAGAAGAACTAGATCTCGACATGAGGATTCTCGCCGTGGCCGATGTCTTTGATGCTCTTTCGGCGGAGCGGCCGTACCGCGGAGCCCTGCCAATGGATCAGGTCTTTGCAATACTTGCAGAGGAAGCCCGCACCGGGCTTGACCCAGATTGTGTTCGCGCGTTGCGCGAAATCCACATGGGTGAAGCCAGGGCGGCCTAGCCGCTATATCCACGTTGAAGCGCGCCTGAAAAGCTTCGGGCTCACCGGGCGCGGCATATTCGCGAAGACGAAGTCCGGCCATCCAACCATGAAGTCAAGGTCATAATCGTGCGGAGTGGAGATGAGAACAAGCGGAACCGCATTCGCGACAGCGTCCTCGACGATCATCGAGTGAAACGTTTCATAGCCCGCGATGCGGTTAGGCTCATCCAAGGTCGCCACGAGATCCACGAACAACATGTCAGCCCCTGCGCAAGCCGCAATCGTCTCCTCGCGAGTTTTAGTGACAACAAGGTCCTCCCCAGGAAAGAATGCCTCGGGAGATTTGAAAGCTGAAATGATTTCTAAATCAGAGGAAAAGAGCACATAGCGCATATCTCGTATCTAATGACGAACTGGAAACGCGAAAGGGGGTTCGGAATACACGGTTATCTGGAGGATCCTACTCCTGTAGCTTTGCCACCCAATCCGCGACCTCACGAGACTGGACATCACCCCGACTCCGCAGACCCTCAACAACTCCGAGGCGGTCTTCAAGCGGCTTGTTCTGGCTCATCTTGAGCTTAATCTCAAGGCGTTCGATTCGGACACGGAACGCCACCACTCCGAGCGATTGACGTTCTGCGTGCGCTGGATCGACCGTCCAGTCTGGATCAAATCCCTGAACCAGCCGCTCAAGTTCGGTCAGCGTTTCGCTTCCCGAAAGAACCTCGGGAGTCCCGTGCACATGAACGGTCGCATAGTTCCAGGTCGGCACTTGATTGGCGGTCACGTACATCGAGGGCGACACATACGCATGAGGCCCGTTGAAAACGATGATGATGGGGCAGCCTTGCTCGATCAACCTCGCGTGCGGATTGGCCCGTGAGATGTGGGCCATCAGGAAGGAACCATCCTCCCAAAGCACGGGCGCTTGGGTGATCCAAGGCTCACCTCCGTCCGTCGATATCAAGGTCGCAAAGGGATATGCCTGGGCGACTTGCCTCGCTATCGCAGGATCGTCGCACGCGAAATGAGGTGGAATGTAAAGTGCCACGCGGTGATTCTATCCTCGCAGCGACCAGATTCGGTGGCGTCTCCAATGGTTGATCACCCGGATCGGGTACGTGGTGAAGTTCAAGACATCCCGAAACAGATCGAGAACGGCACCGAACTCTTCACCTGACCGCCTCCGGGTTTGCAGCGCAGCAAGGTCATACACGAAGAAGAGGAGGTAGGCGATGAGCACCGCTCCCGCCTCGAACGCCAAAGAAGCGCTCAGTTCCCCAAATCCCCAACCCGCCACCATGGAAGCCACGACGGCCAAGCTTCCCATGACCAGCATCCCCAAAAAAGACAAGTCCCGCCCGCAAAAGAGCGTATACGCCAGCATCGAAAGAGGCGCGACCCCGAATACCCAAAATGGCACCGGGGCAACCCGAATCAAGATCGCAATCCCTGCCACGAGGGCCGGAACACAAACCGAAGAAAGCACCTGTTCGTGACGCCACCCCTTTGCCAGCCCGCGAACCAGGCTCAGGGCGAGAAGGGCGACAACCGTAAGAATCAATCCTGCAACGGGCTCGGCAGGGGGCCATTCAAAGAGCGCAACCCCTAAAATGATCCCGCAGAAGGCTGTATGGAGCCCCGTTACCCGTTTGACGAAAACCGTTCGGACGAGATACCGCTCTTCCGCGACGTTGCCGGATATTTCAATCTGCGGAGGAATAAAGGGGGGGACGTTCATCCGACTTCAACTGGAATGAGAGCTTCCAGTTCTTCCTTCAACTTTTCCATGGGGAGCCCAATCACGTTTGTGAGTGAACCTTCAACCGTTTCGATCAAGTACGCGCCCTTGCCTTGAGCGGCATATCCGCCCGCCTTATCCAAGGATTCGCCGGTCGCCGCATAGGTTTTCACTTCTGCATCCGTTAGCATACGGAATTTGACTCCACTCGTGACCTCGAAAGATCGCTCGCCGCCGGGCCAACGCAAGCAAACGCCCGTAATGACAAGGTGCTGGATGCCAGAGAGTATGCTGAGCATTCGCTCGGTTTCGAGATTATTGGCGGGTTTGCCAAGCTGCTCGTAACCACCCTTCATCGGCACGGCGACAACGGTGTCGCCCCCAATAACGAGCGCGTCGGGCCTCACGAGCGCGATCTTCTCAGACTTTGCGGAAGCGAGATCGCGCGCCGTTTGCCATGGGTCAGGATTCGTTAAGGAGTCCTCATCGAGATCAGCAGGGAGGACCTCGAAGCTACTGACCAGACTTGCTAAGAGCTCTCGCCTACGCGGCGAGGCACTTGCGAGAATCACGGGGTACGGCAGTTCCAGCATCGCATGGCGGGAATGGGTAGGAATCGAACCCACCAGGCCCCTTACGAAGCCACGAACGGTTTTGAAGACCGTGCCCGACACCAGCCGGGATCCACTCCCGGCTGATTATATTCGGAATCCACTACGGATTGATGGTGAGCGTTGTTGTCCGGATGACTCCGTTCAACGTCGCGGTGATCGTCACACTGCGGACAATCAAGGTTGCCGAAGTCGTGATGGTGAAGGTCTTCGACGCACTACCACCACTCACCGTGGCCGAAGCAGGGGTGACGCTGAACGCGCTGTCGTCACTAAGCGTCACCAGTCTGCCTCCCGCCGGCGCGATGCCGGTCAGGGTGACTTTGCCCGTCGTGGCATTCCCTCCGACGACGGTGTCCGGGGTCACGCTTACGCTTGCCAGGGTGGGGGGCGAGAGTGTCAAAGTAGCAACTGCGGTTGCACCGTAGCACGAGGCGGTAATCGGAACGAGCACATCGGAGGCACCTGCGACTGCCGAGGTGGTGATCACAAAGTTCTTGAACGTGGTACCTGCGTCGATCGTGACGGAAGCGGGAGGAGCGACGAGTGGAGAGCCGTCCGTGATATTGAACGGCAATCCAAACGGTGGCGCGGTCGAGGACGTCGTCACCCTGCCCGTAACATTGGCGCCTCCCGGCGTCGTGCTGGGAGTCAGAGTCAGCGTGTACGAAGACTGATACCAACGAATGGTTCGAATTTCACCGGGACCGTCGTTCGTGTAAACGACGTTTGTTGGGCTGACGGCGCAAGCTACGCCCGGGGTCGGATTATCCCAACGCCAAGCGCCATTTGACCCAAGTTTCGCGGTGCGTTCGCCGACGATGATCGTATTCGAGGAACCATCGGTCACGAGATCATAAAAGTGGCCGTCTGCGAAACGTTCCCAGGAAAGCAGGCCGTCGGTACTGCGATAGCGCAAGACGATGCTCGTGAACATATCCATTCGAGCCGAAACGGTTAGATAGCCAAGGCTGTCAAGCACCATTTTTCCGGTGTAGACATCGCTAGCGGTTGCGCGAACCTTTCGCCAGACTTCGAGTCCTGAAATCGAGTTAATCCGCATCGTGCACAGTTCGGGATAGGTTGCTGGGTCCGTGGCGAAGTTGCCGAACACGTAAACCGCATTGATCGACCTTCTCACCGCAACGCTGCGACCGTAGTCGGCTTTGCCATTGCCATCAAAAGTTTTGACCCAAACCGTTCCGAGCGACCCGGTGTACTTACCCAGCATGATGTCGCTCGCATCAGGGGAGTATGGATTGGAGTTGTCGGCGGTTGAACCGGTCACATAGAGTGCACCTGACCCGTCCCACACAATGTCTTCTGCCATCTGGTTTGCAGCGGCAGGTAATCCATAAAGCGCAGTGTTGACGACTGCGCCCGTGGTGGGGCTGAGGCGTATCGTGATAGCGTCGTAAAACTCGTTGAAGACCTCCATGCCGCCGCATGCATAAATGAAACCGCCGGGGCCCACGCAGATTCCTTTGCCGGGCCCGCTAACATCGCCAAAGATCGGGTCGAACTCGGTGTAGAGTTGACTCCATGTCAGGCCGCCGGTCGCTCCGTCGAACTTGAGAACCATGAACGCACCCATGACCGCGGCGTGCGAGCCAGTTCCCACGACATACAAATGGCCTGAGCCATCAACCACGGCTTCCACCGGCGTATCGTTCCCGCCGCCGGGACCGGCATAAGTGTTAGCCCATCGAAAAGTCCCCGCGGAGGTGTAGGAAACAACAAGCACGTTGCCATCGGTCGTTCCTACCGAGTAAATGTTGCCTGAGGCGTCGGTGACGATATCCACGGCGGTTTCGGCCGACATCACCCCCCAGCTGTAATTTTTTAGCCACAGCGCAACTTGCGCATTGGCCGCTGCGGTGACCGCAGCAAGAAGTGAAACTGCCAAAAGTTTTTTGCCAATGGAATGAAACATGGGTCTTTTAGTATAGCGGCAGCGGAGCGGAACTCGGCGAAATCTTATGAAATTCCTATATTCCTGAAAGGTAACTGGCCCAATCAATCCAAAAAAGTCCCTCCCTTGCAGTTGCAAGAGAGGGACCGGAACCAGCCGGAGAGGTCTCCGGCTTGGCTTTCCCATAGACGATACCTTTTAGGGGTTAATCGTCAAGGTGGTCGTTTGGGTCACTCCATCAAGCGATGCGGTGATCGTGACGGTTTGCGTGCTCGAAGGCGTCGTCGTAAGAATGGTGAACGTCTTCGAGGCGTTTCCACCACCCACCAGCACTGACGCTGGCGTGTCGCAGAAGACGCTGTTGTCACGCAACGATACGAGTTTGCCGCCCGCAGCAGAGATACCCGTGAGGGTTACCTTGCCCAGAGTGGATGTTCCACCCGTGACCGTATCCGGTGTAACCGATACGCTAGCCAAGGTCGGAGGCATCAAGGTGAGAGTCGCCACAGCGGTGACTCCGAACAGAGAGGCCGTGATCGGCACCACCACGTTGGATGTTCCCGAGACCGCGGACGTCGCGATCGTGAAGTTTGCCGAAGTGGAGCCCGCTGGAATTGTCACGGATCCCGGAGGAGTTACCAGATCAGATGACTCCGTAATGTCAAACGAAAGTCCGCCAACTGGAGCAGTAGATGAACTGGTAACCGTTCCAGTTACATTGTAGCCGCCGGGCGTGGAGCTCGGGCTTAGCGACAATGAATAGGACGATTGATACCAGCGAACGGTCTGCAAGTCAGCAAACGATGCGTAGGTGGTGTAGAAGATATGAGTGGGGCCAACGGTCCCGGCCACTCCGGCTTGCGGATTCTGCCATCGCACAGCGCTGTTGTTATCCAACTTCGCAGTTGCAGTACCGATGAGATAGGTGTTCGATGAAACATCTACCGCGATATCGGTGAACTGGGCATTGTCAATGATCCGCTCCCATACGTCGCCACCATCTTGCGCACGGACTCGCTTAGTGATGCTAGCCGTCAAGTCCAAGTTCGCAGTTGCGGTCAAGTAGCCATAGCTATCCAAGGCCATCTTTCCGGTGCGAGAATCACTTTTAGTTGTCCGGAACCGACGCCAAACTTCCGCGCCCGTATTGCTGTCCGCTCGTACCATGAACATTTCCGGAGTGCTTACGGGATCAGTGGAGGCGTTCCCATAAACGAAAACCGAACTGAATAAAGGGCGAACTGCTAGGTTGATTCCAAAGTCGCCTTTGCCGTGGCCATCAAACTCCGTGTGCCATTGCTCAACCAGGTTGCTGTTGTACTTCACGAGCAGCATGTTGCTGCCGTCGGCTGACATAGGGGCAGGATTGTCCTGCGTTGAACCGGCCACGAAAATGTTCGTGCCGTCGAACGCAATGTCCTCGCCGTACTGGAAACTGCCGGGCCACACGCCGGTTCCAAGAGAATCGTTTGCCAATACGGCACCGGTTGCGTCACTGAGCTTTAATGTCAAGGCATCTTGAAACTCGTTGTTGACCAAAATTCCACCGGTGACGAAAAGCGAACCCGTCGGGCCCATACAAATGCCCTTTCCGGGGCCGCTAACCTCACCCAGGGTTGGATCGATCTCAGAGTAGAGTCGGCTCCACGCGAGTGCACCGGTTGCTCCAGTGAACTTCAGCACCAT
>JBKJJL010000203.1:0-3964 GCA_046597875.1 Fimbriimonadaceae bacterium | reverse complement strand
GCATTGGAAGGGCGCGGACGCAGAATCGGAAATGGTGGCAAGCGGCCTAGTTGAGGATTGCCGAGGAATATGGACTCTCCCGCAGGTTGTCGGAGCGATGGCGGCTGCGCGCATGATCCTGACTTTGGACAACGGAATCATGCACCTGGCCGCGAGTACGTCGACGCCAACGGTGGCGTTGTTCCGATACGGCATTCATCGGCTCTGGACTCCGCCCGTAGCGACCGTGCATCCGGTTATAACGAATGAAGGCGAGAATGTCGCCGCGATTTCGACGGACGCTGTTTCGGAGGCGATCAAGCGTGTCTTCTGAGCGGGTCTTGGTTTGGCTCAAGTACCGTTTCATCGGGGACGCGGTCCTCACGACTCCCCTCCTCCACGCGTTGGCGGCCCGGTACGAGCGCCCGGACGTTCTAACCGCTCCGCATCTGAGAGTCTTGCTTTCGGGAGAAGGTGGCCTAGATTTCGTCGAAAACAATCAGGATCGCGGCCTGAGGGCGTTCATGCAGCAGGTGAGGACCGTTCGTCACGCAAAGTACGACCTCGCCGTGGTGGTGAATCGGAGTTTTCGATCCGCCCTGGTGGCAAAGCTCGCGGGGATTCCTCGCCGAATCGGATTCCCGACCGAACGCCGGGGGTTCTTGCTTACCGACCGCGTTCCTTATCTCGTCGATGGCTTTGAGGGTGAATGTTACGCCCGGCTTGGCGACCCGCTGGGGTTAAAGGTTCAGGCGCAGCCGCCGCGGCTGACGATGTCCACCGCTGAGTTGGAGGCTGGCGCGAAACTGAAGGAGGGAGCGCGAGTCGGACTTGTGCCCGGTTGCACCGTGACCGAGCGAGGGATTCCAAGCGGGAAAGCTGCCGAAATCGCTCACGAGTTAGGAGAAAAGGTTCTTTTGATCGGAGCCGCGAACGAGAGGAGCTTTGTTGAGCCGTTGCTACCCTTGCTTAAGGTGCCGTGTGTTGATCTAGTTGGGTCTTGCACCTTGCGGGAATCCATGGCGGCTATCGCAGGCTTGGACGTTTTGATTGGGCCCGACAGCGGGCTGATTCACATCGCTGCCGGGCTTGGCGTCCCCACAATTACGACCTTCGCCTTTAGTCCCGCTGAAAAGTGGGGTCACAAATATGCTCCGCACACGGTTCTGAAAACGCCGGATCAGACGATGGTTTCCATGAACGTGCCAGCAGTGGTGGCGGCGGCAAGGGTCCACCTGTCATGAACCATAGCGACACGATTGTCGCGCCAATAACGGCCTTGGGTGGGGCCGTTGCGATCGTTCGCCTGACGGGGCCGGATTCGTTCGCGATTGCCGCCTCCGTATTTAAGCCGTGGCCCGAGCCAGTCGAGAACCGGCAGGCTGAGTACGGGCAGTTTGTGACCGGCGACGACGGCCTCATATTGCCGTTCTTGGAAGGGCACGGATACACAGGCGAGGCGAGCGTGGAGATGTCGGTTCACGGTTCTCGGGCTTCGGTGGACGGTTTGATTGACGCTTGCCTCCGGGCGGGAGCGCGTTTGGCGGAGCCGGGCGAGTTTTCCCTGCGGGCGTTCCTGAACGGGCGGATCGATCTAACTCAAGCGGAAGCGGTGCGAGATACGGTCGCCGCGCAAACTCAGCAGCAACTCCGGTTCGCCAATGCTCAACGGAAGGGTGAGTTAAGTCGTCGAGTTACAAAGGTTCGGGACGACGCGATGAAACTCCTCGCTGCAGTGGAAGCAAGCGTCGATTTCAGTGAAGAGATTGGGGAATTCGACGGGGCGGAAGGGCGCGTGAAGCTCATTCAAATGACTGGGGAGTTGGAAGACTTGCTGTCGACGGCCGACGTAAGTCGAGTTACTCGGCACGGACTCCGTATCGCTCTCATTGGCGCGCCAAATGCGGGGAAGTCGTCGCTCTTGAATCGGCTGCTTGGCTCAGATCGCGCAATCGTCACGCCGATTCCAGGCACCACCAGGGACACGATCGAGGAAACGGTCGAACTGGGCGGAATCCCTTGCGTGCTCATTGACACCGCAGGCTTGCGGGAAACCGAGGACGAGTTGGAGATACACGGCATTCAAAGGAGCCTTGAGGCGGTCGGAACCTCAGACATGATCTGGTACATCCACGATTCGGTGCTCCCGTTGCCTCCGTCGCTGCCGTACTATGATCTTCTTGTTTGGAACAAGGCCGACTTGGCGAGCCGCGAAAAGCTACAGACGGCTGCGCGCACTCTCAACGAGTTAGACGTGAGCGCGCTGACCGGAGTAGGAGTTCGGGAACTGTCGGATTGGATCGCCGATCGGTACCGATTGGATTCCTTTGATGTCGTAGTCGATCCGCGCCATGCCCCGCCCCTAGGCTCCGCATTGGATTCAGTGAGGCAGGCGCTCGTAACGATTGAGAACGACTTGCCGAGTGATCTTCTATCCGTTCACCTGCGGAACATCCTCTTCGAGTTGGGATTGATTACGGGGGAGGCGGCTTCGGCGGATATGATCGACCGCATCTTCCACGACTTCTGCATCGGGAAATAGTTCTTGGAACTCCCCCTCTCCGCGAATGCATTGTGTCGTGGGGAGGGGGAGTTAGGTCTATCGGGTCGATTCCTTGAGCGCCTGAACCTTGGCGATTAAGCTTTCCCGGCCACTTCCCGCTTCCCATGATCTCGCGAGTTCGTCCACCAGCCAAGAGCCTACGACGACGCCGTCGGCGTACTGAGCTATGGACCGAACGTGCTCCGGGGTGCTGATTCCGAAGCCGACGCAAACGGGAACCGACGCATGAGCTTTTACTCGTGCGACTAAGGCGGGGACATCTTGAGCGACCTGGGCTTGGGCTCCGGTTACGCCGAGTCTCGAAACCGCGTACACGAAGCCCGTCGCGCGCTTTCCGACTTCGGCCAAACGCGCATCCGTGGAGGTTGGTGCTGCCAGGAAAATGGTGTCCAAGCCGTGCGCTCGGCTTGCCCTCACCCATTCATCCGACTCTTCGGGAGTGAGATCACTCATGATCGTGCCCGACACCCCCGCTGCTTTCGCATCCTTGGCGAAGGTATCCAAACCGCGCCTCAGAACCGTGTTGTAGTAGCCCATCAACACGACGGGAGCCACGCCTTTTCGCCGCGAGATCGCTTCCAAAACGCTGGACGTGCCCACTCCGCGATCGAGCGCGCGTTGGCTGGCGGCTTGAATCGTGGGTCCGTCGGCGATCGGGTCGGAGAAGGGAAGTCCGACTTCGAGAATATCCGCTCCCGCCTCTTCGAGCGTGTCTAGGATTGCGGGAAGATCCTCCAAGGATGGATCGCCGGCGGTGACGAAAAGCACAAGAGCCCGTTCATTCCGGGCGCGCAATTTATCGAAGGTGGCAGAAAGCATCGTGGGCGCTTCAAACTTACCTGAGATGGACACAACCCATCGCGCCAAGCAGCGCGCAGCCGGAGTCTCCCTTGCCTTCAACGTCGTTTCGACGCTGGTGAAGGCCGTCGCTGCCGTTCTCACCGGATCAGTTGGGTTGCTCTCGGAGGCGATTCACTCCGCGACCGATGTGTTTTCCTCCGGAGTTGCTCTCGCAAGCGTAAACGCCGCCGCCGCTCCGCCGGACGAGGAACATCCTTTTGGGCACGGGAAGATAGAGAGCCTGGCCTGTTTTGTCGAGGCCGTGATGCTGTTCGGCATCGTGGCCTACGTGGTTTATGAGGCGGTATCGCGTCTGTTCAAACCGCACACGGTTGAATCGCTTGATCTGGGCGTGGTCGTGATGGCCGTAAGCGCGGTCGGTGCCCTATTGGTGGGTCTCTATGCTCGAAAGATTGCCCGAGAAACCGGGTCTCTGGCGCTCCTTTCCAACAGCCAGCACTTGATGGTTGACTGTGTGACCAGTCTGGGAGTTCTTGGGGGCCTCGTGCTCGTCCGCGCCACGGGTTGGGTTTGGGCAGACTCCGTCGTCGCGTTGCTCTTGGCGATTTGGATAAGCCTCGC
>JBKJJL010000026.1:0-14297 GCA_046597875.1 Fimbriimonadaceae bacterium | reverse complement strand
TCGGCCAAAGTCGCGAAGGTATTCGAAACGAGGTTCGCGCCACCGCTCACTTTCTCCACCGTTCCTCGCGCGGTGCTGCTGATTACCCGCGCATTCTCCGCGATACCTGAGACCCTGTCCGTGAGTCCATCGACCTTGGTAACAAGGCTTTCAACCTTCGGTATTAGGTCATGGTTCACTTTGTTCAGCAATCCGTTAACCGGTTCCTGAATGTTTTTAATGACCCGCACCAGGACCACCATTAGGCAACCCACCGCGATAAAAGCGGCGGCGATGATGACCAGAAGAAAGGCCGACAACGCAAAATACCAATTCGGGATAACTTGAACGTTTACTGCTTCCATTTTTTATAAGACCTTCACTTCGAGACGACTGACCGAATGCGCGGCCAATGGTAAGGATACTGCCAACTCGCCGTCGACGCCTTCAATTGTCTCGCCTAAAATTTCAAAGCGATTTCCCCATAGTCCTCGAACGCGCAACTCAGCATGCAAATCCTGCTCGGTTGGATTCTCGACAATAAGGCTCGCCCACCGTTTTCTTACGTCTAACTGCACTTCGCGGATCTTACCGACTGTCAGTTGGAACTCCGCATTAACCTGTCTTAAGACGACGCGGCGACCAACGCCATCCCACGGACGAACGACGTAGCGATCGTTTTCAATCTCAAAGTGACACCCGAAAGTGAACACGCCATAGCTTCGGCTGGGCAAAACGTAAGCCCCCGCCGCCCGGAGATAGTGGAACAAAGCAAGCCCCAAGTCGCCGGTGAGTGGATTCAATCCGTAGAGGCGCGAAGCCGGATCGGGGCAGTATGCCATCGAGGCGCTTCCATCCGGCTGGACAAGCGCCCAGACCCCCAACATGCCTCCAAAGGCCATCCTCATATACTGTTCGGGGAGAGCCGCATAGTCGCGATCAAGGGTTTCAAAGAACATCATCGAGTTTGCGGGGCCGGTGTAACCCAGGCAAAGCTCGCCTCGGTCGTAGTTTATCGGCAGAGGGCCGTGTTCCACGTCGTCCCATTGCCGAGGATCGCTCCCGTACCACCACCAACTCGGCGACAGGCTCCGCGCGGCGTAGGCGCATCGCATGGCGCGTTCCTGATGCGTTTCGTCGTTGAGGTATCGAGCGGCCGTAAATGCTTCCTCGAAGGCCGAGGTATCAAGGACATTCTCATAGCCGTAGGGGAACTGTTTGCGCAGGATGTCCTCGGCTCGCAAGGATACGAAGGGCATCAGACGCTCGACTTCTTGCTGCATCCCTTCGCTTGCCATATCGCCTAAAAGTTCAAACACGCGCGCGTAGCCTGAGAACCCACCGACCCGGCCTTGGCGCGGTATCCCGTGGCGAACCATGGCGAGCGTAGTTCGGTACGCCCAATCGAGGTACATGTGGGGCGAATGGCGCGTCTTTGTTATTCGAGCCACGCGATACATCGCGTGGTACAGGTTAAAAACCAGGGGATAGACGTGAGGTCGCGCGTAGTTAAGCGCCACGGACCGTCCATCTGCAAATGCCGAGCCCACCGTGTCGTCGGCCGGGTTTTGCAGGTCGTCCCGAAGAAACTCGTCCACGAGGTCTTCGATAATGAGGATCTCCCGTTCAAGTGGGTACACCGCGTTCTTTTCAGCGAGGAACAGCGCATCCCCGAGGCCACTTTCAATCGGGAACGGGCCCGAGAACTCTTCCGGAGTTGACAACTGTTTCCCATTTCGCACGTTCATCGGGAGAATCGCACGGTGAAGCGCACTCGTTGGATCGTCGATAACCTGGTGGTTCGCGATCCATTCTGCGCGTTTGCGGATCAGCTGATCGATCGGGTCGGTGAAAAGAAGATGCACATAGCTCGTGCGGCCCTTCGTGTCCTCAAACTGGAGTTTCAATGGGCCCGATCCCTTGGGCTTGACAAAGCAAAAACCGCCCTCCTCGTCGGAATCGGTTTCAAGCTTGGCCTCACGATCGGCGAGAAAGCGGGTTGGAGTCGCGCCCGCAACTTCGACCGCGATTCCCACCTCGGCGGGAGCGACCGCAGCAGGCAGGAGCTTCATCGCAGGGTGTCCGAGCGCGGACATGACCATCCCGACGTTGTCAAACTTATCGCGATCTGCGGGCAGAAATCGAGTCTGAAACAGGCGTGAGTCTCCCGCTTCTAGGATTAACGACGTGTGTCCGTTCTGGCCATCGTCCCAGCCCTCGCGTTCGGCGGGGGCTTTGCTGTAAACGTAAACCACGGGGATACCTTCCCAAATGAAAGGGGTATTGAGGGAGGACGGCACGTGCGCGCAAGCTTCCCAAGACGTGTCTTCGCCCGGCACAATCAGCAGACCCGGAGGATCGGCAGTCAGTCTCTGCGCGAAAAGGTAACTTGCCGAGCCGCCAATAAACTTGTGGACGATGACGCGATCGTTCCACATGGATTTTCCATTTTTCTCCGTCCGGCTGAAGCCCTCGTAAAGGTTGTTGAGCGCGAACGGGAAGGCTAATTCTCCGATCTCAACGCTTTGGCGGCCTCGGTTGGTGATGCGGACGTCCCAGCAGATTTGAGGGATCGCGCCCGGAACCTCATAGAAGCTACCGGTAGCCCGGAGTTCGGGCAGAAGGGATAACTCGTACTCAAACTCGACGATGCCCGGATCTTCACCCGCCATGATTTCCGCGTCTGTATTGCGCGCTAGTACCCAAGGCTCATCGGGATTCGTCCGCGCACCCACCAAAACAGTCCCCGGAAAGTAGTCTTCCGCGAACTCCTCGCCGAAAACGATGGGGGTTAAAACGAACTGGAACTCGTCCCCTTCTTCGGGCAGATTGGGATCGGACGCCCAAAACTGCTGAATACGACCGCCGGGGCCAAACTCGAGCGACATAAGGGCGCCATTAAGCTCTGGTCGTTCGAGGGGAAAGTCATCCATGGGCGAGTGAGTGCGTATGTTACCGACCCACGCAAATTTTCGCAGATGCCCCCCTATTCTTACCGGGGTCGCCGGGTGCGCCAACGTGGAATCACCAACGCAGGGTGGTTCTTGGGTCGCCTCAATTCGGGTTGGCTTATGCTTACGGGCGATGTTTTTGTTCAGGAAGGATTGATCAGCGAGGATCAGCTACGTCTCGCCGAGGATAAATGGCGTGAAATGGGTGGGATTGATCCCATAGCCCGTGTCCTCGTAAATCTTGGATTCGTCCAGGAACGCGACCGGGTTCGCTTGCTCGGCAAAGTCTGGGGCATTCCCTTCGTGGATATCAGCTTGAGTACGCCAGATCCTGAAGTACTTCAGATGGTCTCCGGCCAACTCGCAAAACGGTTTAAAGCAATCCCCCTAGAACGCAGCGGCAACAAGCTCCTCGTGGCGATGGCGAATCCGCTCGACATCTTTGTTATTGACGAGCTTCGACTGGCTACCGGATTGGAGATAGAGCCGCTCATTGCGGTGGAAGACGACCTCGCCAACGCCCTCGTCACCTTGTATCGCATCGAATCCAACATGAACGAGGCCCTCGCCGGCGTCATGAAGGATTTTAATGGCCAGATCGAAATCACCGGGAAGGACAACGACGACGAACTTTCCGAGGCAGAACTCCGAGAACTCGGCGAAGACGCGCCAATCATCCGCCTCGCCAACCTCATTGTGAGCCAGGGAGTTCAGGATCGGGCCAGCGACATCCACATCGAGCCTAGCCGAGAAGGGATCCGAGTTCGGTACCGCATTGACGGCGTAATGATCGAAGGCATGAAGTTGCCTCGCAAGGTCGTTGCCCCGCTTTCCTCTCGCTTCAAGATTATCGCAAATATGGACATCGCCGAAAAGCGAGTTCCACAAGACAACCGAATCTCCGTCATCGTTGGCTCGAAGGAATACGACCTCCGTGTCTCGACGCTTCCAGTCGTTTACGGCGAGAAGATCGTCATGCGAATTTTGGACAAGAGCGGCATCACCGTCGGCTTGTCCAAACTCGGCTTCCTCCCGCACAACATGAAGTTGGTTGAGGACTGGGCCAGCCGAAGCTACGGGATCATCCTCGTGACCGGTCCAACGGGATCTGGCAAGTCGACAACCCTGTACTCGATCCTGAACAAGATCAACGACGGGCAAAACAACATCATCACGATTGAGGATCCGGTTGAATACGAACTTGCCGGCATCAATCAGTGCGGAGTGAATGTCCGCGCGGGCATGACCTTTGCCAAGGGCCTGCGCGCCATGCTGCGACAAGACCCCGACGTGATCATGGTCGGTGAAATGCGCGACAACGAAACCGCGACCATCGCGATGGAAGCCGCCCTAACCGGCCACTTGGTCTTGACAACCCTTCACACGAACGACGCCGCCTCTGCGCCAACGCGATTGATTGACATGGATGTCGAACCCTTCCTGATTTCGTCATCAATCGTTGGTGTTTTGGCCCAGCGACTCGTGCGACAAATCTGTCCGAACTGCAAAGAAGCGTACACCGCCAGCCGGGAGAGTCTGCTCCGCTATGGATTCCCGATTCCCGAAGAGATCGGAGCCGACACTCATGGGGAACTGACCCTCTTTAAGGGCACGGGATGCGACACCTGCAAGGGAACCGGCTACAAGGGCCGAACCGGCGTTCACGAACTTATGAACATGACCGACGAAGTTCGCGACCAAATCTTGCACAAACAGCCGAGCCATGTACTGAGAAACATGGCCCTACAAAATGGAATGAAGACCCTGCCTATGGATGCGGTTCAAAAGATTCTGATGGGCATCACCACGGTTGACGAAGTCCTTCGGGTCATCTACGCGTAATCAGGAAACACGATGTCTGCACCATTTCTTTCTGAACCGAAACGCTCCATCGAAAAGCTGATCCAGCGGATCGACGAGATTGCGGTGCTACCGCACGTGATTTACAAAGTCCTAGAACAATCGGCCACTACGGACACCGCGGCAAGTGAGCTTGAGAAAACAATCATCGTTGATCCAGGTTTCTCGACGCGATTGCTCGCCTTGGCGAACTCTGAATTCTATGGCCTACCCAATAAAGTGACGTCGATTCGAGATGCCGTCAACTTCCTCGGGTTCAAGCAGATACGACAACTCGCGATGAAGGCCGGATTCTTCGACATGTTCGTAGGGAAGAACGACAAGGAGTCATTGAGGAGGCGGGCGTGGTGGAGACACTCCATTGACGCAGCGATCAGTTGCCGTTGGTTAGCCTCTGAAAGCCGTACGCTTCCACCGGATGAAGCCTACACCTCTGGCCTGTTGCATTACATCGGAAAGCCGTTGCTGGATCGCCATGATCCAAGCGGATACGATCGAGTTGAGCAGTTGATTGCCCAACACGGCTGGGACGAAGCCGTTGCGGAACGCGATGTCTTCGGGGGTGATCACGTTGAAGTCGCGATGGGTGCCTGCACAAAGTGGAGCCTTCCAGAACCCTTGATTGCCTCGCTGAGCTATCGCGAGGAACCTGAACCCGGAACTTCAAATGCCCCTGGCATGGCCTGCGTCGCACTTGGAAGTGGCATTGCTTCCGGAGCGGTGGAGGGCCCGAATGCCCCCGCTTTACCGGAATGGGCGCTACAGACCTTGGGTTTTGACCCCAAACGTGCCGAAGATTTATTAGAGAGAGCCATCAGGGTCATCGCTTCATCGCGGAGCATGAACTTGTAGGCCGGGAATAGCATGAACGGATTTTCTTGGGATAAAGTCATCGAGTCGGAAACGACTGCCGAGCCGGTCGCTCCGATTGCACCCGTAATCGAACCTGGCGCGGGCGACGACCTCGGCCGATTTTATCAGCCCGCTGCCGTGTCGCCGGACGTCCATTCGATAGACGTTCAAGATCACACGTTTGAGATTGGACTGGAACCGGCAAGCAGTGAGTACCAGCAGGCAGAGAATGCGGTGGATATGCACGATGTCCATCTGGACGATATCCTTCGAGCCGCGCTGGACAGGAAAGCGAGCGATATCCATATCACCGTTGGCCTACCGCCGATGGTTCGGGTCGATGGAGAGATATCCGGACTCCCGTTCTCCGTGCTCACCCCTCAAGACACGCGCCGGCTCATTTACGATTGTCTTACCGACGAACAAATCGAAAAGCTGGAAAGCACCCACGAGCTTGACTTTGGGTACGGCGTGAAGGCACTTGGACGCTTCCGCTTTAACGTTTACATGCAACGCGGGTCCTACGCAGGTGCCTTGCGTGCGATTCCGACGAAAATTCCGAACTTTGACGACCTGGGACTTCCGAATATCATTCGGGAGATCTCGAAGAGAACGTCGGGCCTGGTCTTGGTCACTGGCCCAACCGGCTCTGGAAAATCCACGACAATCGCCTCGATGATTGACGACATCAATATGAATCGGACGTCGCACATCATGACGATCGAGGACCCGATCGAGTATCTGCATCAGCATAAAAAGTGCATGATCAACCAGCGCGAAATGCACAGCGACACGTACTCGTTCCACAACTCTCTGCGTGCAGTTCTTCGTGAGGACCCTGACATCATCCTCGTTGGCGAGTTGCGCGACTTGGAGACCATCGAGGCGGCCCTTACCTTGGCCGAAACCGGACACCTCGTCTTCGCAACGTTGCACACGCGCAACGCACCCTCGACCATCGACCGAATCATCGACGTCTTTGCGTCTGACCAGCAAGCGCAGATCCGTGTGTTGTTGGGAAATACGCTTGAAGGCGTTATCTCGCAGCAGCTCCTCCCACGTCTCGGTGGAGGTAGAAAGGCATCGCTGGAAATCATGCTCGGCACGCCCGCGATCAAGAACCTCATCCGAGAAGGGAAGACGCATCAAATGTATAGTGTTCTGGAAACTTCCGCCCAACTCGGTATGCAGACGATGGATCGTTCCCTGGCCGACCTCTTTAAGAACGGCTACTGCTCGTACGAAGAGTGCCTCATGCGCGCGGTAGATAAAGAAAACTATTCGCGTCTCGCCAAGGGCTCGTAAGCATTTGAATACAAACCTGGCGTAAGCTTTCATAGAACGTATGCTTGACGCCCTCATCAAACGCCTGGTTGCTCCTGTGAAGCCAGTGCTCCGCAGACGCCTGGGCGAAGACTACGACCTTTGGGCGAACTGGGCGCAGTTTCGGATTCAAAGTTTGCAGCGGCGGAGGGGAATCTATCGGGGGACCCGCATGGTCTGGCTCCAGCCCGGACACACTGTCTTGGAGTCCTTCCAACTCGTCGGCCCCGCGCGCGACGAAGTGCTCATAGAAGTTGAGGCGTCCGGCCTCAGCCCCGGAACCGAGGTCGCGGTGTTCGACGCGAAGCCCAATACTTCGGCTGGCTTCCCTTATGTTCCGGGTTACTCAGCGGTAGGGAAGGTGCTCGCCGTTGGTATCGACGTTCGCGACTTGCAAAAGGGCGACCGTGTCGCAGCCCCACTTACGCACGGCAATTTGGGGATCGCCAAGCGAACGAGCGTGCACCGCGTCCCGGTAGGCGTTGGTGATGAAGCGAGTCTCTACGTCATGGCGGTTATTGCTTATCACGGGGTCCATCTTGCCAAGGTGCAAAAAGGGGAACGAGTCATCGTGATGGGGCGGGGAATCATTGGTCAGTTTGCAACGCAGATCGCCAAGTCATTCAAGCCCTCCCATCTGGTCTCCCTCGCCCGTTCACCGGACCTCGTTACGCAATCGATGACCGCCCTATGCGACCAGGTGGTTTCAACCGGTTCTGACCCTCGCGAATCTTGGTCCGCCAGCCAGGCGGACGTAACGTTTGAAGTGACGGGTGCTCCCGAGGCCTTTTCCGAGGCCGTGACGCTGACCCGCGATGGCGGCAGGATCGTCCTGCTCGGCAGTTCGAGAGGTCAGACGCCCGATGTTGACTTTGCAGAACTCGCTCGGCGCGAGATCATCTTAGTCGGGGCCCATACTTCGACCATCACTCGCTGCGCAAAGCCAGGAGTTTACGACATGACGCTCGTCGGCAATACCGTCATGGAGATGATGGCTCGCGGGGAGCTCGATGCCAAGGCTCTGGTTGACCACATTGCCTCCCCCGCGGAGGCGGGTGAGTTGTTTATGGATCTACTGAGGGGCAAGCGTCGAACCGTGGGAACGATAGTCGACTGGACCCAACTGGGAAGTCCGATCCAACGAGTTGGCTTCTTTAGTCGTCCTGTTGTAGAGCAGGCTAGAAACACGAAGAGCCTGACCGTACAGACCGCTGTTGCCGGCAGCCCTCGTCCCGAAATCACCCCGGCGCATCCCGCGGTAGGCATCGCAATCATCGGATGCGGGGCGCAGGGCGGCCTCAATGCTTCTGATGTTGTGCAAGCAGAGGGAGCAGAACTCGCCGGTGCCTTCGATCCTCAAAGTGAACTCAGCAAAAAGATTAGCGACCTCCATGGGTGCCCCGTTTTCTCTGATCTCACCGAAGCCCTTGCGAATCCTCGCGTCGAAGCCCTGTTCCTGACGACCCCTCATCACGTCCACCTTCCCCAAGTTCAGGAAGCGGCGAAAGCGGGTAAATCGGTGCTGGTGGAAAAGCCACTCGCCGCAAACTTCGCCGACGCCTTGCAACTCGTCAAGGTGGCAGAAGCGGCCGGGATTACCCTCGGCACGTGGCTCGGTTACCGCTACGTTCCTGAAATAGTCGAAGCGACGCGGCTGATAAAGCAAGGGGCGATCGGAACCCTCAATGGTGCCCAACTGAGCTTCCAACTCTACAAACCACAATCCTATTATCAGTCAAGCGGCTGGCGTTCCCATTGGGAAACCGCGGGAGGAGGGATCCTCATCATGAATGGGATTCACTTTCTGGATGCCTTCCTCATGCTCGCGGGCAAACCAGTTGTCGAAGTCGGCGCTACTCACTCAATTATGGCGACCGCGAAAAGCGAAGTTGAAGACACGATCGCGTTCTGGATTCGATTCGAAGGAGGCGCGCTCGCGACCGTCAATCTCTCGTCTTGTGCGATTGGGATGAGCCAAGAAGGGCCGCAAATGACCCTTTGTGGCCAAGAAGGAACGGTGAAGATTGGCCGCCCCAACCAGGTCTTCACGCTTAAACCTGGCCTGGGAGTCGATATCGGGCGATGGTCCGCTTTCCCGTCGATGCCGGCCATGAAGCCGGGGGGAGTTGAAGTCGTCGAAAGATTTGCAGCTGCAGTCCGCAATGGCTCCCAACCCGAACTTGACGGGCGGGAAGGGCTTAAAGTTCAAGTGGTGATTGAGGCTGCGTACCGATCTGCGGAACTGGGCCGGCCCGTCCGAATCGAAGAAATTTCGCAGGAGAAACTATGGCGATAACCTGGATGGGTGACCGATGGGAAGGTGAACTTCCGCACGGGACATCCATGTTGCTTTATCCCGGATGGACGACCGGATGGGAGCAGAGCGGCAAACTCGCAGGCTGGAGCGGCGACACTAGGCGTGCAGAGGCCGGGGCGGTCAGTCTCTGCCTGGATGTGATTGACCACGCATGCAGCTACCTGTCAGAGGGACCGATCCAGTTACTCGGGGCGGGCCCCCTTGCTTCCGCAACTGGCCGCGAGATAGCGGAGGGCGTGCCACGAGTTCTCGATCTTACCGGCGAGTTGCTGCGTGTCCCGGGAGGTTTTGATCTTCTTCCTCCTGAATCCGAGTGCGTCATCCTCGTCCACCCAGAAACCTCTCCGCAATCTTTCGATTTTTACTCAACCATCCATCGCCATTCTCATCGGGTCCAGTTCCTCAGTTGGGCGGTCCCCAGGACGCACCGGCAGCGCGCGACGATCGAACTGCCGGTGATTCGCATCGGAGAAGCTGTGCCCGCAGACGTGAGTTGGATCTGGCTCTCCCAGACCTCCCGTTAACTATCAATCACAGAGCGAGTACCAGGTGCCGGTCCAAGCGTTGGGGTCGGTGGTCGGTTCGCCGCTCTCGTGCCCCTCAACGTCGACCTTGGTCTTGTCAAACTGCCCGGCGTTTGTGATGTGTTTGGCATGACCGTCTACGAAGATCATCGAACCACCCGTGCTGCCCCACTGCTTGTAGTAGTTGTACGGTGCGTCACAGTCATAACCAAAGCGGGCGCAGTTTGTATCTACGTTTCGCGAAAAAAAGGTGAACATTTCGAGGCGAACTGCGCGTGTCTCCGCCGGGGATTCGAACTGAGTCTCCGTGACCACTCGGTCGAAAGTCAGCGGTATGTTGTTCTGCGAAGATTCCCCGGATGCAACCGTGTAAGCACATTGGGTGAACCGATACGAACTGCCGTAAGCCTGCCAGTAAGAAGTGGCGCCCGGTACATCAATGGACGTGTAAGGGCCCCCAACATCGAACGGACTGCGGAAGATGTCCTTGTTCTTGGAATAGGTTAACAGTTGGACTTCAATGCCTTTGTGTCCAGGCTGGCCCGCCGCCGGGATGCTGTTATATGCGTAAAAGATTGGCATCGTGTCATCGTAGTCGCCAATGTAGAGCTTGAGCGAGATTCCGATTTGACGGGCGTTGCTGAGGCACGCAGTTTTCTTGGCGGCCTCTTTCGCTTGGGCAAAAACGGGAAAGAGGATTGCGGCAAGAATCGCAATGATCGCAATGACGACGAGCAGTTCGATGAGGGTGAAAGCTTTCTTCATGGTTGTCCTTGGCACCATCGCCCCCGCTTGCGCGAAGGCGCGGCCCAAAGTAACCAAGCCACCGTCTCTCGCATTCCCTCCGCCGGTATGAGCCGGATCAGGTTCTAGGGGTCTTCCTCATTGGAACTCTCAGCCACGATCTTGATCGTGGCTCCCCCTGCGGGCAATAACTGCCACATCCAGTATACGCGAAAAAAGGGACGTTCAGACCCAAATCTGAACGTCCCCTACTCTTGAGAGCAACTTTGACTCTTAGTTTTTGAGTCCTAAGTCGTTTTCCATTGCACCTTTCTTTCCAGATTTTCCACTGGAATCAACCTCGATGGTCTTGGTGCTTGAGTCAACGGTTTCAGTTTTTTCACCACATCCGGCGAGGAAGGGGATTGCCATCATTGAAATGACGACGAATACGAAAAGCTTTTTCATTTATTGCGATACCTCCATATACTTAACGCTCCCGCCACCCAAAAAGGTTGGCGAGAGCGCAGATTTTTCCGAAACAACTGGCCTTACGGCAAGTCAGATGCGGAGATTGAGCATTCCGAGTCATCCCAAGCGAAGTCACTGTCGGGTCGGAAATAACCCGGGTAGTAAATTTCGGAGCCTTGGGCCTTGCCCGGTGAAACGCAGTCAGTCATCCAGTACGGAGCGCCCGGTGCGGACGTATCGAACTGCGAGAACGGATTGTCGTTGGTGTTCATCGTCGCTGCAGGAACGATCGGTGCAGTCAGAGTCTTATGTCGGGAGGACGTATCCGCCGAACTGTAGATCTGGCCACGACCGTATGTCCATGTCGTGAACAAAGCTGCCGGGGTGCCGAAGCCCCACCAAGCATAGCCATAGGTACCGCCAAGCGAGCCAACCTGAGGAAGCTGACCTGGGGTAAAGATGCAAACGCCAGCGGGTGCCGGTGCATCGCACTCAAGCGTGGGGCTCGATCGAGCCACGCCATCGCGGTTCTGCTTCATAAGTCCAGCCCAGACGAGCGGGAGCTTTGATTGATCGGCAATCGCAGTCGCAGACCAAGTGTGGAGCATACCGTTGAAGGTCATGCCCATCTTGATTCGCGGCTTGATTGCATTCGCAAAGCTGAGGTTTACCGTTGTCGGCATACCGTTCTGCGAATAGATGTCAAGGTTCTTCACGTAAGGGAAGACCGAGTTGGCCCAGAACTGAGCATCTTCGGATTGCCGCTGAGTCGTATTGAACGGGGCTGTGTTGTCCCAATCCTGCGGTGTGCGGTGATAGGAACTCCACCGATCAACGCCACCAACTTCGTCGCGACCGAACGACTTCATGAAGCGATCGTCATTGTCCGTCAGATAAATCTGGATGGACGTGCCGAGCTGCTTGAAGTTGCTCAGGGTCGCAGCTTTCTTAGCGGCTTCCTTGGCTTGAGCGAAAACAGGGAAAAGGATTGCTGCGAGGATTGCGATAATCGCAATAACAACGAGCAATTCGATGAGTGTAAATGCCTTTTTGGCTCTCATATGATTCACGTAACCTCCTACATGGGATACAAATGCGACTTCCATTATAGGCGATATTGTTCCAAAAACCAAGCCCTAAAGCGAGAAAATTGCAAAATTCATCTAATTTAAGTGTGGGCAGGAGTGCTCAGGGCGGTCGAATCGGCGGCTACAATGAGAACGTGAACGTGCCGCCGCCCTTTTCGCCGCCTCCCTCTGCCCCGCAAAGGAAGTCCAACACCGCCCTTATTTTAGGCATCGTTTTGGCGTGCATCCTCATCCCATGTGTCGGTCTGATCATCGTGGGAGTGCTGGGCATGAACTTCTTTAAGAACACCCTTGCTCCCATGGCAAGCTGTGCAATCGGCTTCGAGCAGGTTCGAAACGCGATCGAAAACTACGCTGACGATCACAACGGCACCCTTCCCAAGGCCGCCACCTGGCAAGACGACGTCCGGCCCTACTACGTAAAGGTGATCAAGGAAAACCCAGAGGAATTTGGCCCGATCACGCCGATGAAGGCAGATGGAGACTGGGGCTGCAAAGCCGGGGATCGTGCCACCGGAATGGCCTTCAATACGGACCTCAGCGGTAAAAAGCTCGCAGATATCAAGGATCCTTATGCGACGATCCTCATCTTTGAAATCGACGCAGCGATGAAAAATGCGAATCTTCCTTACAAAACACGCTCCAACGCTTCCTCTCCCAAGTTCATGGATAAGAGAAGGGGCTGGATCGAAATGCCAATTCGAGGGAGTTCCAAGGGCTTCGATATGGACGGTGGATCCAGTGGCCGAGTTAAGACACGTTCGTCGTCCGGTGAAGAGGATTCCGCACCAGCGGACGAGCCGAAGTAACCCATGCTATTCGTCGTTCGCGGCATCACCTTGGTCTTAGGAAATCGGCGATTTTGGCCGTTCATCTGGAGGCCCATGCTCGCCTCCGCCGGAATATTCGCATTTGTGTTGGCGATTGGCTACTGGCTTATTGTCCCGCAAGTCCGAGGGCTTTTCAATCGAACTGGCTTAGGCGAAGGGGTTGCAAACGTGGGAGCCACCGCTGCATACCTGATCCTGCTCTGGTTTGTCGCGAGTGTCCTGTTTATCACGATCGCCGGGCTTACGAGCTCATTTTTGTGGGATCGGCTTAGCTACGAAGTCGAGCGGACGGTGAGACCGGCGCCGCCCAAGCACGAAACGACATGGCCGATATGGGTTGCGGATGCTCTCCCGCGAACCGGATTCGCAACTTTGATTTTCTGTGGAAGTGTCGGATGCTTTTGGATTTTGCCCATTGGGGTCGCCCTCGCATCGTGGCTCTGTCTTTATGATTATTCTGCCTGCGCCTACTTGCGCCGTGGCATCTCGTTTCCCGTCCAGTTCAGAAGCGTTTTCAAGAACAAGGGATGGCCAACCTTTGCCCTGACCTGCGGGTTGCTGACGCTTATCCCGATCGTCAACGTCCTCTTGCTCCCAGGATTGGTCGCCGCCGGCACCCTCATGGTCGCCGAGAACGAGCGCTCTCAGCCACAATAGATCTGTTTATGCAGATTGAATCCACCGCTCCGGGCCGGTTTGGTGCCTACGGAGGACGATACGTCCCCGAAACTCTGGTACCCGCACTCGACGAGTTGGCGGCGGAGTTCGAGCGTGCCTGGGCCGATCCTGAGTTTCGGCGCGAGTTCGATGATTTGCTTCGCGAGTACGTCGGCCGCCCGAGCCCGATCACCGAGGCGAAAAGGCTATCCGGGGCAACGGGTTTGCATGTAACCATCAAGCGCGAAGACCTGAACCACACCGGCGCTCACAAAATCAACAACGCGCTTGGACAGTGTCTGCTCGCTCGCCGAATGGGCAAAACGCGCATTATCGCCGAAACCGGTGCGGGCCAGCATGGAGTCGCCACCGCGACCGTGTGTGCGCTTTTCGGCCTTAAATGCGAGGTCTACATGGGGACCGAAGACTGCGCCCGACAGCAGTTAAACGTGTTTCGGATGCGGCTGCTCGGGGCGAAAGTTATCCCGGTTAGCAGCGGCACAAAAACCCTCAAAGACGCGCTGAACGAGGCCATGCGCGACTGGGTCACAAATGTGCGCGACACCCATTACATCATCGGAACCGCGGCCGGCCCCCATCCCTATCCCTTCATGGTCAGGCAGTTTCAGCGGATAATCGGAGACGAAGCACGCGCACAGTACCTTGCCAAGTTCGACTGCCTTCCGGATGTCGCCATGGCCTGCGTCGGAGGAGGCTCCAAC
>JBKJJL010000148.1:0-7409 GCA_046597875.1 Fimbriimonadaceae bacterium | reverse complement strand
TGGAGGCTGAACGACGAAGGAACCGACCGCATGGCAGGCGTCAAAGTCGCGCGCGAAGAGGTCTCGCCCGGAGTGGTTCGCTTCCGACGCCTTGAAGACATATCGCCCTACGAGAGCAAAGACTCTGATACCAAACGTATCTGGTGGACCGATGGCGGTGTGCACCAAAATCTGACTTTCCCGGTCCAGCCCGACCCGATTTCGGGCCAACATTGCTGGCACCAGCGGGTGGTCGTTTCAAAAGCCGCACCCGAGGATTGCTACGGCGACATCGTCGTGGACACCAATAAATCGATGGAGGTCTACCGCGAGTGGATGGCGAAGACCAAACCCGCTCCCGGCCCAGGAGGGCTGAGGCGTCCCCTGTGGCTCGACCGAGCGGTCCGCCCGTCGGATGAAGCTTACAAGGTGTAGGGCCGACGCCCCGCCCGGGACTTTTCACGCAGAGACGCAGAGGTCGCATAGAGGTCCTAGTACATGGGAGGGCGAAGCTTCAGCGAGCCGAAACGAAAAGATTTGGTAGCGGCTCGCTAAAGCTTCGCCCTCCCCCTAGGCGGAGTAGCAGAGCTCTCTTCGTTCCCGCCGAAAACCTTCGCCATCCGCCATGAAGATGTAACACCACTCTAGCTCCCCGGCGTAAACGTGAATCGTCACCGCCGGAGTTTCCTCCGTGTTTGCAATCGTGTGGTACTCAAAAGGTGGAATCAACGCGCCTGCGTCGCTCGGTCCCGCGAAGATCTCGGTTTCCCGCTGGAACGTGTACCTATCGCCTGCTTCCGATGTCTTGTCGTAGGACACCACTTGAATCCGCCCCCGATACACGCATTCCACGCACCAATGCCCGCAATGATCGTGCAAGGGCGTGCCCTGCCCCTTGTCCCAAACCATGACGACAACGCTATACCGGTCTGCCGGATCTTTGTGGAGGAGCCGGCGAGCGTATCTGCCTTCAACCGGAACCATGAACGACGCGGGCAGAAACTCGCCGCCGTCCGCCACGATATCGTGCAAAACGTCTTTCACGCGATGGCATCGGGCTTCGCAATCGGGGATGTCGACCGCTTCGTCGAGCAATTTGATGAGTTCTTTGACCTTGCTTTGGGGTTCGCTTACCATTACGGGCTCCTTTACGTGTAGTATAGAGAAGATACCGGATCGGAGTTGTTAGAATGCCGAAGAACAAGGTGATTTACTGGGGCGTGATGGTGACGGTTGGGGCAGCTTTGCTTTGGGTAGGGGCGGTGTTCCTCTCGAAGATTAAGGATGTTTTGCCGTTCTTCGTGCTCGGTGGCGTGGTCGTGATCGTCGCGGGCGTGGCTTTGGAGTTGCGGAATAAGAAGGCAAATGCCGATACGCCGACTCCGCCAACTGCGTAGGTAAGTGCACCGGCGACATCTATGGTGGAATAGGAGGCCGAGCCGGATCAATCCCGTCTCAGTGTCTCAGATCGAGAGTGGTCGCGGCATGGGTCGGTATCGGCGGCATCGTCGCGGTTGTCTTAGGGCTTCGCGGACTCCTAAGCCGGAAAGATAGTCGTCCCTAACCAGCGTGCAAACGGTTCAGACTGGCTTTCTTGCGTGCTTCCAGGCGAAGATCGCGAACGCTGGAATCCAGATCGCGTCGTTGATGATGATCGTCAGCCCGATATTCCAAGGCAGGGCCCCCGTTAGCGCGCAGGTAAGGAAACCAATCACCCCGAACACTTTTCCCAGAAGGCCAATCCAGATGAAGCCGGAATAGCGAACCGGATCGCGTGCCATCAGGTAGTAACCATATCCGTAGACACCCACCATCATCCCGATCACTTGGAGAAAGGGGGCGACGATCATTCCTTTTAGGTTCGCCCATTCGATGATCACGAGGGGAAACAACGAGATGAGAAGTCCCCAAATTACGTTGTACAGAGCCGCCGCGTAGAACCATTGGCTAAATCCCTTGGGGCTCTTCACGAGGGCTTCCTCATGCTTGCGATCAGATCACGAACTCCGGAAACGAAGACTCCAACCGCAATCAGCGACAACATCCAAGCCGGGAATCCGTGGTAGGCAGCTCCCCAGCCGGTTGGTTCAGCAGACCACTTGATCATTTCGGGAACCAGGAACGCGAGGAAAGCGCCGTAGACAATTCCCATGACCGCATGCATTCCGCGCTCGCCGGGTGGGAGTTTTCGCACCTTGTCTTCTTCGATAAAGTCCCAAATCGTAATTACGATCTCGGCGAGAAGGAGCGCGCCCAATATCCAGGCTAAAACGCCGTGCCAAGTCGCCCATCCAAGCGTCCCGATGATGATCGCGTAGGCGAAATCTCGAAGCGCGTGGAGCCGAAGCTCCGTATGCGTATGATCGCCGTGCGCAAGCTTGAGCTTGTACTCGTGATAATACAGCGTATCAAAAGCTCCCAAGGAGGCCTGCACGAGCAGAATCCAAATCGCAATCTTCATTCCGTGGCCTCGGCAAACATCTCTCCCCAATAGTGGCAGAGGACGCCGAGCCCTGGCACAGATAGTTCGACGTCCACATACCAACCTTTCTCGGTTGGAAATACGACTGCGACCGTCTTGGGGGCGATCGCCAGTGGCAGGGGGATTCCTGCGAATCGAAATCCGATGGTTGTGTAGTGCAGGCTGCCGTTGAGTACTTCGAGAGAAAAAGTGAACTGCGCGAGGCCGATCCGTTCGATCATGCGTGCCGGCGCGAAGTGCTGGTCGCTACGAAATGTTCTCGTTCCGAATGTCCGAATCCATTGCATGCCCCTGGTGGTTTGCGATACGAAGAGGGTGACGTCATGCTGCCCCGGTTTTGGGAGCCTAACTAGATTTGCCGCGAGTCTGACGAAGGGGCGGTCGCTTCCGACTACCTCTACTTGGCCTCTCGCACGCAATGGAGCTGCGTGCGCGACTTGCACGTTCGGCGCGAGTTCAAGAAATGTTGAACCCAAAGCAGTAACGTACGAATTTGCTGTAAGGGGGCTCATACCTAGGAGCCAGTATGAGCGAACAATCTAGCATACGCAAACATATCCGGGTGCCACCCCTCAATAAGCTACTACCCGTTTAGGGCTTCGGCACCGGAGACGACTTCGAGGATCTGGGTTGTGATGCTCGTCTGGCGCTCTCGGTTGGCTTTTAGAGTCAGGTTCTGAATCATCTTGCCCGCGTTGTCGGTGGCGCTGGTCATCGCGCTCATTCTCGCTCCGTGCTCGGAAGCGGTCGATTCCATCATGGCTTGCCAAACCAGGCCCATGAAATACCTTGGCAACAAGGCATCCAGAACCGATTCCGCATCGGGCTCGAACGCATAGTCGGGAGTTGGCCCGGCTGCTTCAGTGTCGGGTGCGGTGATCGGCAGGAGTTGAACTACCTGCGGGATTTGGCGAATCGGAGAGTAAAACTTGCTGTAGCAGACGTACACGGCGTCAACTTCGCCTGCTTCGTACATTTCCTTGATCTTGTTGCCAAGAACCAGCGCGTCTTCGTAGCGTGATCCGGCCGAGGGAACCGTGTGTGAAAACACAACATTCACTCCGCGGCGAGAGAAGAACATGCCGCCCTTCTTCCCGACGCTCAGCATCACTTTGTCGTGATTGATTTCCTTAAGAAAGTCACCTGCGCGTCGAAGGAGGTTTGTATTGAACGATCCTGCAAGTCCCCGTTCTGAGGTGATCAGGAGCAAGGCAACTTTCTTGACCTCGCGCTTGACCATGAGCGGGTGGGCAGGTAACTCACCGGCACGGGATAGGGAAAGCATGATGTCGCGAAGCTTATCACTGTACGGACGAGCTTCGAAAACGCGATCCGTCGCCCGGCGCAATCGCGCCGCAGACACGAGCTTCATCGCACGCGTGATCTGCTGGATATTCTTCGCGGATTTGATCCGCCCACGGATTTGTTTGAGGTTGGCCATGTGGGGATTGGGAGTGTTAGGGTGTTAGGGTGTTAAGGGCGTTGGGGTATTGGGTATCAGGTTTCGCACAGTTGAACACCTAATACCTTAACACTCTAACACTCCTACGCCGAGGTGAACTCCGCCGCGAACGCCTTCGCGCCTTCGGCGAGCTTCTCCTCGTTCTCTTTGCTTAGCGCTTTCGTCGATTTCACGCCTTCGATGACATCCGGATACTTCTCGTGAACATACTTGATGAATCCCTTCTCAAACGGAGCGACTTGCTCGTTCGTGAGATTGTCCAACACGCCTGACGTACCGGCGTAGATTGAGATGATCTGATCGACGACGTCGTACGGAGTGGCCAGGTTCTGCTTCAAAAGCTCGGTCAGACGTTGGCCACGGATGAGCTGCATCTGGGTGGCACGATCAAGGTCCGACGCGAACTGCGCGAACGCTTGCACGTCGCGGTATTGCGCCATTTCCAGTTTAACCTTACCAGCGACCTGCTTCATCGCCTTGATTTGGGCATTTCCACCAACACGACTAACCGAGATACCAACGTTCAGCGCGGGTCGGACACCAGCAAAGAAGAGGTCGGGCTCCAGGTAGATCTGGCCGTCGGTGATCGAGATAACGTTCGTCGGAATGTACGCCGAAACGTCACCGGCTTGAGTTTCGATGATCGGCAGGGCGGTCATCGACCCTCCACCGAGGACATCGGAAAGCTTTGCAGCGCGCTCAAGCAAGCGGCTGTGAAGGTAGAAAACGTCTCCCGGATAGGCTTCTCGGCCCGGCGGGCGGCGAAGGAGCAACGAGAGCGCACGGTAGGCAACCGCGTGCTTGGAAAGATCATCGTAAACAACGAGCGCGTGCTTGCCGTTATCGCGGAAGAACTCGCCGATCGTCGCACCTGCGAACGGAGCGAGGTACTGCATCGCGTTCGAGTCGGAAGCCGAAGCGACGACGACGGTGGTGTACTCCATCGCGCCAAACTCTTTCAGCGTTTGAACGACACGGGCGACGTTCGACATCTTCTGGCCGATGGCGACGTACATACAGTAGACCGGGCTTTCCCCCGGCTCGTGGGTGTATTTCTGGTTGAGAATCGTGTCGACGCAGATCTGCGTTTTGCCGGTCTGGCGGTCGCCGATGACGAGCTCTCGCTGGCCGCGGCCGACTGGGATCATCGCGTCGATGGCCTTGATTCCGGTCTGCAGAGGCTCCTTAACGGGTTGGCGATCCACGACGCCGGGGGCATTGATCTCGATGAGTCGGAACTCTTCGCTTGCGATCGGGCCGAGGCCGTCCAGCGGCTGACCGAGCGAGTTCACGACGCGGCCGAGCATTCCATTTCCAACCGGGATCTGGATAATCCGCCCGGTTTCCTTCACCGAGTCGCCTTCCTTGATCGAGTTCGATTCGCCGATCAAGACCGCGCCGATCGAAGCTTCTTCAAGGTTCAAAGCAAGGCCCATGACGCCGCCGGGGAACTCGAGGAGTTCTCCCATTTGGCAGTCGGGCAAGCCATGAACACGCGCGATACCGTCGCCGACTTGAAGCACGGTTCCTACGTGCTGAGTCTCGACGCCGCGCTCAAACTTCTCCAATTCTTGTTGGAGAATGCTGGTGATTTCATCCGGTCGAATAGCCATGATCGTTTAGTTCTGCTTAAGCAAGTCGTATTTCAGTCGGTCGCGGAGGCGGTTAAGCGATCCACGAACGGAGCCATCGAGTACATAGTTGCCGACCGCAACTTTGACTCCTCCAAGGAGCGTGGAGTCGACGCGGTAGTCCGCTTCGACACTCTTACCACTCTGGGTGGCGATTTTGGAAACAATAGCGTCTTTCTGAGCTGCATCCAGTTCAATCGCCGACGTGACGATCACGTAGATGACAGCCCCTTGAGCGCGCCGCATGCGGACATATTCCTCGCGAATGCCTTCGAACTCGTTCTCGCGCCGCTTGGCAAGGAGGAGTCGCAGCAAACTCATCGTGAGCGACGTGATCCGATCGGAGAAAAGCTTCTCGGCGATCTTCGTTTTGTCGTCGCGGCTGATGCGCGGGTTGTGCAAGAAGCCATTAAACTGGCTGTGAGTTTCCAGCAGGTTGGCGATGGCGTTGAGATCGGACTCAACGCTATCAATCACGCCTGCCTTGCTCGCAGCCTGAAAGAGCGCTTTGGCGTACCGTTTGGCCGCTCGTGCGTCCATGGTTAGGCGGGCACCTCAAGTTTGTCGACGAACTCCTGGATCAGCTTGCGGTTCACCGCGCTGTCCACGTTTTCGCCGAGAATTCTCTCAGTTGCGCCGAGGGTGAGATCCACGACGTGAAGTCGCAGATCATTCATGACCCGATTTTTCTCGATGTCGATTTCCTCCTCAGCTTTCTTGCGATAGTCATCCGCCTTTGATCGGGCTTCGGCTTCAAGCTGGGCTCGAAGTTCCTGGGCCTTGTTGATTTCCGCGCGGATTTGCTCGCGTGCGGAGGCTTCGGTATCGGTTAGGCGCTTCTCGTAATCGTTGCGAAGCTGGGTCATTTCAGTCTGCAAATCCTCGGCTTCCGAGAACGTGCGTTCCAAATCCGTCGTCCGCGTTCCGATCGCCTCGCTAAGGGGCGCGAGGAAGAACGAACGGATGACCGGGAAGAGAATCAAAAAGACCCCGATGACCGCGACAGTTTTGCCGAGATCAAGCGGGATGCCCTGATGCTCAAGTGCCTCAGTCGCCTTATAGATCGCCTCTGGTTGGTGTTTGACCGCCATCCAGGTACCGAGCACCATGAGAACAACGCCCACCACAAGGCCGATGAGAGTGTTGCTACCTGAGCCAGAAGATTTAGGAGTTTCGTTACTCATGAAAACGTTCCAAGTCTAGGGCGCGAAGCCAAAAGGCTTCGCGCCAAGCGGTTGCGTAGCCTTACTGGGAAGGCGTTGAAACGGGGGCCGAAGCTGGGGCGTAGTCGCCTTTGAACGATCCCGGAGCCACGAAGACGGTGAGCAAGAAGACGAGCTCGACGAATGCGAGCGCGATGAGCATGTTCACCTGTAGTTTGCCGATGGCCTCAGGCTGGCGGGCCATGCCGTTCATGGCGCCCATACCGATGAGACCGAGGCCGATGCCGACGCCGAGAGCGGCGAGTCCGAGTCCAAGTCCTAGCATGTGTTTGTCATTCCTCCAAAGATTGAGCGAAAACCGTTCTTAATGGGCGTGCGCTGTTTCAGCGCCGTGTCCCTCCTCGTGATCATCGTGGTGCGCGGTCACCAGGGACAGGTACACGCACGTGAGCAACGAGAAAACCAATGCCTGCACAACGCAGGTGAGCAGCTTGATGGGCAGCAAGAACGCTCCGACTGGAATAAACCAGCCTTCTCCGAGTTCGTTCATTGCCTCCACCGCTTGGTGACCACCGTGGATATTGCCGAAGAGTCGCAAGCTGAGGGAAACATTCTTCATCAACTCCGAGATGATTTCGATTGAGAAAATGATGGGCGTTATAATAATCGCCATCGCGACGGGCAGCTTAGGC
>JBKJJL010000146.1:0-7387 GCA_046597875.1 Fimbriimonadaceae bacterium | reverse complement strand
GGATCCAAATCGCTTGCCAATCGAATCGACTTCACGGCTTCGGGCAGCCTTCTCGCTTTCCAGAATGCCAGCGCAGCGCGCGTGTATAAAAAGTCATCTCCCGGAGATAGTTCTATTGCCGCTCGGTACGCTTCCAGCGCGAGATCGTACCGCCGCATTTCCAGCAAAAGGTCCCCCATCCAGTAGTGGTAGAACGAATCGCCCGCCGCTCCTGCCACCGCGTGCTGAATCGCCACCAGCGCTTCCTCCCGCTTCCCAAGATCGCGGTAGAGTTCGGCCAGTTTGAACTGCAGGAAGGGGTTCTCCGGCTTGAGCGCAAGGGCGGCTTCAAGTTCTTCGGCTGCTTGCCGCCGACGGCCATCGCGCTTGTAGAGCTCTGCTATTCCGAGGTGGGGTTCGGGGGCATCTTTGCGCACCCGAAGGGCGGCCCGGTACTGGCGTAAGGCCTGAGGTTCCATGTCGGCGAACTCAAATGCGCTGCCAAGATCGAGAATGTGGAGAGCGTCCGACGCCTTGCTCTGCTCGATTGCGATTCGAAAATGCTCGATCGCCTTCTCATATTCGCCTTCCGAAAGGCTGAGCGATCCGAGTTCGCGACTCTCCTGAGCGGTTTCGCCCTTCCGCTTACGCGTGCCGAGTTCGGCCGGGGCCGATTCGGGCTGGGGGGCTGAAATACCGAACAAATCAACGATGTCTTTATAGGAAGAACTCACTAGTTTGAATTGTACGCCGTTTTCGCAAGCCCGGCATATCACTCGCGGCATGAGGTCTCTCACAATGTACGCATGGCGATGAATACGGTCTGTCACCTTGAGTGGGAAGTTTCGGATTTGGATCGGGCTCAAGCCTTTTACTGCGGGATGTTTGAGTGGAGATTTCAGGCATTCGGAGACACGATGGTGGTGTTTGGGATTGGCGATCAGCATATTGGCGGTCTCATGAAATCCGACACACCTCGTCCTGGGAGTTCGCCCAGCGTCTGGATTGAAGTGGGCGACGTTGAGGGCATGTGCCTTCGCGCAGTTTCTCTGGGCGGAACGGTTCTGAGCGAAAAGTCACCGGTTCAGCATGTTGGTTGGTCGGCACTTGTGGCCGATCAGGATGGTAATCCGGTCGGCATGGTCCAGTTTGACCGTAGCTGATCAAGCGCCAACCCGCGGCCATCCGCCACAATCTGAATCCGGATGAAGCCTACAGTATTGGTACTCGGATCCGGTCCTATTCGCATCGGACAGGGAATCGAGTTTGACTACTCGTGTGTGCATTGTGTTTGGGCTTTGCAGGACCTCGGATACCGGGCGATCATCATCAACAACAACCCGGAAACGGTTTCAACCGATTTCGATACCGGCGACGGGCTTTACTTTGAACCCGTGACCCACGAAGACGTAATGCACGTCATTCGACATGAACAGCCGATCGGCGTTGTGTGCCAGTTTGGAGGTCAAACTGCAATAAATCTGGCGGAAGGTCTTGCGCGAGAAGGGGTTCAGGTGCTTGGGACTTCCCCTGAAGCGATCGCGATGGCCGAGGACCGTGGTCAGTTCGATGCCCTCTTGGAGAGCCTCGGAATTCTGCGGCCCCGAGGTCGCGCTGTGAACAGCCTTGACGAAGCTGCAGTCGTTGCCGCAGAGGTCGGTTACCCCGTTTTGATTCGCCCCAGCTTCGTTCTCGGCGGACGAGCGATGGAAATCGTTCACGACGAGAATCATTTGCGCGCTTTTTATGGCGAGGCGGAATCGGCAAATCCGGGTCAGCCGGTTCTCGTCGACAAATACCTCATGGGGATTGAGGCAGAAGTTGATGTCATTTCAGACGGCGTTTCGACCTTCGTGCCGGGGGTGATGGAGCACATCGAGCGCGCCGGTGTGCATAGCGGAGATTCGATGGCGGTTTATCCGCCTGTATCCCTTGCGGCGGATATTCAAGCGAAGATGGTGCTGGACGCCTGCGAGATCGCACGAGCTCTAGGCGTGAAGGGGCTGATGAACATCCAGTTTGTCGTTACCGGTGGCAAGCCGTATGTCCTCGAAGTGAATCCTCGCGCGAGTCGCACGGTGCCGTACATTAGCAAGGTAACCGGGATCCCCATGGTTGATCTTGCCACCCGCTGCATGATGGGCGAATCCCTTTCTAGCCTTGGATATGAAAGCGGATTGTGGGCGCTTGGAGTCGGTTCCGATGTCGTGCCTGCGCCTTCTCGCCCGTACGCCCGCGGAACTATCATCCCCGAATCGGCCCTTCGGGCGGGTGGGTTTTTCTTGCCCACTCCCGTTTTGTATGCGGTGAAGGCTCCCGTGTTTTCTTTCCAGAAACTGGCGCGCGTAGAACCCAGTCTGGGCCCCGAGATGAAGTCGACGGGTGAGATTCTGGGAATTGACTTTACGTACGAGGCCGCCCTTTTCAAGGCGCTGGTAGCGAGTGGCATTCAGTTTAGGGATCACGGCGAAGTTGTCATTACCGTTACTGACGATGATAAGGCCAAGGCCGTTGAGGTCGCTCGCGAGTTGAGTGCGGCGGGCTATCCCGTTGTAGCCACGGCGGGTACTGCCGCAGCGATCCGGGCGGCAGGCATCGAGTGCAAAGAGGTGGCCAAAATTCAGGATGGATCACCTAACTTGCTCGATTTGATAACGGGAGGCGGAGTGAGCCTCATGATCAACACGCCTAGCCCTGGCATGCACGCATCCGACGAAAGCGCTCGCATCCGCCGCGCGTGCATCGAGGTTGGGGTGCCATGCGTAACCAACATTGACACCGCCGGAGCGCTCGCTAAGGCGATCGATCTCTTTTCAAAGCCCGATGCCGCCGAATGTCGGCGGCTGGACGAGTACCTCCCGCGTTAAGGCACTCTAGACTTCTACGACTGTGGCCAAAACAAGCGGCCTAAGATTCGTTTTCTTGTGCAAAAAGCGACGCGCTAGGTCTCCGACTTCATGGCGTACCCGATCGACATCGCGCAGACTCTCCGAATCCAAACCGGCCACGTGATCGGCAAGTTGTTCGGCAAGAGTAATCAAAATAGACTCTGCCGCGTGGAAACCTTTCGCGCTCACGTGCGCGTCTCCGACCAACTCGCCCTGCTCTGGATCGATTGCGACTGTCACTGCCACCACGCCATCGCGAGCGAGCGACGTTCGATCCCGCAGAATCTCTTCCGTTACACCCGGATTACCCGCAGAATCAACTAAAACGCGTCCGCAGGCGACCTGCTCGCCCAGCCAAGCATTCGTGTCATCCAGGCAGAGGGGAACACCGTCACGCATGATAAAGGTGCGGTGCTCGGGATAGCCCATTTCCACCGCAATGTGGTTGTAAAGATTTTGATGTCGCGGCTCACCGTGAACGGGGGCTACATAGAAAGGCCGCGTTAGATTGATCATCATCTTCAGCTCTTCTTGATAAGCATGGCCGCTAACGTGGACTGGGGTAGCTGATTCGTAAACTACATTGACACCCATGCGGAACAAGCGGTTGATGGTGCGCCAAATCGCGGCCTCATTGCCGGGGATAGGACGAGCCGAGTAGATCAATGTGTCGCCTGAAACAAGCTGTAATCGGCCATATTCTTCTCGCGACATTTTGACGAGTGCGGACATCGGTTCGCCTTGGCTCCCCGTCGTCAAGATCGCGACCTTGTTCGGTTCCATGAAGCGCAGCTCGTCCAGAGTCGCCCTTGTGTTCGGTGGAATCTTCAGGTAGCCCATCCGGGAGCAGACTTCAACATTCATCTCCATCCGCCGGCCGACCACGGCAACCTTTCGTCCGGTTTCGGCAGCTACGTCGTACACCTGCTGCATCCGGTGGATATTGCTTGAGAAACTCGTCAAGAGAACCCGACCAGCGGCCTCTAGGAAGACCTTGCGAAGTCCTTGGGCGACATCGCGCTCACTTGGGCCCCAACCGGGACGCTCCACGTTCGTCGAGTCGCTCAGGAGGAGAATTACGCCTTCCTTTCCAAGTTCTCCGAACCGGGCCAGGTTCGAAAGTTTCCCGTCTACGGGGGTGAAGTCGAACTTGAAGTCGGCGGTCATCAGGACAATGCCTTGCGACGTTTTGATCGCCATCGCGGTTGTCTCGGGGATCGAGTGGGTGACCCGGACCGGCTCCACCACGAGTGAACCGCACTCGATCTCATCGCCAGCTTTGAACGTTCGCAGGTCGAGCGATTTGATGTCGGTCTTCTCTTCCAGCTTGTTGCGAATCAGCGCATGGGTGAACTCGCTCGCGTACACCGGAGGCTGAATTTGTCGCAGCAAGTAGGGAAGGGAACCGACGTGATCTTCGTGGGCATGGGTCAGGAAAATGCCTCGAATGAGGTCTTTATTTTCGATGAGATAGGTGAAATCCGGGATGACGATATCCACTCCGGGCATTTCTTCGTTCGGGAAACTGAGACCGACGTCGATGACGACGATGTCGTCTCCCTGACGGAAGACGGTGCAGTTTTTTCCGATCTCACCAACGCCGCCGAGAGGGATGACTTGAACAAGGGACATAGGTGTACAGGGTACCGCCTGTCGTGTTGGGATGGGGGATGGGGGATGCATCGGATGGATTGGATGGATTGCTAGCGGACTGTGCGACACGCGGCGGTCGCAAGGGTCGCGGCGGTTGGCTTGAGGGAGTTGGTCTCAGATGGGGTGTCTTTACAGGTTCAATATGCACTCTGCAAGGCCGAGTTGCGCGCAAATCACATCATTTCATTTTCATTTTCACATCACCACTTTTTTTTCGGGCTCGGGTTGTGGTCGCATAAGTGGTCAGGCTCGTGAGGTCGGTGAGGATGGGCATGTTGTTTTGAAAGCGCGTTCATGCCCTTAAGTAGAGTCGGGGCAAGTTTGTCAACCTGATTTTTGGGATGGGTTGCTTGGGTGGGATGGGTTGGATGGATTGGATGGATTGCAGTAGGGAGCATCACGCGGCGAGACCGCCGGCGATTTGGGCTCGGGCTGGGTTAAGGAAGCACTCTAACTCCAAGTCACCCGCGAGCGGACGAGGTGATAGATGGTATTTTAGTCCTCACATGCTACTCGCTCTGGATCGGTCAATGTGACGGTCAGTTGCGATAAGGGACTGCTGCCCCAATTAGATAGCCGCGACGCCCTACATATTTTTAAGAAGTGCTCGGAAACGACAAAGTCTTGCAACTGCGCTCGAATCGGCAACACAAAAATATCGGACATCACCTCGTCCAAGCCCTCGACTCGCGGCCCTCCAAGTTCCTTGGACGAGCCCCATGTTGCAACCTCCGTTTCGAAGCACACTGACTTCACCTCTTGCGTCGTGGCGAGCACCGAGTAATCCTCCCACTTGCCTTCGACACTGACCCCGAATGGAAGAAAACTTAACCCAGTAACACCTGCCTTTCCTAGCTGATCCAAGGCCCTGGTCGATACGGCTTCGCAGCAAAACCAGACCCGGAAAAAGTCCGGAGGGGTCGATGTTCCCACCCACCGCAAAGCAAGCGTCCCGCTGGCTGGCTGCTCTCCACGTCTCAACCTCATCCACTGTTCATCCGACCAATTGGGCCGGTCTATCCACTCAAACCGTGAAGATTTGTCGTTAACTTTCGCAAAAAAGTGATACCACGAACTGGTCATGGGATCTGGCCTCCAAACAACTCTAGAACCTGTTCTGAACTCTTCTTTACAGAACGATTCTCACTACGAATACCTTCTCTAGCAGCTTCGATAGAAGCAGAGGATACTGCAGCGTTCATTGGATATTCTTGTAACGAATGATGGAATGTTAAATGTCGAAAAAATTGATCTCTCCGGTGTTGATATCTAGTTTTAAGCAACAAAGCTCTAATGAGCCGTCTTACGCGATCGGGATACCAGTGATCTACAATGAGATCACACAACATAAAATCGGCCTCTGAGGCTTTTCTGCACCTACAAATGTAATCCTCCAATAAATCGTCTAAGCCATCTAAAGTATGGGACGTTGGCGAATAATCAGAAATGCAAGATATGGCATTGAAAGCAAGGAAGTTGTACTCAAAGTCATCGTCTGTAGTCCGCTTGGAAAGAACTTTTCGGACACGCGCAAGAAAAGTGCACTCGTTAAAAGGTACGTCACCTTCTACTCCGAGCATTTCGTCAAGAGTCATGCGGACAGGTACCCGGGTGGCATTTGACCGTCGTCCCATTTTGATTTCCTCCAGTTCTGAGGTCGACTCCGTCTCCCTTCCCACCATAGTCGCCGCCCGATTGTTGCATCGCTCGCGCCGCTTCCCGCTGGCGGTACTGTGGTGGGCTTTCCCAGCCACCGCTGCCGGGCAACAGTCCGACATGGCCAGCGACGTCAAATACGTCCATTGGGTGAACTCGAAAGCGCCCGACAAACTCATGTTCATTACGACCAACGTTCTAGGATACACCCTGCACTTGAATCTGGGGCGGGCAAGCCTATGCACGTCGACATTGGATCACGCAGGGTCCCGGCTCGGCTGTTCGAAGCTTTTCAGTGGGATGAACAGTTCGGGATTCTGCCAGCGCTGGGGGGCCCTCCACAGATTCTTTCGCAAGTTCGCTCGGCCCGCGCGCTGAGCGAACGACATCTATGGTGGGAAGGGAGACGGAGTTGACCTCAAAACGGGGTGAGCGTGGATTTGCATAGTTTGGGCTCTTTGGGGTGGGACTTGGGGAGGCGGGATGCGTTAGATGGATGCTGGAGGACTGTGCATCACGCGGCGGTCGCAAAGGTCGCAACGGTGGGGAGATGGAGATTTGGGGCCGGGTTGGGGTTCAAGAGCCACTCTTCAGGATGTGCTGACTCGAGCTAGGAACAAAGGCTAGCTTTGTCGGTACATGATTGGGCGTGTCCACTCGCATGTGGCCAGCGTTGGTTTCCTTGCTTATCGCATGCCCCTGTGCTACAAGCTTTGCGGTTGGCTCTGAGTTTAAACCGAACAGCGGTAAGCTCATCATCTTGACGCTGCTTTCGCACGTGTCCAAATAGCCATCCACATCTTCCCGGCGCGCCAAAGGTCACCGCTCGGAATGGGTTTTGTGGTCGATTGGGTTCGGACACACCAGTACCTTAAGGTAGCGAACGGTAAGTTTCGTGCCAGTGGAGAATAGTCCTCAGCGCCTGCCCCAGCAACGTCTCCCCTTCAAGCGTTGCTGGGCAGATAGTCACGTCGGACCAGTGGTCAATGGCTTGATTATTACAGGGTATCAGCCTAATTGCAAGGTAAAATCAGATAAGATAAGGATTTTGGGGAATCTGATCCTAACTTATTCGAATCGGATTCAGTCAGTAAAGTTAGATGCGAAGTTATCACGATGGAAGTGATTAGATGATTGGCGACAAGGGCCCTCGCAAGCGAGCCGTTCGACCGACGACTGCCGCACTTGTGAAGCTGAAAGCCGCCTTGCAT
>JBKJJL010000099.1:0-9467 GCA_046597875.1 Fimbriimonadaceae bacterium | reverse complement strand
AAAACTCGGGCCTTGTCCAAAAGACGGTTGTTCAGGTAAGACCCACGCATGGCTGAAGTGACCCGAGGCGAACGAAACCCGTGGACGTTTATTCCACTGCTCTACTTCATGCAGGCGATGCCGGTTACGCTCGTTCAAGACGTCTCGGTCATCGTTTTTAAAGACCTCGGGATTCAAAACGAGCAGATCACGCGCTGGACCTCGCTGATCGCCTTGCCGTGGGGCTTGCAGATGCTTCTAGGGCCGTTTGTAGACTTGAGTTTCACCAAACGCGGGTGGATTCTCGGGGCGCAATCCGCGATCGCGGCGTTGCTCGTAGTCGCCGCGTTCGTCGTCGGAATGCCGAACGCGTTCGGGTTTTCGTTGGTCGTCTTAGGGCTGACGGCGCTGATGAGCGCGCTCTGCAACATCGCGACGGATGGGTTTGCGATTCTCTCGATGACCAAGACGCAGCAGGCGCAAATGGCGGGCTTCATGTCCACCTTCTATCGCCTGGGGAGGCTCTTCTGCGCGAGTTTGTTGGTGTTCATTGCCGGCGTCCTCATGCGTAAAAATGGGGCCGCGATGGAGCCAGGCGCGGCGTGGACCGCCGTTCTTGTGGTGGCCGCGGTGGTGTATGGGATCTTGCATGTAGTGGGGCGGTTCGCGGTGCCACGGGAGTTGCCGGACACCCCACCCCCCGACCCCCTCCCCGCGGGGGAGCCTAACCCTCTCCCATCCCAAGGGAGAGGGTCGGACGAAGTCCGGGGTGAGGGTTGGGTTGCGCCGGCGGGAAGCTTGGGTGAATCCGGAACCCCACCCCCCACCCCCCTCCCCGCAACACAAGACATTCGCGGAGAGGGGGAGCGCGAATCATCCTTCGAGAATCGAAAATCGAAAATCGAAAATCGTCAAAATCTCCTCCGCACGGTCTGGTTGGTTCTCGCTGGCATCTCGGGCTACTTCTTCCTGAACGCCTGCGTGCGGCTGTTTGCACACGCCTTATGGGCTTTTCACAATGGTGAACTCTCCGCGGGAGACACCACAGTAACCCTGCTCTCGGTCGAAGGTCCTTTGGGGAAATGGGATCCTTCGGGCTGGAAACTCCCCGACAACAACCGCGTCCCCTTCCTGGATTGGCCCGTTGTGGGCTCGACAGTCTCCCCCGTAACCGTAGAGCTCGTCCAACTTGCAGTCTGCGCAGCCCTGTGTCTGCTCGCCTTCACCCAAGCCCGTCGCACAATACGAAACTCCGAGTTTGGCGAGTCGCTGGGCTCCTTCGTCAGCCAGCCGGGCTTCGCGGGGATCCTCTTCTTCATCGTTTTCTACCGCTTCCCCGAGGCGATGGTCGGAAAGATTTCTGCCTTGTTCCTGAAGGATGCGGTGGACAAAGGCGGGCTGGCTCTGTCCAACGAGCAGTTGGGCATCTTGAGTGGGCTCATCGGCGTGGTCGGGATCATCCTGGGGGGCATTGTCGGAGGTCTTGTTGTCTCAAAAATCGGAATTCGCAAGGCTTTTGTCCCTCTGGCCTTGGCGATGCACGTCCCCAACATCCTGTACCTCCTCGTCGCCTATCATAAACTACCGATGGTGGAGGCTGGGGGCCTGAACTGGACCATTGGCAGCATCCTCTTCGTGGACCAGTTCGGCTACGGATTCGGCTTTGCAGGCTATATGGTGTATCTCATGTGGGTCGCGCAGCGGGGCCGATTTACGACGAGCCACTACGCGATCGGCACGGGAATGGGTGCCCTCTGCATCGCCGTCGCGGGCGTAGTCAGCGGAGTGCTTCAAGCGAACTACGGATACGTCGGCGTGTTCTGGGCCGTCATGTTCGCCTCGATTCCAGGTCTGATCGCGATTCTCATCGCCCCGCTCGACGACTCACATCGGGAGATCAAGGTCAGCGTGGACTGAGCGGTTACGGTCCGCCGCCCTTGACCTCACCCGATAAAGCCTCCCCGTGAAGCCGCCCTCTTTCTCGAAGGAGTCTGCCAGGGATTGCACCTGGCGGTCCAGGAGGTACGAAGCCACGTTCAATAGCGAAAGGGCGGCGTTGGCCAAAAGCACGGACCGACACGGACTTCCACGGCCCTGACTCTTCGCCCAAGCGGGTGCGCGTCCGTGCTCCGCACGTGTTCTTGCCCGCTCCTCCTCGGCTTCTGCCCAACCTAAGAGTTCGGCCAACGTCGCACATCGCATCGCCTTGAAGCGCATCAGTGCAGGATGCCGCGGAGACCACTGGGGCAGGCTCCGTTGCCGGAGGAAGTCCTCATAATCGAGCCGAAGCTCCTCCTGGCTTGCCCTTGCTGCCTGGGTCAGCTTCAGTACGAGTTTCTTGGAGGTCGCGCTAAAGCTGCTCGCTTCGCCAATGTTCTGCGTTCCCGAGCGGGCTGCCTGCACCATCTGGTCGTTCGTCCGACTACGTCTGTCTATGTGGTCGTCGGCGAACTGAACAGTCAGGTCGTACACAAGCTGCGCTAGCTTGAATGACTTGAGGTTCCGATATCCGCCGTGCTTAGGAATGAGGGGCTCGTTCATGCCAATGTCCGTGCCTGTCCGTGCCAGTCCCGTGTCCCCAGGCATGATTTATCAGAAGTTTACAACTCGTGACACTCTATTCTGTGAATCGGGCGAGATCCAGAAAAGCGCCGAGCTCACCCCCCTTTGAAGTGAGCTGGCGCCCGCATTTGTCAAGCCTTGCCCTATAAATATCTTGTTTCCTACAGCATCAGAGTGCTTCCGTTACAACTCGCAGAAACATTGGTGCCCTTATGCCAGAGCGGTTGGAACGAATTGAACTACCTAGTTGTTCATCATGTTCTGCAACTGTTTTCAAACTATTGTGGGGATTGTACAAAACCGAGTGTGATCAAACTGTGACGAATCTCGTCACAGCTTTCCCCCTCAACACGCCTTGCATGTTTTGAACTCAACACGTCGTAATCACCGAGGTTCACATTCTCGGACTGCCTCAGCGATGACGGATGCTCAAGAACTCCTAGGGGGTGGATCAAAAGCTGTACCATCATCGTAGTGCTGGGGATCAGAGCCTAACCGCCTGGGCCAAGCAGTACGAGACTCGGCATTGAACTGCATTTCACCTGAGGACCCCGGGGGCAAGCCACTCCTCACCTTCACATTTCGCAAGCTCCACGGAGCGGGGCTGGTCGCCGATCTCCGCTGAGATGGCATGATCCCCCTAAAATCCCCATTCTTAACACGCCCAAATGCCGGATTCGGACGTCAAATAAGTGTGGGTTCTGTGCCCACACGAACATTGAGAGCTATGTCTTTTACAACCGACGGTATGAGCCAGTTCCTTGAGGTTCTTCCCACCGTGGTGCGGGAGCGCCTCGAGAAGAACAACGCCCTTGAAGGCCTTGTTGAAGTTGTTTTGGATTACGGTAGGCCCGCCGAGGCCCGCTACCGAGAGCACACCACGCGCATGGAGGATGTGGTGGTCACCGAACATGATTTGGACTTTGTCATCAAGTCCATCGGAGATTTTGGTTCGGATAATCGCGCGGGAATCGAGCGCACGCTCCACCGCATTTCATGTTTGCGAAATCGCCACGGGAAGGTGATCGGTTTGACCTGCCGCGTGGGGCGGGCACTGGAAGGCACGATTGACATCATTGACGATATCGTCCGCTCGGGACGCTCCATTTTGTTGCTTGGACGCCCCGGCGTCGGCAAAACCACCAAGCTGCGCGAAGTCGCCCGCGTGTTGGCCGATGAGGTCAACAAACGCGTCGTTATCGTCGACACGTCCAACGAAATCGCGGGTGATGGCGATATTCCGCATCCCGGAATCGGTGGCGCTCGCCGCATGCAAGTGCCTTCCGCGCCTTTGCAGCATCAGGTGATGATCGAGGCGGTGGAGAACCACATGCCCGAGGTCATCGTCATTGACGAAATCGGTAATGAATCCGAAGCGATGGCGGCGAGAACGATCAACGAGCGCGGCGTTCAGTTGGTTGGAACTGCCCATGGTCAGACGCTTGAGAATCTCATGCTCAATCCATCCCTCGCGGATTTGATCGGGGGTATTCAAGCGGTCACGCTCTCGGACGACGAGGCCCGTCGTCGCGGCACCCAAAAAACCGTTCTGGAGCGAAAGTCGCCGCCGACATTCGATGTTGTGGTCGAACTTCTGGACTACGATCGGCTCGCCGTTCATAACGACGTTCAAAAAACTGTAGACCTCATTCTGCGCGGCGTTCCGCCGAAGCCGGAAATCCGTGTCCGCACGCAAGGCGGCCAGTTCGAGGTCATTCAAGAAGCCGAGAGCAAGGACCTGAAGGATCCGGGCTTCAACGAGCGATTCCCATCGCTGGCGCGAAAGCCGGAGCCCGTGCAGGAAGCCCCCAAACCGGTGGATGTTGGCAAACAGCCGGGCCTCGTGCGGATTTATCCGTACGGCATTGCAAGAACTCGGCTGGAAAGAGCGATCCGAGAGAAGCGCGCTTCGGCGTTCGTTTGCACGGATATCACCCAAGCCGATGCGATCATGGCGATCCGTTCAACTTACGCGAATCGGCCTAAGAAACTGCGTGAAGCGGCTGGGAAAGCCATCCCTGCGGTCGTCGTGAAGTCGAACACGTTCTCGCAAATCTCAGGCGCGCTCGACGAAATCATGCGCCAAACCGGTGACCCGAAAGAATACGAAAACGCAGCTATGGACGAAGTTGTGAAGGGCATCGATACGGTCATGCAGACGGGCAAGGCGTTCGAACTGGCACCCCAGCCGGCACCAATCCGAAAGTTGCAGCATCAAGTGACGGAGGCCAGAAGGTTGGCGAGCGAGGCGGTCGGAGACGAGCCGAATCGAAGGTTGCGCATTCTTCCCACGCGAATCGGGGCCTAGAGCCCGTATGGAGGATGCGTTGGATGCACGGCATACCTGCTTTTCGTGCCTTTTCGCGTTCTTTCGTGGTTGATTCCGGACTTAAACCACGAAACCCGCGAAAGGACACGAAAACCAACTTGAGATCGCCGGCGAAACTTCGCCCACGAAACGTTAAGCGTCGTCCCGGGCTCGGAAGTCTCGCTTGCAAAATTATCGCTCGGAACCGCGGCTATATCCGGGGAGGCGTAAAAAATGCGGGAACGCTGAAAGGAGAGCAAAGAGCATTCCCGCAAAGGCTTCCACCAAGGCCGACCGCCCTTCTCATGGTCCGTGTGTCTCCGAGGGCGCTAACGGTTACTTAGCGGTTCCATTATAAGACACGTTCCGCCAAAAAATGGACGATCCGTGAAAAAAGTGTAAGAAAAATTGCTTTTTGACCCGTTTCCACCCCGTCGTTGCCACAATTCACGGAATTTGGCGAACCATTCCGCCGTCCTTCGTGTTATGCGTGACGGGTATAAGTCGGAGCCTCCAAGGCTCACGGGTATACTCACCGCTTCAACTCTAACCTGGGAGGTGGGCTGCCCTTGGCTGCCGCCATAGAGACTCGTAAACTCACAAAGACGTATAAATCGCGACTGCACGGATACATTGATGTCGTCAAAGACCTGGACCTTGAAGTAGAGGAAGGGGAAATCTTTGGATTCCTCGGCCCGAACGGGGCTGGAAAGACCACGACCATCAAGATGCTTCTCGGCATCATCTATCCAAGCGGAGGCGAGGGCTATGTCCTCGGCAAAGAAATCGGGGATATGGAGGTGCATAAAATCATCTCGTACCTCCCAGAGCGACCGTATTATTACGAGCACATGACGGGACTGGAAATTCTCCGGTTCTACGGTCAACTGTTCGGAATCAAGGACGACGCCCTGTGTCACCGATTACTGGACAAGGTCAATCTCTCGGCGGATAAGTCGAAGACGATCTCCCAGTTTTCCAAGGGTATGCAGCAGCGAATCGGCCTCGCCCAAAGCCTGCTCAACGACCCGAAGCTCCTCTTCTTGGACGAGCCTACCGGCGGCTTGGACCCCATCGCACATATCGAAATTCGAGACCTTATTCTTCAGTTCCGCGATGAGGGACGCACCGTTTTCATCTCCAGTCACGAGCTCAGCGAAGTCGAACGCATCTGCGATCGCGTCGCGATCATCAATAAAGGCATCATCGAACGTCAAGGCAAACTCGATGACCTCCTTCGAGGTGGTCGGCTTGAGATCATCGCCGAAAACACCTCGAAGGAAATCGGTGACCAGGCTCGCGGCGGAGACACAACCGTTTCCTTCCACGATGGACGATTGATCGTCGATATGACGGAAGACAATGATCCCAACGCGCTGATCGACAGCATTCGCTCGGCGGGCGGCAAGATTATCAGCATCATCCCCCGCCGCAAGCGCTTGGAAGATCTGTTTATCGAAACCGTTCGCGACGCCGACGATTCGGCCAAGATTGCCGGAGGTGCAAAATGAACGCCATCATGGCCATCGCCACCACCACGGTCGGCGAAGCGATTCGCCGCCGTGTCTTGCTGATCATCCTGCTGATCGGCGTGCTGCTCCTCAGCATTATTCCTTCGCTGTCCGTGCTTTCGGCTCGGGCTGAGCAGTCCACGATGATCTCCACGATGTACGCCGTTCTGCGAGGGACGAGCGCCCTCATCGCGATCATTTTGACGATTTACATGATCCCGAACGAGATCGAACGAAGGACGATTTACACGATCCTGAGCAAGCCCGTCATGCGCTGGCAGTTCTTGGTCGGTAAGTTCATGGGTGCTGTATTGGCGCTCCTGTTGATGATCGTCCTGATGTCCACCGTCATGGTGGTTTTGTTCTACATTTTCCAAAAGCCGGACGCCGCGCGGTTGAGAGAGGTTGCCATGCAGCCGATCTTCTACTTCTTGGAAATGAGCCTTTTGGCGGCCGTCGCGATCTTCTTTTCAACGTTCACAACCCCCCTTGTAAACTTCTTCCTGTCAATTGGCATTTGGGGCGTGGGAACGGTTTTGAACCCGCTCTATGCGTCCATTGAGACGAACTCAGGCGCGAATCCGATCATGCGGGGCGTCGCCAAAGTCATCACGAACATCCTGCCAAACTTTGCGAACTACGACGTAAAAAATCCGATCATCAATCCCGGCCAGGTCATTGAGAACCCCCAAATGTACATGTTGTACGTTATCGGGTACGCGGTGTTCTACATCGTGGTTCTCTTGATTGCAGGCATGTTGATCTTTGATCGCCGAGAGGTGTAACCATGAGGAAGAGATCCAATGGCAAACTTTATGGCGTCGGGATCGGTGCACTCGTATGCGTCGCGTTCTTCCAATCCGTGCTCATTCAGCCAATCTGGAAGAAGCATTACTGGTCGGGCCAAGGATTTGCGTCACAGCTTTCGCCTGATCAAACGCTGCTTCAACTCTTCGGATTCCGCGAGTTCCTCGCCGGCATTCTATGGGTTCGAGCAGATTCGTTCTTTGATGAGGGCAACTACGACGCCGTTCTGCCGATCATTCGCCTTTGTACGATTCTAGATCCAAAACAGATTGACGTTTATGCGACGGGTATGTGGCACATCGCCTACAACTTTACGGATGAGGAGCAGCGATCCGATCGACGCTATATTCCGTCGGCGCTTGCCCTAGGAAAGGAAGGATCGCGTCAGAATCCGAACACGTACGAGCTCTTCTTCGAGACCGGCTGGATTTGGTACCACAAGATTGACGACGATTATCATCAATCCGTCAAATGGTTTGAAGCCGGGCAAGAACGTAAGGACATGATGTCGTCGCGCCGGAACCTACTTTCTAACGCCTTCCAGCGCAATGGCCAGGTCGATGAGGCCCTTAACAATTATTGGAAGCTCTACGAGGAAGCCAAGAAAACCTACGATGCGAACAAGGGCGAGTATCAAAACTTCCAGATGATGGAAACGCTGGAAGGGAATGTCGATACGCTTCTCGTGCGCATGACACAACGCGGTTGGCTCGCCCAAAAGCGAGGGGAGACTTCAAAGGGCTACGACACAGATCCACCTTTTGACGTTGGGTTCAGTGCCCGCGTCATCGTGGAAGATGTCAAAGTTATCAAGGTTCAAGGAACCTGGAATGTCCTTCCGGTGGGCACGAGAATCAGAATTGTCCTCAGAGACAAGGACGATCCGTCATTCAAGCTTGCTGAAATGGATTGGGACGGACGAAATGAGGTGATTCTCGATCCGGATCGTGAAGCAACCTTTATGCAGGACGGTCTCTTCATCAAGAATCAGCGGTTCAATCGGCGGATTGACATGAGCAAGGACCCGACGATGTATCCATTCAATCGGAAATCGAAGGAGTTTGTAGTTGAGTTTCTCTATAACCCGAGATCAGGAGCCCAACACATCCTTGACAAGTTTGGATGGAACGGCGACGGAATGACGGACAAAAACTTCCTGCGAACGGACATTCGGAAAAACATGATATGGGTGAAGGGCGACAAGGAAACGATCCGCATGAGCGATGGCGACGTGGAATACACGAAGGATTGGAAGCTCGTCGAGAACACAAAAATACCGCCCGCCCGAGTGATGTACGCATCGCTGACGATCACCCGAGATCAAATTCTCAGGCGAGGCGAGTGGGCCGATCGAACCCCGGTTATCAAGACCGCGAACTTTGATCAAGTCGAATTTGCCAAGGAAACGGATGACGTCATGGACGCTCCCGTCCTTCGAGGGTCCGAAGGCATCGCCGATTCTCCCAAGTAACGACTCCAGCGCCCCCGGCGGAATGCTACAATCGGGCATTCCGCCGGGAACCGCGCGGCAGACGATCGGTGAACTCCGCCAGGGCCGGAAGGCAGCAACGGTAAGTCGACTCGCTGGGCGACGCGATCTTCCCGGCGCTGGAGTTTTCACATTTGGCCTACGTCTCTCTCTATCGCAAATATCGTAGCCAGACCTTCGCGGATCTGAAGGGCCAGGATCACGTCGTCCGAACATTGCAGAACGCGATCCAATCGCAGCGTATCGCTCACGCATACCTCTTTACGGGCCCTCGCGGAACCGGAAAGACGTCAAGCGCGCGCCTTCTTGCCAAGTGTCTTTGTTGCCGCACGGGGCCTTCCCTAGAGCCCTGCAATGCCTGTGATATGTGTGACGGCATTACGGACGGCAGTTGTATCGATGTAAACGAGTTCGATGCCGCCAGCGAGTCTGGCGTCGACGAGATTCGCGAGCGCATTGTGCAGGCCGTCGAATACATGCCCGCCACATCGCGCTACAAAGTTTTCATCATTGACGAGGTTCACGACCTCTCTCCGAAAGCTTTCGATGCCCTCCTCAAGACGATCGAAGAGCCGCCGGAGCACATTATTTTTATCCTTGCCACCACGGAGTACAACAAGGTTCCGCCGACGATCCGGTCCCGGTGCCAAAAGTTTGAGTTCCACCGTGCGACGATGCAAGATCTGATTGGCCGTCTGGATTTCGTGGCCAAAGAAGAAGCGATCGAGATCGAACCGGCAGCGCTCGCGGCGATTTCGCGGATGGCGGATGGTGGATATCGAGATGCCCTCACGCTTTTGGAACAAGCCCG
>JBKJJL010000079.1:0-8842 GCA_046597875.1 Fimbriimonadaceae bacterium | reverse complement strand
CCGCATTCCCTCATATGAAACCTGACTGAGCGTAAGTGCTTCCGTCAAAACAAAACCTGACTGAGGCAGTCTGGCCTCATGGCAGGAATGAGAGGATATGCGATGAGTGTTTCTGGTCGGCGTGAACTGGCTCGGTCGCGTTCGGCGGCGTACTTGAAAGCGCCTAAGGCGCGCAAGTCGGCGATGCTCGACGAGTTCGTGGCAGCGACTTCGGTAAACCGGAAAACGGCGATGTTCCTTTTGAGGAATCCGCCTGCAGTCAAAGCAAAGAGCAGAGGAAGACCCAAGAAACGGTACGGGACCGACGTTGCGGCGGCGTTGGAAATGCTCTGGGCACTGACGGGCTACATTTGCTCTGAGCGTCTGGTTCCCTTTTTGCCTGGGCTCGTCGAAATGGTGCTTGCCGAAGGCGCTTGGGGATTCTCCCAGGAAGTTCAAGCCAAGCTGGGCAAGATCAGCGTCTCAACTTGCGACAGGCTCCTTCGCCCCCATCGAACCGGACATCGCTGCGGCCAGTCTCTGACCAGGCCGGGAACCATGCTCAAGTCGCAGATCCCGATTCGCACCTGGGCCGACTGGAGCGAAACCGAACCCGGATACTGCGAAATGGACCTTGTCCACCATTGCGACAACGATACGAGCGGTGAATACCTGCACACCTTGACAATCACCGACGTCCTGCTCGGGTGGACCGAGATTCGGGCCTTGAAGAACCGGTCGGAAACAACGGTTCGAACCGGGGTGGAATCGATCGGAAGCCAAATGCCCTACAAGATCAAAGGGCTGGACTCGGATTCGGGCGCAGAGTTCATCAACCACATCATGCTCCGGTACTGCCAGGACAGCTCGATCGTGTTCACCAGATCCAGGCCCAACAAGAAGAACGACCAGTGCCGCGTAGAGCAGAAGAACTACTCCGTAGTCAGGGTCAACGTGGGATACGATCGGTTCGAAGGAGAAGAGGCCTGCAAAGCGCTCAACGCCTTCTACCGGGTCCTGAGGCTGCACGTCAACTTTCTCCAACCCTGCATGATGCTCGTGAGCAAAGAGCGCAAAGGGAGCAGGATCGTCAAGAAGCACGACATCCCCAAGACTCCATGCCAGCGCGCTCTAGACCATCCCTGCGTCAGCGAAGAAACCAAACAGGCGCTAAGGGAACAACTCGCAGCGATCCGGCCCATGGCGCTAAACAAGGATTTACATCGTCTGAGAGATATCTTGAGGAGGCACGCTCGGTAAGGTTTTGTTTTGAGGGAACGACTCGCGTTCAGTTAGGTTTTGTTTTGAGGGAATACGATTGTCGGTGGATTCGGACTTTGGCTGTAGAACTGGGCCTAACAATGACGCTCTAGAGACCTTCGTCTCGGAGCGCCTTCGCGAGGGCGTCCTCATACTCCTTATCAGGAAACTCTCGGCTGGAGTTGTTCGAACGCCTGAGATAGTCTCGCGCGATTTCAGTCTTGCCCAGCGCTTTGTAGGCGAGGTAAAGGTCCAGATATTGCCTGTATCGAGACCATGGGCCATGGCCGTTCGCTTCGAAGACGTCGGCTGCCTGGAGCCACGCTTCGCCGTGACGAGCCACCTTTGGCCAGTCCTCTCGCTGGCGATAGTAGTGCAACCGGGCACCCTCGGAGTGGAGCGTTAACAACTCGGAAGGCCATACACTTATCGACTTCGCCAGCAGTTCAGGAAACTCCCCACACGTCGGCTGAGCGAGTTCCTTTTCGAACACCGTGTGCATGTCGTAGCCGCTCCAGTTGGGCTCGTGAAGAGTCCTCGTTCCGTCCGGTGCAACAGAGAACCACCCAACCACCGAAGCCATCTTTCCTTTGCTTGTCGCGAACTCGATCTTCAGTTTTCTCGGTCTCCAAGCTTGCGAAAACTCTAGGGGCACGAGCCATTCGCCGTGAACGGGAAGGTCGCCAACCCAGAACCCGCGGCGCTGATTCTGGAACTCGTCGGAGGGCGAGAAACTCATCGACGTATATTTCGTCCCCAGATTATCCGTGACTCGGAAGCAGAATGGGGACCAACCGGCATGCCGCTGCGAATCCGCTGTGAAAAGCACTATAACGTGGCCGAGGTTGGTAACACTGACATCCCGCAACACGAAGTTGCCGCGCTGGAGGGGAACGGTTGCCAGGTTGCTTTTCGCAAGAGTAGCAACTGACAGCGCCGGGTTCGAGATATTCTTCGGCGTTTCAAAGAGCGATCCGGCGAGCTTCAGATCGTAGCTGTAATTTACGTGGGCGCCCACCTTCCAGCCTTCACCGCTCCACATCCGCAACTCAACCCGCGTGGGCAGATCCGTCGCCGTGTCAACGTAAAACACTTCCTGAGTCGTCCTTCCTTCCTCGGTAAGCAGGTATCGGTCGCGAGTGCCCTGGTCGGTCTGAACCCCGCGCGAGATTTCGACCTTACGGTTCCATCCCCAGCGAGCGAAATCGCCAAACATCGCCTTCATCGAAAGTCCGCTTTGGGTTTTGCCAAATGGACCATCAGCCGGCTGAGCCGTCGCCTCCTGACTGCCTTCCCGCATCGAATACATGATGCCGCCCTTGTAAATGAGGGTTTGACCCATGCCCTCCAGCCGCCACTTGCCGTCATCGTAGAAAACAGTTCTCTTCGAGCTATTGTGGCCATTCTCGCCCATCGTGACGATCTCGATGCGCGCCGATTTCACGTCAGACAGGCGGCCCTCAAGCCAGCGAGCGGTCACAACCGCCCTTGCGGAAGGGATAACCAATCCGATCGCCGCAATCGCCCCAAGGACTCCGCCCGCTTTCATAACGCGGGCGAAGAGGAGGCGTCTTTGCGCGCGGCGGTTGGCCGCCAGGGCCACTAATCGCGCCCGCAGAAGGAGATTTGCCGAGGGTTGCCGCGTGGGATACGTGGCTTCAAACAGGTCGTTTAGTGTAAGTTTCATGGGTTCACCTCTATCACTTCGATTCCCAACTCAGTGGCTCGGCGGAGGAGTGTTTTGCGCGCCCTTTGCAGCGCGCTGTTTACAGCGATCGGAGATTTTCCGACCACCAGCGCAATCGCGCGGACATCGAGACCCTCCAAGTGTTGGAGGAGCAAAACCTCGCGCTGAGTCTCAGGTAGTTCGCTGAGCAGCACTTTGAACGCGCTCATCGTTTCGTTGCGAATGGCTTGAGTTTGGGGGTTCTCGTTGGCGTCGGCAGTTATTTCTCTGGCGGCGTCCAAGCTCGTTTCCGGCCGCCGCTTTCGTCGCCGGAGGGCATCAACCACTTTTCTGCGGGCAATGCCGTACAGCCAGGGCAAGGGCTCGCCTCGCCTGCGCTTCAGGCTTCGCATCGCATCCTGCAGGGTTTCAATCGCCAAATCCTCCGCAAGATTCGGGTCTCCCACTCGGCGTACAATGTACGCGTAGACAGGATCAAGATACTGCTCCGCCAGAATATCCGGAGTCAGTTTTTCTTGTACCTTTACGCCTGGTTTCTCACCTTGCGCGATCTGTACTTTTGCCGTCCGTGTGGTCACATCTATTTGTTCGCGCTTGCTCGCCTAATCTATCGCAGCAAGTAGCAAGGCCGTCTCGGCCATGCGTAGCACCCCCGTCCGGGGGTGCAAATCCGGAGGGAACAAGAGCGAGATGCTCTTGGTACGCACGACCGGGACGGTCGTGCCACCGGACTCACCGGTCCCAGAAGACTCCGGATTGGCTTTCCTCTTGCCTCAACTGCTTCTGAGTCCAGTTCGCGGTCCTTGTGTTGTTCTTTGCCCAGGCTAGCGCCTCTGGATAGGTATCGACGCCTTGGAAATCGAGGAAAACCCCCAAGCAAAGCGCACGAGAACGCAGACCCGTCGGACCCGCTTCGGCCGCTTTTCCAAGCGTGACTCCGCTCGCTGCGTAGCTGTCGTCGCCCATCAGGTCCAGATAAATTCCCATTCCATTCGCGTTTCCTGCACCGAGGCTCAGGTTTGGCGCCTGGTGAATATCGTTCCCTTCTCGATCTAGAAACCAACCGACCGAGAAATCGTGTCCTGCGCCTTGGCCCATGTTCATTTTGGCGACGTACTCGTCGTTTCCGGAGACGTCTTCCAGGTAACCAATCGCGAAGTGCGCTGACGCGCCCTGGATGTACCACTGGCCCAAGTACTTGTCTTTGCCGGCCCCATCCCACAACATTCCGACTCCCTGCCAATAACCAACCCCTTGCCCGAACACGCCGCAGGAATACGTGTCGTCTCCGTCGGCATCGTAGAGGAGCCCAATGCCCCCCGCGAGGCTGTGCCCGTCTGTGTAATCTGCCCGCCTTCCAATCGCCGCGCCTTGGGACAGGCTGATATTGTGCTCCGCACTCTGGGGAGAGGCGAAATCGATCGTCTTGTCGTTTGCGTCGTAGGTGTCGTTCCCGGCCCGATCGACCAGCGCGCCAACGCCGTGCACTCCGGCGGAGCCTTGAGAGTTGGTGAAGCAGCGATAGCCATCCACGCCCGAGTGATCTTCTAAGAGGCCCGCGCCGAATGTGCCGAATCCGAGTGAGTCCGCATAGGCGTCATAAAGGTCGTCTCCGGCTTCGTCTTCTAGCACCGCCACGCCAAAACGCGCCGATCCAAACGCGGGACGATGGGATCGATACAGATCATTCCCGCCCAGATCAAAGATTCCGGCGACCCCAAAGAGCGCCCCCGCGGGACCCGGCTTGGCCCCTCCTGCCTTTCGACCGGCAAAGTCGGCTACTGCAGTCGCGGTCAAGCCTTGATCGCTCAGGTATTTATCGTTACCCCGCGTGTCGATGACGAGGCTGAGCCAGTTCCCCGCCGAGGCGTTACTGCCCGCGTTGATGTACGTGTCGTTGCCGCCCGTATCAATAATTAAGAGCCCCGGCCGATCGGCATGGGTCGTGTCCGAGCCTCCGGTGAGGCGAATGACTCCCCACGTGGTTTCGATCTCCCAGTCGTATTTCAGATCAGGGGAAAGCCCCCGAACCAACTGAGCGGCGGCTTTCGGCTTCGCGGGATCGCCCCCTCGGTCCGCTCCATCGGCTCGATACGAGGCGAAAATCACATCATGAGCGGCGGCCCCGAGATAACTGAGGTCAATCGAACGCTGGAGCCTCAACATCCGATCCGCGTCGTCCCCATCAAGCTCAGAACGGGCTCGCAGGGAAGCGAAAACATACGCATCGGCGACGTCGGCAACATTCCGCAAGGCGAGCCGCCGCATCGGCAAGGCTTGGGTCGCCGCCGAAAGCACCAAGGCGGCGGCCTGCTGGACCTCCTTTGGGACACCGCTAAGAGCGGGAGGGTCAGTTTTGACGATGCCGGCGGCCTTCAAATCTTGCAAGACTTTCTCGAGTGCACCCGGCTTTGCGGCCGCGGCTTCGATCGCCGCGACTGGACTTCCGAGGAGCGTTCGCCGGGTGCCATCGCCGGTCATTCGCAGCAGGGTATTGAGCGTATCACTGGGCAAACCGATGTATCCGCCGATTTCTCGGCGAAAAGTTTCGCAATAAAAGGGCATTTTCCAGGGATCGGCGTTCACCGCCGAGTAAAACGGAGAGGTGAACTCGGTCTCGTCCCAAAATCGCAAAAGTTCGCGGTCAAAGCGTGCGGTTTTGACCGTCAATCCCACCGTACCGAGCGCCGTGTCAAAATCGCTCTCGAACGAAGGCGCCTGGGGGATCATCATGCAGAAAGCGGCAAAAGTAGTAGCGACCATGCTATTCGGGATTGTATTCCACCTGGCGTATAGTCAGGCGGTTTTGCAGGCCCCGCCTCCCGTCGACTTCCCCGCGTGGGTTGATCAGCAGTTGGACGATGAGGATCTTGCCGAGTTCAAAACGTCGTTTCCCTCGTCTCAGCCGTCCGGGGTCGCGGAGAACGATTCGGTGTACTTGCGTGTATTCGTTCCCAAGAAAGGGACCGGGCCTTATCCAGTTGTCGTAGTTTTGCACTACTGGGGAGCCAATGACCAAAAGATCGAGCGATCTTTGGCGGGAGATTTAGCTCGGCAGGGAATCGCCTCGGTGCTGATGACGCTTCCCTATCATTTGGAGCGAACTCCGGCGGGGGCTCGATCGGGGGAGAGAGCGATCTTGCCGGACCCGAAGAGTTTGGTTGCAACGATGAGCCAAGCGGCCCTCGATGTGAGGCGCACCGTGGATTTCATCGTGAGCCGCCCCGAGTTTGACTCGAATCAGATCGGAATCGCGGGAACAAGCCTGGGTTCCATTGTGTCAAGTCTGTCGTTTGCGGTCGAGCCGAGGCTCAAATGCGCTTCTTTTATGCTGGGCGGGGCCGACCTTGCTCACATTCTTTGGAATAGTTCGCGGGTGGTGAAAGTCCGCGAAGAACTCCGAAAGAAGGGCTACACCGAATCTAAACTGCGCGAGGAGCTTAAGGACGTCGAACCCCTTCGGTTCTTGCCGACGAGAGAGAGCAAACCCGCATTCGTCGTCGGCGGAAAATTTGACACCGTTCTTCCCCCCGCTGATACAAGAAAGCTCATCGATGCGCTTGGTTCACCCTCGGTTTTGTGGCTCGATACCGGGCATTACGGCGGCGTGTTTGTGCAACGGCGAATCCTGCGATTGGTGAGTCAGTTCTTCGCGGGCCAGTTCGGTGGGAAGTCGTTTGCGCCCCCGAAGAGCGTCTATGCGCCTACGGTTCGTATCGTGTTACAAGCGAACACGGAATCGAGTTTTCAGGTTGGTCTTGGAGTGGATATCTGGCGCTCAAACGCGCGCGGCGACTTCTTTTCTACCGCCATCGCCACCCCCAAGGGGCCGCAACTGTTTCTGGGGGCTCGGCTCGACAAGGGGCTGGCGATTGGCGCATTCGCGACGCTGAAAAGGGTGAGTCCGGGCATCGTGTGGAGCTTCATTCTGTGAAACCCGAGATCGCCGTCCTCATCGAGACCTATACGGCGATCGCGGCGACCATGCCCCAAGTGCATATCGAACACCATCCTTCGGCGGTGATCGCGAGGGGCCCGTTCGCGCATCCACTTTGCAACTTCGGCGTTGTGTTGGCGAATGATGGGCTGCCCCAAGTCCTTCGCGCCGCGATGGGCCGGTCGCATTTCAACATTTACACGTTTGAGTCGCTGAGCCAGGGCGTCGTGGAAGGATACGTACCTGCGCTTGCCCTGAGGGTCATGACTGCTCCCGCGGCGGCGATTACTGCCAGCCCCCTCTTGGAGGCGACGACGATCGGTGAGCGTATGGTGGTCACGCGCTTCATGGCCGATCAGTTCTTCCCGAACCACAAGAACGATATCCGCGAGCGAATCGCGGAGGCCTCCGCGCGGGCGAAAGGGATTGCCCACTACGCGTTTCGGGCGGGGAACGATCCGACCGTGATCGGCGCGACGATGCTTTCGGTTGAGGGTCCGATGGTGGGTTTGTTCAATGTCTGTGTCGACAAATCTCGGCAAGGCCGAGGATGGGGCGCGGATATCGTACGCCAAATGCTAAACGAAGCAGCGATAAGGGGCCGCGCGACCACGCTGCAATGCGAACTGAGCCTTGAGGGGTGGTACGAGAAGTTGGGCTTCCACGCGGTGGATACGTTGACCGTGTGGACGGTATCCGGTCATGATCCCACTATCTCCAAAGGCCACCGTTTGAGTTCCTGAGCGAAGCCGAAGTTGAGGAACACGATACGCCGCCGAACCCTTTAAATCCCATGGCGAACACGCGATTACCAGGTAAGTCCACTGCATCCGCGCGACCGGATTCGAATATTGCCTCGTATGCGCTGCCCAGGACAGCTGTTACTTGCTCCCTCTTCACCCAGTCAAAGGTCGTTAGAAACTGATCCACCGAGTAGCCAGAGGAGAGGTAATCGAACAGATTCTTGACCGGAACTCGCGTGCCGGCAAACACCGGGGTGCCGCTCATGATGTTCGGATCCACCGAAACTGCGCCGCTGAAATACTTCTCCATACACTAAAGTATTCGCAGAACTCTAAAATCTCAAAGGATAGCTAGTCCCCAACCCGTTTGCTCGCTGGCCTCGTCCTCATTTCTGCCCACTCCCGGAGCTCCGCGATCTCTTCTCGCATCATCACGCTCAGGGGCACCACCGCCTTTGCCTCGGTGATCAAGTCGTCTTGCGTCACCTCCCGACCCGCGTCAAATGCGGGATACAAGGCCCCCACGACGATCTGCTCGATTTCGGCACCACTGTAACCTTGCGTCGCAGCTGCAAGGGCAGGCAACGTGAACTTCGCCGGATCTCGGTGGCGCTTTTTCAGGTGGATCGAGAAAATCTGCTCGCGCTCGCCCGCGTCGGGAAGGTCCACAAAGAAGATTTCGTCGAAGCGACCCTTTCGGAGCATTTCGGGGGGCAGCGCGGAAACGTCGTTCGCAGTCGCGATGAGGAAGACGGGTTTGGTTTTCTCTTGCATCCAGGTTAAGAACGTCGCGAAAACCCGTGCGGTCGTGCCGCCGTCGCTGACGCCCGAGCCCCCGACTCCGGCAAAGCCTTTCTCGAGCTCATCCGCCCACAACACGCATGGCGCGACCGATTCGGCGACCTTGATCGCGCGCCGGATGTTCTCTTCACTTTGCCCCACGAGCGAACCGAAGATCCGACCTACATCGAGCTTCAGCATCGGCAAGTTCCACTCCGCCGCAACCGCCTTCGCAAGCAGGGACTTTCCGCAGCCCTGCACGCCGAGCAAAAGGATCCCTTTTGGGGACGGAATCCCAAACTTCTTGGCCTTGTCGGTGAACGCGTCGGTGCGTTTTTCGAGCCAGTCTTTCAGGAGTTCCATCCCGCCAACGTCGGCCATTTTGTCTTGAGCCGGGTAGTACTCGAGCAGCCCCGATTTGCGGACGATCTGCTTCTTTTCTTCGAGGACGACGTC
>JBKJJL010000004.1:0-12376 GCA_046597875.1 Fimbriimonadaceae bacterium | reverse complement strand
AGCTGCTTCGCACGCTTGGCAGCTAGATTGGAGAGCACGAACTTACCGTGCGGGTACTCATTGAGAATGTCCGGGGAAGGCAGCATAGTGGAGACATAAAGGATACCAGATGGAGGGTTCCACTTGATCGGGCTATCGTTGGTCTCGGGATGGGTCCCTTATGCAACTGCCGCGAACGATGCTCGCGTGACCTCGCATAGCTCGTCAAACGGAATCGGTGAAGGCTTGCCCAACTTTACCGCTTCGATAAACGCCGCCAACTCCGCCGCGTGGCCCTTGTCTTGTTGGCGAAGGTTCATGTCCGAGAATCCCGTCCATCCGAAGGCTGTTAGCTTGCGGAAATTATCCAGCTGCAAAATCCGTCCGCCGGTAAAAACTTCCAAGCGCTCTTTCGGATAGCCCTTGTCGCCGTTGGCGAAGTAGTGAACGGTGCCAATGGAGCCATCCTCGAAATGGAGCGTCACCGACATGTTTTCGTCAGGTCTTTGAGCCCCTTGATCAATCGCATGCGCAGATATCGAGATGATTGGGCATCCCGCTAGGAACCGCAGCAGGTCCACAAAGTGGCATCCTTCGCCGATCATGCGACCGCCTCCGCGTTCTGGATCTTGAGTCCAATGGTTCGCCGGCAAGGCGCCTGCATTAACCATCATGACGAACGCCTTTGGTGCCCGAACCGCATCAAGCAGTTCCTTCATCTTTGCCACTTGCGGCGCAAAACGACGGTTGAATCCAACCATCAGCATCGGATTCTCGCACTCCTCATAGACCGCCTCAATCTGTTGAAGCTCCTCTTCGGTCAGGCAAAGGGGTTTCTCTACAAAGACTCGCTTCCCAGCTCGCAGGCCATCCATCACCATTTTTGCGTGGGTGTTGTGCTGTGTCGTGATGATGAGGGTATTGATCTCTGAATCGTTGAAAACCGCTTCGAGGTCGGTCGTTGAGTGCTCGAATCCAAATTTCTTCCCAAGATGTGTACCCGTGACGCCGCCTTTCGAGACGATGGTTTTCAACCGCGCGCCGGTGGGCTTGAGCGCGGGGAGCAAGGTTGCTCCGGCATAATTTCCCGCCCCGATCACCGCGACGACGGCTTGCGGGACCGCAGGTGCGGCCGGCTGAGGCAACGTGACCGAGCGCGACACTCGATCTAGGGGCTCCTCGGAATACTTCAGCATGATCCCGAGCGCCGCCTTCGATGAGATGAGCCCGTAGCCTTCCAGCGCGTTGTCGATCGTGAATCGATGGGAGATGAGCGGCTTGACGTCCAGCCCGCCACTCGCCATCATGTCCAAGCAGGCCTCAAAGTTGCGTTGCTCGGTCCAGCGGACGAAGCCGATCGGGTAGTCCATGCCCTTGCCTTCGTAGTTGTCTTCGTACCGGCCCGGGCCGTAGGAACACGAAACCTGGAAGGTGAGCTCCTTCTCAAAGAAATCTGCACGCGACAGTTCGAGGCCAACAACGCCGACGAGCACGATGCGTCCGCGCTTGCGGCACATATGCGCAGCTTGAGTGACGGGATCGTTGCTCTTGGTACTGGCGGTAATGATCACGCCATCGATTCCGCGCCCGCGGGAGAAATCTAACGCTGCTTGCTCGGCGTCTTCGCCGTTACTCAGGTCCACCGTCTCCGCGCCCATCTGCCGAGCCATTTCGCACTTCGCGGAGTCGAAATCTATCCCCAAAACGCGACATCCGGCCGCGCGCAGCATCTGGACGGTCATGAGCCCGATCAGCCCCAGGCCTGTCACCGCAACGCACTCGCCGATTGTCGGATTAACCAGTCGAATTCCTTGCAAGGCGATGGCCGCCAGAGGAGTAAATGCGGCTTCCTCGGCCGAGACTCCGTCGGGGATTTTTGCGCACAAGTTCTGAGCAACCGATACGAACTCAGCGTGCTGGCCATTCGTCGCGACTCGATCACCGACCTCGAATCCTTCGACCCCTCGTCCGACTCCAATCACGACTCCGGCGTGGCAATATCCCAAACCCAGCGGCTGGTCGAGTTTCGCCTTGACTGCGTCGATTGTCTGAAACAGGCCATCGGTTTTGATTTTCTGGAGGACTTGTTTCACCTTGTCGGGCTGCTGCTTGGCCTTTTGGATGACGCTGGACTTGCCGAAATCGATGAGCATGCGCTCGGTTCCGAGCGAGACGAGCGTAGCGTGGGTTTGGACGAGGAGCTGGCCCCCTGAGATGCCCGGAGCGGGAACCTCAGCGAGCAACGTCTCCCCGGTGCCGAGGTTCTGCAGAATCTGCTTCACGGGAAGGAAGGATACCTGAGGGGCGGGGGAACGGGGGAACGGAAGAACAGGGGATCGAGATTTGAGAACGGGAGATAGATTGTCCAATGAAGGCCGTTCATGAGGAGCTTGATCCTCGCCGACCGCCATCCCGAGCTCCCTTCGAAAGAGCCGCGCTAGATGGGAGCGATGGACTCCCAGTGCACCAGCCAGTGCATCCAGGCTCCGCGGTTCGGAAAACGGCTCCGAGAGAATCGTCTTCGCCTTGCGAATTTGCGGATTCTCGGGAGGGAGATGGCCCGCTTCGGCGAGGGTTACGAACAGCCCGATGAGTTCGAAGGGCCGATCCAAGCCCGTAATCTCCCTCTGGAGTTGGGGATTCAATCTCTCGCTTACATCGGCATACTCGCCACGGAGGCCTCGGAGAACTCTGGATCTCCGATCAAGAATGCCTGCTGCACGAACGTTATCGCGAGCCACACCGCAATCATAGCCTTCCCAAGGAGTGCCCTTCCTTCCGACCTTTGCCGCATGGATTGTGTATTCCGCATCATCTCCCGTCCAAAGCCAGTAGTTTGAGCAAGTATCGGCTGCTCTCTCATAATGTGGCGTGAAAACGGTTATCTATCGGCCAACCCGCGTTGAACAGGCAACCTCGCTCGCGAGCTTACGAGCAGATTACGAGATCGCCAACTCCCGTCGCACGGTACGGCATTTCTCGACTGACCCCGTCTCGCGAGAGGCGATTGAAACTGCGATCCGAATCGCCGGTACCGCTCCGAGCGGTGCCCATCGGCAGCCCTGGCACTTTGTAGCGATTTCAGATCCGAATCTGAGGGCCCAAATCAGGCTTGCGGCGGAGGAAGAGGAACGTGACTTTTACACGCGCCGGGCTCCACCAGAGTGGCTTGAGGCCCTTGAGCCCTTGGGAACCGATTTCGTCAAGGCCCACCTCACCGATGCGCCTTGGCTCATCATCGTCTTCCGGCGCGACTATGAGATACTCCCCGACGGCCGGAGATTGAAGTGCTATTACATGACGGAATCCGTCGGCATTGCTGTCGGATTCTTGATCCAGGCGCTCCACCGAGCGGGCCTCGCCACGCTCACGCACACCCCCGCTCCAATGACGTTTCTTCGTGCGATTTGTGAACGACCGGATAATGAAAAACCTTTTCTCATACTGCCCGTCGGTTACCCCCACCCGGACTGTCGCGTACCCGATCTCGGACGCAAGACCTTGGAGGAAATTTCCGAGTTTCGGTAATGCTTTTCGATTCTAAAGGGTGCTAAGCCAATGAACCCATCGGATCCCAGGGCTCCAGCCCGATGGGCTCCCGCGTAAGCAAGGCGAGACACGCCTCCGGCAAGTACTTCCGGTGGACGACAACCTCGTAGTTGAACTCGTCAAACCACGTGTCCGACATCGCGAAGAATCCTTTCTCGCCGCCCTTATCTCCCCACGAGTTCTCAACGCGCCACTTTCGGGGGGCGCCGTCGTCCGTCAGATCAACTCCGGTAAAAACCATCGCGTGGGTCATGAGCGATTCGCCATAGTCCAACCGTTCGGCCTTTGTAAGCTTTGAAACAGATCCGTAGACGAGATCATAAGCGAAAGCTTGGTCATCCATCCAACCTCGATCGCGATCCAGAAACTTGCCGACATCGCATCCGAACCAAACCGGCTCCCCGTTCTGAAGCTGCTTGATCGAAGCTTGCTTCATCACGTCGATGTTAACATTCAGATACTTAATCTCCTCACCGCCCACGACATTGCCGAGAAAGTTAATCGTATAGACCTCGTCAAACCTCTTGGTAGCCTGGGGGCAATGGATGAGGCACACCATGTCGGAGAGATCAGCATCAATATGCTTGCGATAGAACTCCAGCGGCGTGAGGGTGCCGTCGCGATGGAACGCTTTGTCCTTATCGCGCCACTGCCATTCGAAATCTGTCGGGGGCTCGCCGAGGTGAATGCACAGCATTCGGTAAATGGTTTCCAGCATCGCGGGCTTCAATTTCCGGAGCTGTTCAACTGTTTTGCCTTTCTTATGACCCTCCCGAAGTTGGCAGCCGAACTCTCGCAGTCGCAGCGTGATCTGGCTGTTCATCGGTCCGGTTGCGCTGCTGCTTTCCGTTTCTGGCATCACCGATTTCGGAACCAGACCGTGCTTGTTCACGAGGTTAACGAACATGTGCCATTGCCCACCATCTTGAATGGGGGCTGAGAATAGGTGGGCAATAAGTCGGCCGTCGGCTGGCTCATCGAGGGTACGAAGCACGGACTCCAGGAAGTAGTTGGACTTCTCAAACTTGTCCCAAAACATGGTGTGGTTCTGGGAGAGCTCAAAATCGTCACCCAGGTTCATGTTTTTCATCGCCAAAACGCGAAGCGTGTTGAGAGCCGCGAACATCCAACATCGGCCACTTCCGTTTTGACTCGTGATCTTGTTCTCTGGCAGGTGCACGCTAAACGTCATGTCCGTCTGCGTAATCCGCCGCCGATTCGCCGCAACTTTACCAACGGGGGTCGTGCAGACCGCGTTCATCGCCTGACGATGGCAGTTCTCGGATTCAAAAGCAATTTGAAACTCGGCGATGTGATCCAGGGAAACCGCCCCGAGATGGGGATGCTTGGCAGAACCTTTTGAGAGCATTCGCCGAGTTTAGCCAATCCGGGCGTGTATCATGCTGATCGTCAGGATACAGCCGTAAAGACCGTTCTAAATCTTCGTCCTGAAGCACGCGCTTCGTGCCACTCCAGCCCTGGGGTCGCAAAGACGGCGAAGGCGAGCAAGGATGTACCATTCCCCTCGTCTAACATGACGGGATAGCTGATAACGCCTTAGACGCCAAAAGGAAAGTTTTGAACCGTCACGAGGGTTGGTCCTTGGGAGGTCGAGGATGCGCGTACTAACTCCAGTCCCGGCGGAATGAAGGAACCCACGTGTTCGATTCCCGCGACCCGGACGGCTCGGCCCAGCGTCGTTCGGTGAGCTTCGGATTCCTGCTTGATCCTGCCGATCGGCAGGTGGGCCTGAAATCCCCGCGATTCGTGGCCCGAAACGATCGAACCGACTGCCCGCTCAAGCTCTTGATCGAGCTTCTGGAGAGTGTCCAAATCGCCGGACAGCCCAAGCCATAGGTACCTTGGCTGAAGATTCGTCGGCGAGCCGCCGAGTCCTTCAATGACGATACTTGGAGCCGGATATCGCTGAACGATGGGGCCGATCACACTCATGATCTGAGCAATTTGCCCCGGTGAAATCTCGCCCAAGGAGATCACGGTTAACACCAACTCGGCGCCGGGAGTCCATCGGACCAAGTCTGCACCCGCCTTCCGACGAATCTGAACTTGCGCCTCCGTGACCGCGGTTTGAACGGCGGACGGCAGGCGAAACACGAGCGATGAGCGATTGAGAACGTCCATTATTGCTTGACCTTCCATTCGACGAAGTCGATTTTCCCGAAGTTGGAGGCTGCAAACGAGGCGGCCGTATCAACCCTCATTTGAGTCAGGCCGCCTGCTCCAATGAATCGAGATGGATTCGAGGTAATCACCATCGTAGCCGTCGAATCAGTTGTGTTGACCGATCTTTGGCCGACGACCTCGTAATAGCCGCCAACGAAGTTGAACAGACTCACCCGCTGCGTGCCGACCGTCGAGTAAGAGGATTCCAAGGTAACCGAGAGTTCGCTGACCGAAGCGGGCAAGCCCCGTCCAAAGACCTCAACAATCGACTGCCATCGAACGAGTCCGAGGGGCGCTCGGTTGAACTGGAGCCACAAATTGTCACTCATGAGCATTGAGGAAACGCCGCCTGACTTCAAACTGCCGCCCCGAATGCGGTACGAATCTGGCGAAAACCGGTCCACCGCCGTATCAATCGTCGCCTGATACATGCCTCGACCGTAGGTGGCGATCACCATCGTGCTTGGATTTCGGAATGCGATTTCCTCTATGGCACAAGTCCCTGGGCCCGAGGTCACGGCCGACCACGATCCGCCGCCGTCCGAGCTTGTGAACAAGCCCAAGTCGGTTCCTGCATAAAGCCAACCGGGCCTGGTCGGATGGAGGGCAAGTACATTAACGGATGCCGGAATCAAGCGTCCTGATGCGACGTCGGTCCACGTGAGCCCGGCATCGTTTGTCTCCCAAATCGAGTCGTCATGCCATCCCATGAAGGCCACATAAACATGGTTCGAGTTAACGGGATCGATGGCGATGCGGGACACCCATCGGCCCGGCAAGGGTCCGGTTGTGTCTACTCTCGTCCAAGTTGGAGTGGTGGCGGTGCCGTTGGTTGTCATGTACACCTGCCCGTTGTTGTGTCCAGCCCAAATGACATTTGAGTTGCCTGGAGCGACGGCTACCGTAGAGAGATTGTAAGGGTTGTTGGTCGCGAAGTGTGAATTGCCACCCCCAACCTTTCCTGGCCTTGACGGCGGTGCAATGCTCGGCTTGATGACAAACCAATCCGGTTGTGTCGCCTTCGCGTTATTGGTTCTCCATAGCCTCTGCGTGCAGACGAGGAATCGATTGGCATTGTTGGGATCAAGGGCCGAGTAGTTTTCAAAGTTGCAGGTATTGCGATTATCAGCATCGGTGATCGGATTGGGCCCACCGTAAATATAACTCGTCGTCGTCCCGCCATTCGTGCTTCTAAAGTGAAGAGCCCAGTAGATGGTCCCATAGAAGTAGTTGGGATCAAGGGGGTCTGTCGCGTTGTAGCCGCCGTCGCCCCCTGCGGATTGAGTCCAGTTATTGATGTTTCCCGTAAAGAGCCGCGTGCCGTTGTCCTGGGTTCCCCCCATGATTCGGCCCGATACTGGATTGATTGCTGCCCCGTAGAACTGAGTGATCCCGATCCCCGGATGGAAGAAGAGATTGGTGTTCGTTCCGGCAGGATCGGTGATCCGATACAAGCCGCCATCGGTAGCGGCATAGACAATCTTGTTTGATGTTCCGTCGTACTGCGGATGAGAAACGAACCCGTGGATGTCCGGATGGATATTGGAAAAGACCTGGGCTCGGGTTGCGCCAGAATCGCTGGAACGGTATAGATAAACGCCGCCGTACAGAATCTGAGTCGGCACAGTTGGATTCACCCATAAGGCATTGTTGTAAGCTTCATAGGTCGAAATCGTTGGCGCTGGCTGGATCGCAAAGGTCACACCGCCGTTGGTCGAACGCCAAACTCGAATCGAACCGCTGCTGACGGTTGCGTAAACCGTAGTGGGGCTACTAGGGGCATAACTGAGCTCGGTTCTGTGAGCGGTGATGCTAACGGATCTGGTCCAAGTAACGCCCCCGTTTGTGGAGTAGAAGGCCCCATTTGCATGGGTTCCTGCGATCGCTTTCGTAGCGTCGGTGGGGTGAAAATCAACGTCGTAAATCCATTCGTTGTCCAGGGTCTTTGTCCACGTCGCTCCGCCATTCGTCGAACGCCACATCCCGGTTGAGCACGCCGCCAAGAGCGTATTTGGGTCGGTTGGAGACATTGCGATCCGGTTTACATAATAGAAATCTGGCCCGTTGGTTGACGCAAGTTGGTTCCACGTCGCTCCTCCGTCGGTCGTCTTGAAGATCCCCGCGCCACGGATACAAGCGGTATTCGTCGTTCCCTCTTCAGTTTCAAAGAATCCTTCACCGGTACCGGCGTAGAGGATGTTCGGGTTCGAGGGGTCGATCACCATGGTGGCGATCGTAATCCCAGGCAAGAAATCCTCCTGCGGGGCCCAAGTTGCCCCAGAATCAAGGCTCTTCCAGATCCCGCCCCCCGTCGATCCGATCCACATGATGTTTGGGGACGCGGGATGAATGACGATTGCCCGTATACGCCCGCCGACGTTGGTTGGCCCCAGGAAGGTCCAAGAGGCGGATGAAACGCCCGCTCGCATTTGCGCACTTGAAATCCGCTTGATGCGCTCGGATTTCGCCGCCTCCCAGGTGTTGGCGGGAACGGTGCCATCTTCGGAAAGTCGCTGTTGACTCCGGAATGCAGTCCGAGCTCCTGGCTGATCATTCCCAATCTTGGGGTTGGGTTCATAGACCTTAACCGAGGGAGCAAGCATCACCACCGCTCCGCACCCAAGCGCAAACGCGCAAATTCCGATAACTAAACCTTTCACGCCCTCTACTATAGCAAGTGTTGCGCCGATTTCCAAATTTGGAGGTTCAACCGGGCATAGGTACAATTGAATTTGAAGCTATGGATATTCTCGCACCCACACGGTCAACCGCTCAGAAAACATGGCGAGAAAAAGTCGGCCTCGCAGAAATGCTGAAAGGCGGCGTTATCATGGACGTCGTCAATGCGGACCAGGCGAAGATCGCCGAAGACGCTGGCGCGGTGGCGGTCATGGCTCTTGAGCGCGTACCGGCCGACATCCGTCGCGACGGCGGCGTGTCGCGCATGAGCGATCCGGAAATGATTCAAGGCATCCAGGCCACTGTGTCGATCCCCGTCATGGCGAAGTGCCGTATCGGTCACTTTGTGGAAGCGGAGATCCTTCAGGCACTTGAAGTGGATTTCGTGGACGAAAGCGAAGTTCTCACTCCTGCCGATGAAGAGAACCACGTCGACAAGCACGGGTTTACGGTGCCGTTCGTGTGCGGAGCCCGAAATCTGGGCGAGGCTCTCCGGCGCTGCGCCGAAGGTGCCTCGATGATTCGCACGAAGGGTGAAGCAGGCACAGGCGACGTCGTCGAGGCGGTTCGCCACATGAGGACGATCATGGCTCAGATACGACAGGTCCACAATGCTCGCGAAGATGAACTGTATGTGCTCGCCAAGGAAATGCAGGCCCCCCTTGAACTTATCCGCGAAACCCATCTTCTAGGCCGGCTCCCGGTTCCCAATTTCAGCGCCGGCGGCATTGCGACTCCCGCCGACGCGGCCCTGATGATGAAGCTCGGCGCTGAGACCGTGTTCGTCGGTTCAGGGATCTTCAAGTCCGGCGATCCCGCGAAGCGAGCCCGTGCAATCGTCGAATCGGTCTTGTTCTATCAGGACGCCAAGAAGCTCGCCGAAATCAGCAAAGGCCTAGGGGAGCCGATGGTTGGCATCAGCGTGTCGTCGCTGAGTGAGAAGGAACTACTCGCGCCCCGCGGGTGGTGACGGTTAGCTGGTCCTTCCCAAATACTTCGTCCGCATCCCCGCGATGTACGCATCGGGGTTCATAAGTTTGCCGGTGACCCGATGGACGAGGTCGTTGGGCTTGAACCGTTTTCCCTGCGTGTAGATTTTCTCTTGCAGCCAGCCTAGAATCGGAGCGAAGTCCCCCCGCTCCATGAGGGCGTCGGTATCTCCTAAGTCGCCACGGAGGGTTTCCCATACCTGCCAGGAAATGAGATTTCCCATTGTGTAGGTAGGAAAGTAGCCCACCGACCCTCGGGACCAATGCACGTCCTGGAGGCAGCCTTCGCCGTCGTTCTGCGGGTTCACGCCGAGGTATTCGGCATACTTGGAGTTCCAAGCCTCGGGGATGTCATTGATCGCAATCTTGCGTTCAAGGATTTCGCATTCCATCTCAAATCGGACGAGAATATGGAGGTTGTAGGAAAGTTCATCGGACCCGATTCGGATAGGCCCCGGCTCCACGCGGTTTATTGCTTTGTAGAAAGTGTTTGCGTCATTGGCATCCAGCTTTGCATTCAAAGCGTTCCGAAGAGCGGGGAAGAAGTGCTTCCAAAAGGGAAGCGAGCGTCCGACGATATTTTCCCAAAGGCGGCTTTGACTCTCATGAACGGCCATGGATGTGCCGCCCGCGAGAGGTGAACGGTCCCATTCGGCAGGTGAGCCCTGCTCGTACAGCCCGTGCCCCATTTCGTGGAGGGAAGAGAAGATGACGCCTTCGACGCGATCGTTGTGCCGGGTCGTCATTCTCACGTCGCCCCTTGAAAAGTTGGAGCAAAACGCGTTGCTTGTGACGTCTAGCCTGCCGCGAGTGAAATCGAATCCGACCTTCGTGGCCGTTTGGACCGCCCAAGCGCGAAGCGTTTCGGCGTCCCAATCGCCATATAAAAACTGGGAATCGACGGGACCTCTTTCGTGGACCGCATCAATGATTTCACGGATCGGGCCCTTGAGGGCGTCGAACACATTTCGCGCTTGCGCGTAGGTCGCGCCCTCCTCAAAGAGGTCAATGAGCGGATCATAAACGTGCTGGCCAAACCCGCGCCGTTCAGAGGTCTCCCGAGCGATATCAAAAAGTTGCTCAAGGTACGGAGCCAAAAGTGAGAAGTCCGACTCGGCCCGCGCCTTGCGCCAGGCCAGGTAAGCGTCGGAAGACACTTTGCTCTTGCGCTCGACCAGTTCGGATGGCAACGCCTTCCGAACGTCAATTTCCCGCTGCACGGCGCGGACAGTCGCCGCGTCGTCGGAGCCTGGTTCGGCTTCGCCCGCCGCATTTTCTACTAACCTGGCCATTTCGTCCGAGACCAGGATCTCGTGGGCCATTCGCCCCAATCTCGCGAGGTGGGCAGATCTCGCCTCAACCCCGCCAGCGGGCATGAGCAACTGCTGATCCCACGACATCAACCCTTGCACCTTTTGAAGGGCGTTGAAGTCTTGAAACTGAGCGATTACGGCAGAAAGGGCGGACATTGGGTGAGTCTACCGGTCCTCGCTCGGAAGAGGCAAATTCCCTAGCGGGAACCCTTCCGCAAGCCTGATTCGTATCAACATGCAGAAAAACCTGCATTAGGAGATTCGCTATGCTTACAACTCTCAAACTCGCCCTCGCCGCCGCCATCGCTGCTACTGGTGGCTACGCCCTCAACTCCCAAGAAGCACCCACGAAACCATCGGATGAAGTGAAAACCAGCGGGATGTGGACCCTCGCCTCATCCCCCATTCCTCAAGATGATCGATTAGCCCGCAAGGTCTCGGTGAAGATCGAAGGGACGGTTTCGGATGTCGCCAAGTGGCTGACCGAACAAGGCATCAGTTTCGTGATCTCGGATCAGAACCTCGCCCAAAGAAAGCTAATGATCAATCTTGTCGATCAGCCCCTGAAAGATGCCGTTGCCGCGATTGGAGAGGCCCTTGGCGGAACTTGGGTCAAGAAAGGCGACGTTTACGTGTTTCAGTCGGGAATGGGATTTTTTGGCGGAGATATGAAAGGCTTAAAATGGGATTCGAAGGACTTTCCGATGCCGAGAACTGATATGAAGTTGTTCACGCCAGACGGCAAAGAGTTTAAGAAGGACGGCAAGTTCTTCATGAGTCCCAAAGACGGAAAGGCGTTTACGTGGAACTCTGGTGACGGCAAAATGTTCGTCATGCCCAAGATTGACATGAAGACTTTCGGAATGCCGAAGCTCGACTGGAAGAATATGCAGGACGAGAAGGGCCGCAAGTTGACAGAAGCAGAGCGGAAAAAGGCAGAAAAGGCGATGCAACACGCCCATGAGGGTATGAAAAGAGCATTGGAAGAGCTAGAAAAGGCGAAGATGCACGACTTCAAAATGCCGAGGATCAACTGGAAGGAACTTCAGGATGAAAAGGGTCACAAGATGACCGATGCCCAGCGAAAGGATGTCGAGAAGGCTATGAAACAGGCTCATGAAGAAATGAAGAAAGCCAAAGGTCATAAGCTCAGCGATACCGAACATCGGGAGATCGAAAAGGCTATGAAACAGGCTCAAGAAGAGCGCATGAATGCCAAAGGCCAAAAGCTCACCGATGCCCAGCGTCTTCACATCGAGAAATCGAGAAAGGATGCACATAAGCACATGGAGAAAGCCCGCGAAGAGCTCAAGAAATCCGGCAACACGCACCTGTTCTCGGAGGGTCACCGGTTCGAATCGGGCCAGATTAGCAAGCTCATGAAATCGCTGACCAAAGAGCAACTGGCGATTCACGAGAAGAAAGGCTATCTGACTCCCGCTGACCTCAACCCTGATCAGCGAAAGATGTTGCCGATAATGGACGGAGACTGGAACATCAGCTTCGTGGTCGACGGCAAGATGCTGAAGCTGAAGGGGAAGTAGGGGGATGGGTATTAGGTATTAGGTATTAGGTATTAGGTGTTCTGTAAATACCCAATACCCAATACCCAATACCCAATACCCAATACCCAATACCCAATACCCAATACCCAATACCCAATACCCAATACCTCTCTAATAC